>CAZZWP010000215.1:0-1628 GCA_964657965.1 uncultured Rudaea sp. | reverse complement strand
TTCGTCGCCACTTTGGCGCGTCAGCAATGTCTGCCCCGGCGCGGCTTCCGACATCAGTCGATCCAGATGCAAGCTCGCGACACCAAGCACCGCCGGTCCCGAATTCTGCGTTCCCACATGAACGACGACGCCCGAGACCAATACCGCAGCAGGTTGGGCAAGGCCGGCCGGAGCCACACGTTGACGGATTTGCGCGAGCGCGCGTAAAGCCGTCACCGATCGTTTGTCACCTGCAAACCCCGCAATGAATCGGGCACCGGTTCCTTGACGAACCGAAGCCATCGCGATTGCGCTATCGACGAGTGCCGATGCGCTGTCGAGACGTCTGGCCACGTCGTCGGCAGATGACGTGGCGTCAATACTCGCCAGATCGCGGAATTCCAATCCGAGCAGACTCAGCGTTTCGCGCCGCGCCGCGTCCGGAACCGCGGCCACCGGCACCTTCGACGCCGCCGGTGCTGCGCTTTCGCGGGCGAGATCCGGCAAAAATCGCGATAGATTGCTGACGTAACCTTCGATGTCGCTCTTCTCGCGCAAATCCGAGAGCAACGAATCGAAGGAGCGCGACAAACGCGCGAGTTCGTCATTACCTTTTAGCCCAATCTGCGTTTTGTAATTTCCAGCCGCGGCTTGTTCCGCGGCTTCGGCCATCGTGCGCACCGGTCGCAAAATACCTTTGGCCAACAAGTACGAAAGCAGCAACGCGATCACGATCGAAATCGCGCCGCCGATGAGCACCCAGTTCAAGATGTCGCGATAGCTGGCGATGATCTTGTCCGTCGATGCGAGCGCGAGCACGGCACCGAGACTGCCCTCGCCTTGCGCCGCCGTGGGTGCCAGTTGCGCAGCCCATTGTTGACCGGCGAAACGTAATGTCACGCGCGGCAGCGACTGACCGCCAACCACCGCCGCCGTCAACTCCGGGGCCTGTGTCAGCACTGCTTCCTGCAACGCTTTGGCTTCCGCGTCGTCGAGCGACGTCGCGACGAGTTTCAACTGTTTTTCCTGCGGCAGCCAGAACGCGATCTGCGCACCGCTGATCTTCGCCATTTGTCCGCTCAGCTCATCGCTGACGCGCTGCGCGAGCAGTAGAAATCCAACCAAATCCTGATCCTGCGCCAACGGTACAATCGCAGCTTGATAGAGTTTGTCGCCTTGCCGCCAATAACCGCTGAATGGCTCGGCCGTCGTCACCGCGGGTTTTACGAGCGGATCGTTCGCGAGCGATTCTTGAAACGCTTCAGTCTGATCACTGCGTCCGAGCACCACGCCTTTCGAATCGAGAATGATGCCGAGATCGAATGTGTACTGAGTTTGGCGTTCCTTGAGCAAATCGGAAATCGATTTCGTGTCGAGATCGTTGCTCTCGCTCAATCCCGGCAAGTTGCTCGTCGTGCCGGCGGCCTGCGAAACGTATTTCGCCGTACTCGGATCGGCGGCGATCAACTGCAGCTTGAGTTGCAGTTGATCGAGACGGCTTTGTTCGATTTCCTTCTGCACCGCCGTGCTCGTCGAGAGCGCCGCGTCGACGGCATGTGCGGCAATGCGATTGCCTTGTATGTAAGTAACGACGACCGCCGTACCGACGGCGACGGCCAGCAGAAACGCGCTGCCGATAAAAAACTTCA
>CAZZWP010000214.1:0-1667 GCA_964657965.1 uncultured Rudaea sp. | reverse complement strand
GACAGCATTGCGCGAACAATAATTGCCATGCGGCGGGATTCGCGCTCGCAAGTCCCGCCGCGGTATTGGTTGTCAACGCATCACGGCGACGGTGATGGAATTACCGGCGCATGATACGCAAACGTTCCGCCGAGTATCCAAAGCAGAAACAGAACCAGCGGCACATGCACGATCAGCTGCACGAACGTGAAGCCGACGATGTCGCGGGCTTTTAGTCCCAGCACGCCGAGCAGCGGCAGCATCCAGAACGGATTGATCAGATTCGGCAGTGCTTCTGCCGCATTGTATATTTGTACAGCCCAGCCCAGCGGATAGTGCATGTCGTTCGCGGCCTGCATTACGTACGGCGCTTCGATCAACCACTTGCCGCCGCCGGACGGCACGAAGAATCCGAGAATGGCCGAATAAATTCCGATGACGATCGCGTAAGTATCCGTCGATGCCAGATGCACGAACACGTTCGACAAATGCTGCGCCACTGTGACGCCATCGCTGCCTTTGGCCGTGGTGAGAATCGCCGCGATGCCGCCGTACAGCGGAAACTGGATCAGCACGCCGGTCGTGCTCGGCACGGCGCGCGCGACGGAATCGAGAAAACTGCGCGGACGCCAATGCAGTAAAAGTCCGGCCATCAGAAATATGAAGTTGTACGTGTTGAGATTGGAGATCGTGCCGATCGTGTCCTTGGTCGCGAACTCGTGATACAGCCAGCCGGCCGCGAGTAACACGATCAGAATCGTGATCAGCGGACTGTATTCGAGCCATTCGCTCGGCCGCGCGAACGCGCCGATCGGCCGCAACACGCGCGTTTCTTTTTCCGCGAACGTCGTCGACGGTTGCGCATCGGCCACGCCCGGTGCGGAAAGCCATGCGATCGTCACGGAGACAACGATGAGAATTGCCGTCAGCACGGCGGATTGCCACGTGAAAATCGTTTCGGAAAATGGGATCACGCCCGTAATCGCGAGTAACGGTTTTGGAATGCTGGTCGGATTCGCCTGCAATTGTGCGGCGGATGAGGACAATCCCATCGCCCACGATGCGCCGAGACCTAGATAAGCGGCGGCGCCCGCAGCGCGATAATCCATTTTCAACGCGTCGCGTCGTGCCAGTGCGCGCACGAGCAACCCGGCGAAAATCAGACTGAATCCCCAGTTGAGCAACGAGGCGAGCATGCTGATCAACGCGACGTAGCCAACCGCTCCGCGGCCCGTGCGCGGCAATGATGCGAGGCCTTCGATCAATCGCGCAACCGGCGGTGCGGTGGCGACGACGTAGCCGCCGATCACGATGAACGCCATCTGCATCGTGAAAGGAATCAGCGTCCAGAAACCATCGCCGAACGAGACCGCGGCGGTCAGCGGCGTCGCGCCGAACGCCATCGCGGCGATGGCGACGATGATCGCCGCGAGCGCCGCGAAAATGTACGCATCCGGAAACCAGCGTTCCGCCCAAGCGGAAAGGCGCAGCGCGGTGCGCACCAACCAGGACGATCGGGAATTCGGCGTCGTGTTCATGCTCAACCCCTGCGTTATCGCGTCGCGCCAGTGTGTGCGTGCGCGGCGCCGTCTTGCAAGTCGAAGTGCATCAAAATCGCCTGAAGCATCATGCGACTTAAGGCGCATTGATCGCGACGCCGATCAGCGTTTCGTTTTCGCCAATGTGAT
>CAZZWP010000213.1:0-1880 GCA_964657965.1 uncultured Rudaea sp. | reverse complement strand
CTCGACGAAGTGGCTTTCGACAAGCGCCTGGCCGAAGAACGCATCGACGTCACATTGCCCGGCCGCAACGCCGACCTCGGCAGCATTCATCCAATCACGCGCACGCTCGATCGCATCGGCGACATTTTCGCGCGTCTCGGTTACGTGCAAGCCGACGGCCCGGAAATCGAAGACGACTATCACAACTTCGAGGCACTGAATTTTCCGCCGCACCACCCGGCGCGCGCCATGCACGACACGTTTTATTTTCCGGACGGAAAACTGCTGCGCACGCATACATCACCGGTGCAAATCCGCGCGATGAAAAACGCGAAGCCGCCACTGCGCATCATTGCGCCAGGCAAGGTCTATCGCAGCGATTCGGACCAGACTCACAGTCCGATGTTTCATCAGGTCGAAGGATTGCTCGTCGACGAGACATCGAGCTTCGCCGATCTGAAAGGAACGCTCAGCGAATTTCTGCGCGCGTTCTTCGAGCGCGATCTGGAAATGATGTTCAAGCCGACGTATTTTCCGTTCGTCGAACCCGGTGCCGACGTCGTCATCCGCTGGCAACTGCCGGACGGTTCGTCGCGTTGGCTCGAAGTGCTCGGCTGCGGCATGGTTCACCCGTCCGTATTGAATGCGTGCGGCATCGACTCCGAACGCTACACCGGATTCGCGTTCGGCATGGGCGCGGAGCGTCTGGCGATGTTGCGTTACGGCGTTACCGATCTGCGCGCGTTCTTCGAGAACGATGTGCGTTTCCTGAAACAGTTCGCTTGAGTCAGACGAAATGAAATTCTCCGAAAACTGGCTGCGCAGCCTTGTCGATTTGTCTGTCGACACGGCGACGCTCGAACGCCGCTTCAACATGATCGGTCACGAAGTCGAGAATCTTGAACGTCTCGGTGTTTCGCTTGAGCACGTCGTCGTCGGTGAAATTGTCGCTTGTGAAAAACATCCACAGGCCGATCGTCTCAATATCTGTCAGGTCTCATTCGGAACTGAGAAACTGCAAATCGTTTGCGGTGCGCCGAATGCGCGCGTCGGTCTGAAAGCGCCACTCGCATTGGTCGGCGCGACGTTGCCGAACGGTATCGAAATCAAGAAAGCCGCGCTGCGCGGTGTCGAATCGAATGGGATGTTGTGTTCGGCAAAAGAACTCGGGTTGGATGCGGACGCATCCGGTTTGCTCGAACTCGCCGTCGACGCGCCCGCGGGTAAATCGCTGACGGAATATCTCGGCCTTCCCGACAACATCATCGAACTCGGTCTCACGCCGAATCGTGCCGATTGTCTTTCGCTACGTGGACTTTCTGTCGATGTCGCCGCCGCGTTCGACGCGAAACTGAAAACCGAGTCGATCGAACCGGTCGCCGCGCAATCGACGCGCACGATCGGCATCAGGCTCCACGCCGGCGCGGATTGTCCGCGTTACGTTGGCCGTGTGATCGAAGGTGTGAATCCTGCCGCGACTACGCCTTTGTGGATGACGGAACGTCTGCATCGCAGCGGCATTCGTCCTGTCAGCGCACTTGTCGACATCACGCAATACGTGATGCTCGAACTTGGCCAGCCGATGCACGCCTACGACGCGGCAAAAATCAACGAGGCCATCGAAGTTCGCCGCGCGCGTGACGGCGAAAAAACGAAATTGCTCGACGGCAAAGAGTACTCCCTTTCACCAAATTATCTTGTCATTGCGGATGCGAACGAAGCGGTGGGACTGGCCGGCATCATGGGCGGACTCGATTCGCGCGTGACTGCTGCCACACGTGACATCTTGCTCGAAGCCGCGCACTTCGCACCGGCAACGATCATGGGTCGCGCGCGCAATCTGGCGTTGCACACGGACGCGTCGCATCGTTTTGAGAGAGGCGTCGATCCTGAACTGCCAC
>CAZZWP010000212.1:0-2160 GCA_964657965.1 uncultured Rudaea sp. | reverse complement strand
TTCTTCGCGGACGCATCTTGCGGATCCTGATAGAACTCGGCTTGCTGCAACGTCACGGTGAAATCGGCGCTGCGAAACTGGAAATTGTCTTTCGCGACTTTTACGTGTTCCGCAAAAGCGATTTTCGGATCGAAACGCACGTCGAAATCTTGACCGACCGCCCAATCGTCTTTCGGTTGGAAGGTGAGCATTTTGTCGCTGACCCACGTCCACGTGCCGGCGGTTTCCGGTTGGAGTTGAATGCCGTTGGTTACAGGTTTGCCCACCAACGCCAGCGGCGCGACGGACCGATTGAACGATACCGTCATCGGCTGGATCGTGATGGGCGTGGTGAGGTAGTCCGTCACCGGCGGCGGCTGCACGGTGAATCTCGCCGGCACTTCTTCGACCGGTCGCGGCAGATTCTTGTGCCAGTGATAGCCGAACCACGCGCCGCCGATCACGATCAACAGCGCGACGATCAATGACGCGCTACGTCCGGGGCGCGCGCGCATGGCGCGACCCGATCGCTGCAATCCCGAACCGGTGGCGCGCATCCAGCTCGGCGCTTGCCACGACACATCGCCGACGATCCGCGACACAATCCAATAAACGCCGCGCAGAATCAGCAGCGGCAGACGCAGCAGAAACTTGAGAAAATCCATGGTTCGCAATCTCGATGGTTCGATGGCCGGCGCCTGGAACGACACCAGTGGTGGAGTGGCCTAAAGCAAAACGTTCGACCGGTCTGAAAGCGGACATCCGGCCACACGTTTTCCCCCTGTCCACTTTACGGCATGAGTTCTTTCCGTGGTAGCCAGTTAAGCCGATGCGGATGGAGAATTGGGGGCGGATTTATGGACGCGATGCGACGCGGAATAGCGCTGCACTGACGGATCAAATCGTGGCCAGCGCGTGTTGAAGATCGGCGATCAACGCATCGGGTTCTTCAAGACCGATCGAAAGCCGAACGAGATTCAGCGGCAGTCCACCCGGCGGATGCAATGACGTGCCGCGTGGATAGACAGCGCAAACCGGAAATGCCAGCGATTCATAGCCGCCCCACGATACTGTCATCAGAAAACGTGTGAGTGCGTTGCAAAAACGTTCGACGGCGGCCGTATCGTCGACGCGCAACTGCAGCGTCATCAACCCGCTGGCGCCGCGCATCTGTTTCTGTGCGAGCCCGAACTGTGGGTTCGTCGTCGAATGCGGATAGTATACTTTTTCGATTTTAGGATGCGTTTCCAGGAATGCGAGTACCTTTTGCGCCGTTGCCGCTATGCGTTCCATGCGCACGCCGAGCGTGCGCAGTCCGCGCAAGAGCAACCACGCGTCGTGCGGCGAAAGAATCGCACCACAGGTCATGAACGGACCGCGAAAAACATCGCGGATGATCGCTTCGCTGCCACACAAGGCGCCAGCGACAACGTCGCTATGACCGTTGAGGTATTTCGTTGCCGAATGCGCGACCAAATCGATGCCGAACGAAATCGGCGATTGGTTTAGCGGACTGGCGTAGCTGTTGTCGCATAACGTTCGAATCCCGCGCGGCTTTGCGAGCGCGACGACGGCCGCGAGGTCTTGCATCTCGAAGGTCATCGAGTTCGGGCTTTCGAGAATGAAGAGTTTTGTCGACGGCTGAATCGCCGTTTCAACGTTTGCGATATCGGTTCCGTCGACGAATGTCGACGTGACGCCGAAACGGGAAAGCAAATCTTTCAACAGCGAACGAGTCCAGGAGTACGGGCGTTGCACGCAAATAACGTGATCACCTGACGAAACGCTCGCGATGACTCCCGCGGCAATCGCGCCGGCGCCGCTGGCGAACATCAGGCAATCTTCCGCACCTTCCAAGGCGGCAACTTTCTTACGGAGGATTTCGACGGTCGGATTATTGCCACGTGTGTACGTGGTTCGACGAAATTCGTCCTTGAACCCTTCACGGAATTTATCGACCGTTTCGAACGCGAAGATCGAGCTTTGATAAATTGGAGGTGAGACGGCGCCGCGGTAGGTCTCGCGGTGTTCGCCCAGATGATTGAGTATGTAGCTCAGGTCCACGTCACCCACCTTTTCTATCAATATCGCCCCGGTTCCGCTGTCATTTCAACATACGAATGCGCTGACCCGCGAGCAGGATGCCGCGGTTCGCCGCCGGCACAGGGATGTGCCGTCGGC
>CAZZWP010000211.1:0-2212 GCA_964657965.1 uncultured Rudaea sp. | reverse complement strand
TGTGCGGCGCTTTTGGAATTCCGTTGTCGACGCGCTGGCTGCCGTAGACGCCGCTGATGCGCGCGCCTTCGACGGGCAGCGCGAAACCGTTTAGAAAATCCTCTCGCGCATCGTCGCGCTTGCGCGCGTCGCTGACGCGCGCCTGTTCTTCTGCGATTCGCTTTTCCGTTTCCGGATCGGGCGTGACGGTTTTCGGCGGCAGGCCGTCGACACGCTCGATGTGATAGTCGCGTTTCGCGACGTTCGCGCTGATCGTTTGGGTTTTTCCGTCGGAAAATTTTGCCTGTAATGAAATTTGTGCGGGCGCTTCGCGATCCAGTCCGAAAACGAACACACCGTCGTCGCCGATGTGAAGCGTGCGCCCGTTGAACTCGATGTGCGAGCCGGGCGGCGCGTGACCAATCACGAGTTCACCTTGTTCAAGCGATGATGGAATTTCGACCCGATCCGCGCTCCACACCAGCGTTGATGCCAGTGCGAGCGGCAACCCGAAACTCGCCCGACTCATCGTTCGAATTCCAACGGCTTCCCAAGCTGACTGTCGTCGAGTTTTCCGTCCTGATAGGCGAGATGTCCGTTCACCCACGTCGCGGCGATGCTACTGCGAAACGTGTAGCCCTCGAACGGCGACCAGCCGCATTTCGAGAGGATGTCTTGCTTGACCACGCGCTGCGGCTTTTTCGTATCGACCAGCGCCAGATCGGCCCAATAACCTTCGCGGATAAAACCGCGCGCGTGGACGTTGAAAAGTTTTGCCGGCGCGTGACATATTTTGTGCACGATCAATTCGAGCGGCAACAATCCGTCGTACCAGCGTTCGAGCGCGCACTGAATGACGAACTGCACCAGCGGCAATCCGGACGGCGCTTTTTCATAGGGCAGCGATTTTTCTTCCAGGGTGTGCGGTGCGTGATCGGTTGCGAGTACGTCGATTCGTCCGCTAACCAATGCCTGCGTGATCGCGGCGCGGTCGGCGGCGGTCTTGATGGCGGGATTGCACTTGATCAGATTACCGAGCGTCGGGTAATCCTCTTCGCTGAAATGCAGAAAATGCACGCACGTTTCCGCAGTGATGCGCTTGTTTTCCGTCGGACCGGGCGTGAACAGTTCCAGCTCGTCCGCCGTTGAAATGTGCAGCACATGCAACCGCGTGTTGTGGCGTTTCGCCAATTCGATCGCCAGCTTCGTCGATTTCACGCACGCCTCGCGCGAGCGAATGTACGGATGCCGTTCGACAGGAATGTTGTCGCCATATTTCGCCCGTTCAATCGCGAGATTGGCTTCGATCGTCGGCGTGTCCTCGCAATGCGTGATCACGGGAACGGGCGCATCGCGAAAAATCCCGTCGAGGATTTCCGGTTTGTCGACGAGCATGTTGCCGGTCGAGGCGCCCATGAAAACCTTGATGCCGCTCGCTGTCTTTGGATCGAGATTACGGATCAAATCGAGGTTGTCGTTCGTCGCACCGAAATAGAACGAGTGGTTGGCCAGCGACTTCTTCGCCGCCCGCGCATATTTATCCGCCAGCGCGGCGTAATCCGTCGTCGTCGGTTTGGAGTTGGGCATTTCCATGAAGCTGGTGACACCGCCCGCGACGGCAGCGCGCGACTCCGTGAAAAAATCGCCCTTGTATTCGAGCCCGGGTTCGCGGAAATGCACTTGATCGTCGACCATGCCGGGAATGAGCAACCGGCCTGCCGCGTCGAACACGCGATCGTTCGGGCGACCGGCCAGCGACGGCGCGATCGCATCGATGCGACCATCCCGAATGCGCACGTCACCTTGAAAGCGCTGGCCTTCGTTGACGATATCCGCGTTGACGATCAACCAATCGTTCATGAGTCGCTGTCCTTTGAAGTGGGCGGCGCCGCGCCGCAACGAGGCATGGTAAACGTTTCGGGAACCGGATCGAGGCCGCCCGCGCACAATGGCTGGCATCGTGCGATTCGCCAGAGCGCCAATACGCTGCCGCGCGCGGATCCGAAACGCGCCAACGAAACCCGCGCGTAATCTGAGCACGACGGATGGAATCGACAGCGTGAGCCGAGAAGCGGACTCAGCAGCCTCTTGTAAAACGCCAACAGCGCCAGAATTAAACGGGTCACGATATGAGTTCGATGGATGCTCTTGGTCGAGCATCGCGGCGGAAGTGGTTGCCGCTAGATGGCACTTAGGCTATAACACGCGACCGCCGAAGGACAATGGTGAGGAC
>CAZZWP010000210.1:0-2338 GCA_964657965.1 uncultured Rudaea sp. | reverse complement strand
ACGCCTCGACCCGGCGAGCGGCGAATACGTGACCGGTGGCGGCAAGGCCGACGAGATCGTCGCTCGCATCCTGAAGAAGCCTCCTGCAGAACGCCTCAAGCTGCTGCGTGAGTCGAAGAACCCGCAAGCGCAATTCCTGTGGGCTATCCATCGCGATCTCTTCCACTATGCGGCGTTTTTCCTCGCCGATATCGCCGAGGGCGCGCGCGATATCGATTTCGCCATGCGCTGGGGTTACGGCTGGAAGCTGGGTCCATTCGAGACATGGCAAGCCGCCGGCTGGCAGGATGTCGCGAAGTGGATTTCCGAGGACATTGCCGCTGGCAAGGCGATGAGCAAAGCGCCCCTTCCCGAATGGGCCGCAGATCCGAAGCGCGTCGGCGTCCATAACGAAGACGGCTCTTACTCAGCCGCGACCAAGAACTACGTGCCGCGCTCCGATGCATCCGTTTACACGCGTCAGATATTTCCTGAAACCGTGCTCGGAACGAAGCTCGACAAAGGCGCGACGATTTTCGAAACCGACGACGTGCGTCTTTGGACGATCGGCGACGACGACATCGCCATACTGTCTTTCAAGACCAAGATGCATACGATCGGAGCCGGCGTCATCGCCGGTATTCATCGCGCAATCGACGAAGCCGAACGAAATCACAAGGCGCTGGTTATCTGGCAGGACAGTGAACCGTTCAGTGCCGGCGCGAATCTGAAGGAAGCCGGCGCGTCGTTGCAGGCCGGCAAGATCAAAGAATTCGAAGGCTTCATCGACAACTTCCAGCAGACGAGCATGCGCATCAAGCATTCGCTGGTGCCGGTGGTTGCGGCCGTTCGCGGCATGGCGTTCGGCGGCGGTTGCGAATTCCAGATGCATTCGGCTCGGACCGTCGCGGCATTGGAAAGTTATATCGGTCTGGTCGAAGCCGGTGTCGGTTTACTGCCGGCTGGTGGTGGACTCAAAGAGCTGGCAGTGCGCGCGTCGCAGGCGGCCGTCGGGGGCGATGTGTTCACGCAGCTAAAAGGCGTGTTCGAAATCGTCGCGATGGCGAAGGTCGCGGGTAGCGCGCTCGAAGCCAAAGAAATGGGCCTGTTGCGGCCGAGCGACGTCGTCGTCTTTCACGCGAACGAGTTGCTCTATGTCGCGAAAAACGAAGCGAATGCGCTCGCCGAATCCGGATGGCGGCCGCCGTTGCCGAATCGGCAGATCACGGTGGCCGGCGACGTGGCCACGGCGACGTTCAAAGCCAGCCTCGTCAACATGCTCGAAGGCAAGTTCATTTCGGAATACGACATGGAAATCGCCTCGCGCATCGCTGATACGTTGTGCGGCGGCCCGATCGAGCGCGGATCGCTGGTCGACGAACAATGGCTGCTCGACCTGGAGCGCAAACATTTCATGGCGCTCGCTCAAAATCCAAAAACGCAAGCACGCATCGCCCACACGATGACGACCGGCAAACCGCTGCGCAACTGATCGCGACGACTTCGGAGAATTCAATGAGCAAGCAAATCCAAGACGCATACATCGTCGCCGCCGTCCGCACACCGGTTGGCAAAGCACCGCGTGGCGTGTTCCGCAACACGCGGCCCGACGACATGCTCGCATTCGCCATCGATGCGGCATTGTCCAAAGTTCCACAAGTGGATAAATCCCGCATCGACGATGCGGTCATCGGTTGCGCCATGCCGGAAGCCGAGCAAGGCATGAACGTCGCGCGCATCGCCGTTCTGCTTGCCGGCTTGCCGAATGTGGTCTCGGCAGTGACGATCAATCGTTTCTGTTCGTCGGGTCTGCAAGCCGTGGCGATGGCGGCGGATCGGATTCGTTTAGGCGAAGCCGACCTGATGATCGGCGGCGGCACGGAAAGCATGAGCATGGTGCCGATGATGGGTTATCACCCCGTATTCAATCCGCACATTTTCGAGGACGAACACATCGGCATTGCGTACGGAATGGGCATAACGGCGGAGAAAGTCGCCGAGCAGTGGAAAGTGACGCGCGAGCAACAAGACGCGTTTGCCGCCGCCAGCCATACCAAGGCGCTGGCAGCCATTGCGAACGGCGAATTCGCCGATGAGATCGCTCCTTACACGCTGGCCGATCACTATCCCGATCTCGGAAAACGCGGCGTCATCGACGATACGCGGTTGATCAAGAACGACGAAGGTCCGCGCGCCGGCACGACGCCGGAAGTTCTGGCGAAATTGAAAACCGTCTTCCGCGCGAACGGTTCGGTGACGGCCGGCAATTCGTCACAAATGTCGGATGGCGCGGGCGCCGTGTTACTGGCCAGTGAACAGGCGATCAAGGATTACGGCCTGACTCCTCTTGCCCGCTTTG
>CAZZWP010000209.1:0-2398 GCA_964657965.1 uncultured Rudaea sp. | reverse complement strand
CGACGCCGAAATGGCCGACGCCAAATACAATCTTCATCTGAACGGCGCCAACGGCACCGTGCGTTTCAGCCAGCGCGGTTTCATCGCCGACAATCTCATCGCCACGATGCGCGACAAACCGGCGAAGTTGAAACTCGCCGTCGGCGGTTTCGTCGCCGATCCGCAACATGCGGTGGAAGGATCGCTGCAAGCCAATCTGCCCGCGCGCGATTTGCTCACCTACGCGCCAATGCTCGAAACGTACAGTGATCACGTCGACGGCAGCGCCAACTGGAATGTCACCTTCAACGCCGATGTCGATACCGTCAAAGCGCCATCGCAGCGCATCGATCTGACGTCCGACCTGCGCGGCGTCACGCTCGATTTACCTGCACCATTGTCCAAAGATGCGTCTATCGCCATGCCGCTCGCGATGCATCTCGATCCACCGACGGCGGGCGGCAAAGTTGATTTCACGCTCGGCGGTATACTTTTTCTCCATGGCCGATTGGTCTCGGGGACACAGCCCTTCGCCGCCAACATCAATGTCGGAACGGACACGTCGGCGCCCTTACCCTCGGCCGGTCTTTCGATAAAAGGCAACGTTCCGCAACTCGACTTGTCCGGATGGATGGATTTCGCCACCAGCGACAGTAGCAGCGGCGCCAGCAGTGGCGACATCCTCGCCGGCATCGATGTCAGCACGGACGCTATGATCGTCTACGAGCGAAATTTCGGCACGGCGGCCTTCCATCTGGCGCCGGCGAAAGACGCGCTGGACCTCACGTTCACCGGCGCGAACATCGAAGGCGCGCTGCATATCCCTACCGTCGACTTGCGCCGGCGCGGTGTCACCGCCGAGTTCGCACGGCTGTATTGGCCCGATGCCGCCAACGAAACGGAGGACAACGCCGTCACGCGCGAAAATCCCGCGTCGATACCGCCCCTGCATATTCGCATCGACGATTTCCATCTCGGCCAAAGCGAGTTCGGCAAAACGACGGTCGAAAGTTATCCGGTAGCGACCGGCACGCACTTCGAGCAAGTGAGCACGCAATCGAGCAACGTCGAAATGCGCGCGCACGGCGATTGGCTGGGACGTCCCGGTACCGATCGATCCACATTTTCCATCGACCTCAGCGCGCGAAATCTCGGACACATGCTCGATGCGTTCGGCTACGCCGGTGTTGTCGATGACGGCCAAACCGTCGCGCACATGCAAGGAAGCTGGCCGGGTGCGCCATCGACATTCGCGCTCGCACGTCTGGACGGCGCGTTGAGCGTCACCGTAAAAGGCGGCCGCATTCCCGAGGCCAATCCCGGCGCCGGCAGAATTTTCGGATTGTTCAATCTCGCTTCGCTGCCACGACGCTTGACGCTCGACTTCGGCGATTTCTTCAAATCCGGTTTCAGCTTCGATTCGATCGACGCCACGTTCGCGCTCAAGGACGGCAACGCTTACACGAGTGATTTGATCGTGAAAGGCCCAGCGGCGGATATCGCCGTCAAAGGCCGTACCGGATTGAAAGCGAAAGACTACGATCAAACGATGGAAATCACGCCGCACGTCGGCGGCACGTTGGTGTTGGGCGGCGCGCTCGTGGGCGGTCCTGTGGGCGCGGGCGTCGGCGCGTTGCTGCAAGGCGTGTTCAAAAACGTCACGCGCAATCGCTACAGCGTCACCGGAAGCTGGGACAAGCCGACCATGACACTGCTCGCCAAAGAACGCATCACGCCGCCGCGCGCGCCGTCGAAAGACGCGAAAGCGAGCACGGCGTTGCACGGCGGCTAACGATAGCCGTAGCATCTTGTATCGACGCTTCCGGCCACCATCTATTTTTTCGGGTTTCCTGTTTCATTGTAATTTCCTAAACGCGGTGATCGATCGATGACTTTACTTGCCTTGGCCGAGCGGCAACTCCTGCAACCCGGCGGACTATCCAGCGGCGATCTCGATCGCGTCTTTTCGCAATTGATGGGCCCCTCCATCGACGCGGCCGATTTGTATTTCCAGCATTCCCGCAGTGAGTCGTGGATGCTCGAAGACGGCATCGTCAAAGAAGGCAGCCACTCGATCGAGCAAGGTGTCGGCGTGCGCGCGATGAGCGGCGAAAAAACCGGATTCGCGTACTCCGACGAAATCGTGTTGCCGCAACTGCTCACCGCCGCGCAAAGCGCGAGGGCCATCGCGCAATCCGGAAATGCGGGCGGCGGTCATGCGCTGGCGTCCAACGAAACGCGATCGCTGTATGCGCCGATCGATCCGGTCGAGTCGCTCGCCAACGAAGAAAAAATTGCCGTCTTGCGCGAAGTCGACAAGTTCGCGCGCGCGCTTGATCCGTGCATCAATCAGGTCATCGTGTCGATTTCCGCCGTACTCGATACGGTGATGGTCGCCGCCGCGGCTGCGCTGCTCGCG
>CAZZWP010000208.1:1209-2413 GCA_964657965.1 uncultured Rudaea sp. | reverse complement strand
GAAATTGCTGCCACGAGGTGACCACGTGCGGCGTCAATCCGGCCGTGCTCAATTGTTCGATCAATCCTTCGCGCCGACCGGCCGAATCGGTAGAGATCAGAGCCCGCCCGTCGTAACCTTCGACGAACCGTTTCAACTCTTCAAACGGTGCTTCGCGTTTTTTCGCGGCGACCGTCGGCGCGGCGTGCGTACCGAGATCGACGGCATGCTCGCTCGTTCCCGCCGCGACAATCTCGACACGCAGTCGCTGGTTGAGTTGTTCGCGCAACAATGGCGGTGACAAATACAGTTCCGGAACGGGAAGAATGGGTCGCTCGATGTCATGCGCACGATTGTCGTAGCGAGACTGCGCTTGCTGCCAGAACGTATCGGCTGCATCGAGCGCATTTTCCGACGTCACGAACAACGTATCGGTGCCGAGATAATCGAACAATGTTTCCGTGTGGTCGAAAAACAGCGGCAAATAATATTCGATGCCGGCCGGTGTCGTGCCTTCTTTCAAATCCTGATAAATCGGACAGCGCCGCGGATCGATGGGGAAACGCTCGCGCAATTTATTGCGGAACGATTTGACCGATTCCTCGGTGAGCGGAAATTCGCGCGCGGGTAATAAATCCACTTTGTCGATTTTGTGCAGCGAGCGCTGATTCTCCGGATCGAAACTTCGGATCGATTCGATTTCGCGATCGAACAGCTCGATGCGATACGGTTCGCTGCTGCCCATCGGAAAAATATCGAGCAGCGCGCCGCGCACGGCGAATTCGCCGGGTTCCTGAACTTGCGGAACGGCGCGATAGCCGGATGCCTGCAGGCGGCGTTGCTCGGATTGCAGATCGAGCGGCTGGTGCAGCGCCAACAACAAACTCGAGCCGCCGATGAAACTGCGGGGTGCCAGACGCTGCATCAATGTGGCGATCGGGACGATGAGAATGCCGCGATGAACCGACGGCAATCGATACATCGCGGCGATGCGGCGCGACACGATGTCCGGATGGGGCGGAAACAGATCGTACGGCAACGTTTCCCAATCGGGGAAATGCATGATGTCGATCGCGCTGCCGAAGAGTTGCAGGTCGGCTTCGAGCGTGTGCGCGGCGTGGGTGTCGTGCGTCACCGCAACGACGATGCCGTCGTGCGTGCGCGAGGCTTCAGCAAGCGCAAGCGCGTGCGCGCTGCCGTGCGGCGAGGTCCAGAACGCGCGACG
>CAZZWP010000208.1:0-1199 GCA_964657965.1 uncultured Rudaea sp. | reverse complement strand
GCGGCAGCGGTGGATTGATCAGCATTGTTTGCATCATCGATTCAAATCAAGACAGCGCCGGAACACGAAGTGGCCAGCGCGAAAAAGTTGATTGTAGCGTTCTCGAATGACTCGACCGCTGTCATCCATGACTTTCGATCTATGTCCGCGCGGCGAATTCACAAGACTTTACGCCGCGCCAGACGCAGAATTTTCGCATTCGGCCATAATACCGCCTATGCCTTATTCACCTTGGAAAAATCGCATGACGGCGGGTTTTGCGCGCGCCGTTTTTCTCGGCATCGTCGCAGTCGCGCTGTCCGCCTGTTCGGAAAAAAAGCCGGCGCCGCAAGATGCCGCCGTCCCTGTCGATACGGTCAAAGTGATCAAGAAAACCGTGCCGGATTTGATTGGCGCACCGGGCGCGGTTGAGCCGATCGACACCGTTGCCGTGAAGTCGCTCGTCGATGGACAACTGCTTGAAGTGCGCGTGAAGGACGGCGACGAAGTGAAGAAGGGCGATCTGCTGTTCAAGATCGATCCGCGGCCGGCGCAGGCGACGCTCGCGCAGACCGAAGCGGCGCTCGCGAAGGATGTCGCCGCGCGCGATCTCGCCAAGGCACAGCTCGATCGCTACGAACCTGTCGCGACGAAAGGTTTTATTTCCGCCGATCAGATGCAGCAATACCGCACTGCGTACGCGGCGGCGGCCGCGAGCGTGAAAGTCGATCAGGCCAATGTCGACGCTACGAAACTCACGCTCGGTTACACCGATATCTTCGCGCCGATCGACGGACGCGTCGGACGGATTCTCGTGCAGGCAGGCAATCTGGTGAAGGCCAACGATACGCAACCGCTCATCACGATCAATCGCATCTCGCCGATCTACGTGAATTTCTCGATCCCCGGGTTGTATGTCGACCGTGTGCGCAGCGCGCACAGCAAAGGCAAGCTGCCTGTATTCGCGTCCGGTGATGGTATCGAATCACGCATCGACGGCGAGATGTCGTTCATCGATAACGCGGTCGATCCGACGACGAACACGGTAAAACTGCGCGCGAGTTTCGCCAACGCCGACGAACGGTTGTGGCCCGGCGAATTCGTCAACGTCACGCTGACGCTTGGCACCGACACCAACGCACTCGTCGTGCCGGACGCGGCGGTGAAAGCTGGACCGAACGGAACGTATGTGTTCGTGATCAAGGCGGACAACTCGGCCG
>CAZZWP010000207.1:0-2499 GCA_964657965.1 uncultured Rudaea sp. | reverse complement strand
ATCGCCGCGCAATCCATAATTCAGGGTGAGCCGATCGGTCAGATTCCGTTCGTCCTGCAAATAGATGCCGTCAGTTTTCGCGTCGATGCGCGGTGCGTCGTCGACGATGCGGATGGGCGTCGTGCTGAGCTGATGCCCGTCGGCATCCGCCGGGAAGACCAACGACACATTGTTACTGACGGGATGTTCGACGCTCGCATATAAACCGTATCGTACAACGTGGGTACCATCGAGTATCGGAGTCGAGAAGTCGGCTTGTAGGGTTAGGGCCTGGTTGCTGCGATCGATCGTTCCGGCGACGCCGTTGAAGATCAGGTCGCCGACGGGATCCGGTCGATAGTTCACGCCGGTATAGCGCTCGCCGAGCGACACTTGATAATCCGTCGTATCGAATTTGCCCTGCAGCGCCAATACCCCGAATCGCGTCACCTCGCGTTGACGTTCATCGAGATTCGAGGAAGCAAAGTCGCTGACGCCCGTCAGTGAATACGAAGGCGACTGATCGGGATTATTTGGAATCTCGAAGCGGTTATTAGTCGCGCCGAACATGAAACTCAAACGCGCATCATCGTTCAACAGATACGAAACATAACCGAAAGCTTTTGTCTGGTCGGTGTGATCATGGATGGGATTTCGCGACGACGTCGGATTCTCGATGCCGACATCGTCTTCCAGAAAATTCCCGGTAAGAAAATAACTCCAGCGCCCCTCATCGCCGTACAGCGAAATTTCCGGATTCCAAGTTCCGAACGCTCCTGCCGTTATGCCGACGCTGCCACCGCCTGTGTCGGGCGCCGGTCGCGTCGTGATCTCGACGATACCGGCCGTGCGATAACCGTATTGGGCGGGTAACGCGCCGGTGAGCAATTGCATGCGCTCCACCACGCGCGCATCGAGCGTTTGTCCGAAACCGCTGATGCTCTCGGGAATGATGATGCCGTTGATGCGGTATTGGAGATCGGCATGGTCACCGCGAACGTGGAGTTGTCCATAGGAGTCCTGGACGACGCCCGGTGCTTGCAGAAGAATTTGATTGAGTGGCGTCGAATCGCCCAGCGGCATTTGCGCGATGGTTTGTCGCTCGAAGACATATTGACTGGCCCCGATTTCCGGCGACAGGGTGTCGCGCGAGCGATCAAGCGCCGCACTGACCTCAACGGTACTGAGTTCAGTCGAGGTGTGAGCATCGCTAGTTGGGGCAGGTGTTTCCGATGCGGCAGACGGATCGGATTCTGCTCGGACTAGGGGCGCTCCTAAAGCGATCGACGCGCTAATCATCAGAATGCCTGGTTTGAACATGAGCGATTCGTCCTCAATAATGTAATGTTATAATATAACAATACCGGATGAGAAGCTCATTGCGCAAGTCACAGCTAAACGGTGAGACCTTTAGTCGGCGAGACCGGAGCCGGAACGCGCAAAAAATGAATGTTTCGGCTCGTTAGCCATTGACGTGGCCGTGGTTAGGATTAATCTGTGCTGGACGCATCACTTCGGCACCTGTCGATCATGAATCGCGCCGTCCTTTTTCTGGTGGGATGCACGTTGAGTTCGCTGCTTTTCGCGGCGAACGATTACGGCACGGGCGATCACGTGGTGCATGTGCGTGATACGGAAGCGCAACTCATCAGCGCGATGGGCGAGCCGACGCGCAAAGTCGCCGTCGAGGATTCGCGCGGCGGACATCAAGGTGATTACTATATCTATGCTTTATCGCAAGAGTCCGTGCGCTTTTACATCCAGAAAGGCCGTGTGGTGGAAATCACGGTGATTCGAGGCCAGTAAAATCGTTCGTATCGCTGCTTTGGGCTATTGCGCGCCTGAACACTATCGCGAGCGCCCATGTTCAGGCACCGCCTGGTAGGCTCAACGCTCACACAATAAGGACATTCATGCGCTCACCAGCACGGTCAAATGCGAAGCAAATTTCCACGATCCAGCAATCCGCTCCCGTTATCGCAGCGCGACGGATAAATGCACTGAACACGGCGACGCCGATTGTCGCCGCGCAGTTATGGTCGTCGTGGACGTTAGAGAAATGGCTTACGTTCAATGCCGCCGCGGTGAATTCGATGATCGCGATGGCGCACTCGGTCTGGGCGCCCTGGTGGCTGCGGAACTCCGCATCACATCAACGCGACGCGAATGTGCTCGGTCAAGCGCTCGCGCCCATCACGAAGCAAATTCAACGCAACCGACGACGCAAATCCGCTAGCGCGTATTGATTTTTCCCGAAACAACGAACCGATAAGGACCCCGTATCACACGGGGTCGGTTTTGTTTATGGAATACATCTGAGAAGTTCGACGCGGCGTGTTTGAACGCCTGAATTGCTCTGCGTTATTTCGCCTCGGAAATCTTTTTCAGGTTGTCGAGGCCCGCTTGATAGGCGCCGTTCACGGTCTTGGTCGCGGTGTCGTCATCGGCGCCTGCGGCGGGCTTTGCGCTTGTATCCTTTCGCTTGAACGTGGCCGACCACGTTGCCCGCGACGTGTTCTT
>CAZZWP010000206.1:0-2505 GCA_964657965.1 uncultured Rudaea sp. | reverse complement strand
TGAGCCGCGCGTCGTGCATGGGCTATCCTGCCGCGTCCCGAATTCACGCAGACGATCTTGAGCAATCTCCCGGCACGGCCAGTCAAAAAGAAATCGTTCTGGCGCGCGCTGTTGCTGAGCCTGATCGTGGCCGGCCTGAACTTCGGCATGTGGATGTATTTGAACAAGCCCGCGCAGCCGCAGCCGTGGACGGGCAAGATCGGCGGCCTCGCGTACGCACCGTACCAGCGTTATCAAAGTCCGCTCAAACAGATTTATCCGTCGGTCGACGAAGTCGATCGCGACTTGAAGCAACTCTCGCAATACACCGATCGCATCCGAACTTATACGGCGCTCGAAAATCCCGTTGTGCCGGAACTGGCGCGCAAGTACGGATTGAAAGTGCTCGCCGGTGCGTACGTCGACCATCGGGCACAGCACAATGAAGACGAACTGCAGGCGCTGATCGACGAGGCGCGCAGCAACGACAACGTCGATCGACTTATCGTCGGCAACGAAGCGCTGTATCGCAACGACATGGGCGTCGGCCAGCTCATCTCCTATCTCGATCGCGTCCGAGCACAGACGCACAAGCCGGTCTCGACGGCCGAACCTTGGCACATCTGGCTCAAGTATCCGCAGCTCGCTAAACATGTCGATTTCATCACCGTGCATTTGCTGCCGTACTGGGAAGGCTACCCGCGTCGCGATGCCATGGGCTTGTACGTATTGATGCGCTATTACCAAATCCAAAGTGCATTTCCCGGCAAGCACATCGTCATTGGCGAAATCGGTTGGCCCTCGTCCGGCGACCGCATCAAAGGTGCGACGGCTAGCGTCGCCGACCAAGCGCTGTTCATTCGACAGTGGCTGAATGTCGCGGCCGAACGACAGTTCGATTACTACATCGAGGAAGCATACGACCAACCGTATAAAGAATCGTTCGAGGGCCGCGTCGGTGCGTATTGGGGAATGTTCGGCGCGGATCGTGAACCGAAATTCGCGCTGGCCGAACCGGTCACCGAGGATCCGACATGGCCATGGAAAGCCGCGATCTCGTGCCTTATCGCGCTCTTGCCGATGTTCTGGTTCGCGCGGCATTTCATCCGCTTCAAGATCCTCGGGCTGGTTTTCTTCAGCGTGCTGATCCAACTGTCGGCATCGTTGATGGTGTGGTCGTCGACATTGCCTTACGCGTTTTATCTCGATCCGTACGACTGGGCGATGCTGACCGTTCTCGCGCCCGCGCAGCTTGCGATCGTGATGATCCTGCTCATCAACGGATTCGAGTTCACCGAAGTTTTGTGGCGACGGCGCTGGATGCGCGAATACGGATTGCTGCAACCCGACGCGAGTGCTGCGCAGCCGTTCGTGTCGATCCATCTGGCGTGCTGCAACGAGCCGCCGGAAATGGTGATCCTCACGCTCGATTCGCTCGCAGCACTGGACTATCAAAATTTCGAAGTCATCGTCATCGACAACAACACCAAGCGCGACGATGTGTGGCAACCCGTCGAAGCGTATTGCAAGCAACTCGGTGAGCGCTTCCGGTTCTTCCATCTCAATCCGTGGCCCGGCTTCAAAGCCGGCGCGCTGAATTTCAGTTTGAAAGAAACCGATCCGCGCGCGGAAGTCGTCGCCGTCATCGACGCCGATTATGCCGTGCGCCCCGACTGGCTAAAAGCGCTCACCGGATATTTCGTCGATCCCAACGTCGCCGTCGTGCAATGTCCGCAGGCGCATCGCGATTGGGAACACAACACGTTCCGCCGCATGACGAATTGGGAATACGACGGCTTTTTCCGCATCGGCATGCATCATCGCAACGAACGCAATGCGATCATCCAGCACGGCACGATGACGATGGTGCGGCGCACGGCACTCGAAACCACCGGCGGCTGGAGCGAGTGGACGATTTGCGAAGACGCCGAACTCGGGTTGCGTCTTATGCATTCCGGTTACGACACGATTTATGTCGACGAAATCATGGGACGCGGTCTCACGCCCGCCGACTTCACCGCCTACAAATCGCAACGCTATCGCTGGGCGTTCGGCGCGATGCAGATTCTGAAAGCACGCTGGAGTTGGCTCACGTGGCGCGGTCCGTTGAGCGGCGGACAACGCTTCCACTTCCTCACCGGCTGGTTCTCGTGGTTTGCCGACGCATTGCATTTGGCGTTCACGCTGCTCGCTTTGCTGTGGACGGCCGGCATGATCGGCTTTCCCGAATATTTCAATCTGCCGCTCGATCTTTTCATTTATCCAATCATCGGCTTTTTCCTTTTCAAAGCCGTGTTCGGTTTGATCTTGTATCGCATCCGCGTGCCGTGCTCGTGGAAAGACACGATCGCCGCCTCGATCGCGAGCATGGGATTGAGTCATTCCATCGCGCGCGGCATTTATCTCGGGCTGCTCAAGAAACGCATCGAATTCGTGCGCACAGCGAAGAGTCGGCGTTTGTCGAAACGTCCGAATCCATTCGCGGCCGTGCAAGAAGAATTACTGATGTTCATCGCCATCGGCATC
>CAZZWP010000205.1:0-2511 GCA_964657965.1 uncultured Rudaea sp. | reverse complement strand
CGACGTCGATCGAAGTAGCCTTGTCAGGCCGGGACGCGAACGAGTAGATTGCTCGCGTGAACAATGAAACCGAATCGCCTCGGGAACAATCTTCGAATCGTCGTGCTCGCACTGCCGAATGGGGAAGTGTCGTCGCCATCGCGATCAGCGCATTGGCGCTCGCGATCGGTGCGTATCAAACGCGATTGATGCAGGCGCAAGCGCGCGCCAGCGTATGGCCATACGTAAAAATCGGTTTCGGTTATGCGGAAAATGGAGAGTCGCCCGGCTTTAATATTCATATTCAAAATAACGGCGTCGGGCCGGCCATCGTAAAGTCCGTGCAAGTTTGGCTCGACGACAAGCCGCTGCATAGCTGGCTCGATGCCTATCCGATTTTACTGGGACACGGCGCGGGGCATCCCAAGCTTGAGGCACTGAGCGGCATCGTCATCCCGCCGAGTACGAATCGCGAAACGGATGTGCATGCGATTCGAATCAGCGAGCTGGATCAGGCGGCGAAATTTTTCGATGCGGTCGATCGGTTCAAGATCGACATCTGTTATTGCTCCGTCTACGACGAATGCTGGACCGCTCATTGGCTGGCGTCGAAAGTCGAGGTAACGGCGGTCTGCCACGAATCCACCAACGAGTTCGATTATTGATGCCCACGAAATGGAATACGTTGAACGGTGCGCCGCCGCGCATCATCGCGCATCGCGGCGCGAGCGGATATCGTCCCGAGCACACGCTCGACGGATACACATTGGCCGCAACGCAAGGCGCCGATGTGCTCGAACCGGATCTGACGATGAGCCGCGACGGCGTGCTGTTCGCGCGACACGATCTCGGTTTAGGTCGCAGTACGGATATCGCGTCGCGTCGCGAATTTGCCGCGCGTGCGCGCGAGATTGCCGGCGTGCGCGATTGGTGGATCGCCGATTTCGACGCCGCGGAACTGGATACGCTACGCGCGATTCAACCGTTCGCGCAACGCGATCAGCAGTATAACGGCCGCTTCGTCCTGCCTCGGTTTACGATGGCGCTCGATTTGCTGGGCACATTGACGGCCCAGCATTCGCGGAAATTATCGCTATATCCGGAATTGAAGCACCCGCATTATTTTCGCGCGCTCGGCCTCGATCCAATCGCCGCGTTGCATCGCGATCTCGAATCGCACGCCTTGTTGGGTGAAGCGTCGCCGGTGTGGCTGCAATGTTTCGATCACATGGTGTTGCGTGAAGCGAAGGCGCGCTGCGGTAATCGCTGTTTCGCGCTGATCGAAACATCAAACGCCGATGCCAGCGAGAGAGACAGGTTGTTCGCCGACTTGTCCGCGTGGGCCGCGGGCGTGGCGCCGAACAAATTTTTGCTGTGGGATACGACGGGCGTCGATACGGGATTGGTAACTGCCGCTCACGCACACGGACTGGAGGTGCATGCGTGGACGTTCCGCGACGACCATCCATCCGCGCCGTTCGCGACGCCCGTCGACGAACTGCAAGCTGCGTTCGAACTCGGTGTCGATGCGTTGTTCTGCGATTTTCCCGATACAGCGGTCGCGACGCGCGACGCATTCGCTAACGAAACGCAGTAAGTCCGTCCGCCGCCGGCGCCTTGGACACGGGTGCGAAGGGCACCGGCGGCCCAACGTGAATGGCGTTGCGCCAGTTCCGCAACACATTTTCGATAGCTGGCGTCGTGGAGATTTGCGGATACGAGTGCTCGTCGCCGTTCTTTGTCTCCCAGGCGTCGACCAGTGATTTCGCGGCGTTGAACGCACCGACGAACGAATCGCTGTGATTTAGCCCCTCGACGAAAAATGCGCGCCCGAAATCCGTGATATCTGAATCCGTGCCGCAGCCGAACGACGACCGATCGGCGCGCGCCGCCGTGATGATCATGGTGTTGTCGTCCTTCAACGCGTCGATGAAACCACCGGAGTAGCAGGCGGAAATCACGACGACTTTGTTGCGAATATGCGCGCCATCGAAAACGTCGGCGAGATCGTCCGGACCGATCTGATCGAGCGGCAGCGGATCCATGTTGACGTACAGGACATGTTCGCGGGTGCCATGACTCGTTAGAAACACGACGAGCACATCGTGCTCGGCATCCATCTTCTGCCCGATGTCGTTCACCGCGATTTCAAGATTGCTCAAGCTGGCCAGTGGCGCGCTGTCCAGCGTTTCCGGATTGTTGACGAGTAATATCGTGTGTCCTGCGGCATCGAAGCGTTCTACGAATTGACGGACGACGAACTCCGCTTCATTGCGAAAAACATTTTCTTCGCCGTCGCCCGCGAAGGCGATGAGATAAAGATTCGTGCGTCCCGGCACGCGGGTGTTTACTTTGCCGAGCGCCCGACGCATCCGATCCGCTTGCGCGTACAGCACTTGTTCGGGCGAATCGGCGTTGTCCGGCCAATTGTTGTCGCCGGCATTGTCATCAGATGAATCGTCATCGGCTGCTGGCGGGGCAGCGCGGGACGTCGCCGGATCGGCGGCGACCGTCGTCGTTTCAGGTTTTCCA
>CAZZWP010000204.1:0-2590 GCA_964657965.1 uncultured Rudaea sp. | reverse complement strand
GCGTCTCTTCAAGCGTGCTGCTGGTCATCAAGGCAAGGCAGCTTCTCATCAACCATGCGGCTCCCTGCTAAGTGTTGCGGTTCTGACCAAGTGCGCTCTCCTCGCCAAGCATTGGACGCGAGAACGAGGCCTATCGTCTGCGAAACCCGAGTCGTCGGCGCGATGTGCCGAGCGCGTGATTGATCGCACGAAATCACGCATGCGCACCATACCTATCCAATTACCACCGCTTTTAACCGATCAATCGGTTTCGACTCGAGCGTATTCGCGCGCAGGAAGCGCGCGGTCCGCAGCCAGCATCAGGGACGTGCTGTCTGCGGACAACAGCCTGCGCGAACGACAAAGGTGTTTTTTGGTGACTTTTTGTCACCCGACAAAAAGTTACCCGCTGGCCGCAGGACAGCGGAAGCTCTTGCTTTCCCGACGACAAAAAAGATCAAAGGCAAAAACTGGATTCCAGCTTTCGCTGGAATGACAAGCTCAAAAGCAAAGTCACTGGATTCCAGCCTTCGCTAGAATAACAAGCAGTAGAAAAGAGTCGCGAATCCGCCAGCAAAAAAATCAAAACAACGGCCGAGCGAAATCAAAGTCCGGCTGCACCCGCGCCCGCCCAAACGCCGACCCGCACCCATAATCAACCCCAAGCCGCAACAACAAATGCGCCCGCTGCATATTATCGATCTCCGGCGCAATGACGGCAGCGCCGGACGAATGCGCTTTACGCACCAGCGCAAGCAACGTATCGCTAAGCGATTTCGCCCCACCGAGCCCAGCCACCAGCGTGGGCGACAACCTCACGAAATCGACATGGAAATTTTTCAGCGCATGCACTGCAGCCCAGTCGCGACCAAAATCGATCAGACAAAAACGGATGCCGTGCTGATGCAATGCTTTGAGTTGCTCGCTTCCGCGTTGTCCGGCATCGATCAGCGCGGAACAAGCCAGTTCCAACGTCAAACCCGTTCCGGACAAGCGCCGGTCCTTCAATTCGCGCTCTAGCCACCAAGTAAATTCCGGCTCCAGCGCGCTCGCCACCGCTTGTGGCACGAACAGACGCAACTGTCGACCGCGCTTCAATTGTTCTTCGCGAACTTCCAACGCGTGCTGCAACATCCATCGATCCAGCGTGGCGAGCTGGTTCGTCTCGGCGGCGGCCGGTGCCAGATCCTCGTAAGCGATCGAGGTGCCGGGATTCTGCGCGCTCTTCACCTTGAAGCTGAGTTCGTATTGGCCGGTGATTTTTCCGGTCAATGGAACGATCGGCTGGAATTCGAATTGCGTTTGCTCCGGCGACAGCGGACGACTGAGCACCGCGCGCACCGCAAGCAATGGATCGACGGGCAGCAACGCGGCTTCTTTCGCCTCGAACCACAACACGCGATTGCCGCCCATGTGCGCGGCGGCGAGCTGTGCGGCTTGCGCGTTGGTGACGATGAAATCGACGTTCGTGTTTTCGCCGCCGAGCGATCCGATGCCGACACTTGCCGTCAGCGTGTACGCGTGTCCGCTGAATTGCCATGGCTGTTCGTTGAGCGCGGCGCGAATGCGTTCGCCGGCCGCCGTGACATCGCCGCGGCTGCGACGATGGACCAACGCGAAATAATGGAAGTCTTGGTACTGCGCCGGCAGATCCATTTCGTCGAGCTGACTGCGCAGGATATTGCCGACATGCGCATCGAGCGCCGCGATGCCGGCCAGGCCGATCTGTTCGCGCAGCATCGGCGCATGATCGAGCGCGACATACACCAACGCCGACGAGCGATCGCCCAGCGACGATTCCAGTTTTTCCACGAGCGTGGTGCGTGAATACAAACCCGTCCGCGAATCGCGTCCGCCCGGCGTTCCGATCATCTCGCGCAACCAATGCGCGCGTTGCGCGCGGGCATGCACGGCGCTGATCAGATGGCGCGCTTTCACGGGCTTCAACAAAAACTCATCGCCGCCCGCCGCGATCGCATCGAAGCGCTGTCCGAATCCGGCGGCGTCGGATGCGAGAATGATCGGCACCGCCGCGTGTTCGGGTTGTTGACGAATGAGCTGCGTCAGTTCGATGCCGCGCACGTCGGGAAGATCGCAATCGATCACGATCACGTCCGGACGGAATTCCGCGAGCGCCGTCAGTGCCGATTGTCCGTTGTTGGCGAGACGCGCCGTCATGCCGCGCTCGACCAGGCAGCGCGCCGCATCGGCGGCCGTCGAACGGTTTTGGTCGACCAGCAACACGCGCCATTCCGGTTGCGTGCCTTGCGCGAGAAGTTCGTCGACTTTGCCCACGACACGCAGCGAATCGACGGGCGCGCCGAACAGCGCGCTGGCGCCCGCGCGCATCGCGAGCAGACGATGGCCGAGATCGCCGTCGGGCGAAATCGCAATCAACGCCGGCAGGCGTTCGTCGGAAAAATTCGGACCGTTGAACAGCACGCCGACGCGCGCCATCACACGCAACTTCCGCGCATCGACCAACAGCGCGCCCGGCACGGAGTGACTGAGAAAACCGATCAGCGCCTCGTTCTCGGCGAACTCGCGAACGTCGTAGCCGCGCTCGACGAGACTCGCCTTCAAACCCGGAACGGCATTCGCACCCAGTCCG
>CAZZWP010000203.1:0-2627 GCA_964657965.1 uncultured Rudaea sp. | reverse complement strand
CCGTGTTCGGAAGCGCGATTACATGGACACTCGTGCGCTACGAGTTTCCCGGCCGCCGCATTCTGCATTCGATGATCGATCTGCCGTTCGCACTGCCGACCGCCGTGGCGGGAATTGCTTTGACGGCGTTGTATGCCCCCAATGGCTGGCTCGGCGCGCCGCTCGCCAAGCTGGGCATCGCCGTCGCTTATACGCCGCTCGGCGTGATTCTCGCGATGACATTCATCAGTTTGCCGTTCGTCGTGCGCACGCTTGAGCCGGTGCTCGAAGATTTCGACAAACAATACGAAGAAGCCGCAGCGACGCTCGGCGCATCACGTCTGAAAACAATTGCGCGCATTGTGTTTCCTGCCATGCTGCCGGCGTTGCTGACAGGCACTGCGCTGGCGTTTGCGCGCGCGGTCGGCGAATACGGATCGATTATTTTCATCGCGGGAAATTTGCCGAACGTGTCGGAAATCGCGCCTCTGCTCATCATGATCCGTCTCGAGGAATTCGATTACGCCGGCGCAACGGCGATCGCATCGGCGATGCTCGTACTTTCCTTCATCATACTGTTGGCGATCAACCTGTTGCAGGCGTGGAACCGACGGATGGCATCGGCATGAGCGAAGTGAAAAACCGCACCACCGGTTCGGCCACGACCGAAGGCATCGTCGTCCGCTGGCTGCTGATCGCGATCACGATCGTTTTCCTGGCGGTGTTTCTGCTGCTGCCGCTGATCGAAGTTTTCGTGCAGGCGTTCGCGGAAGGCGTAAAAGTATACTTTGCGGCGTTGACTGATTCCGAAGCGCTTTCGGCCATTCGTCTCACGCTGCTGACGGCCACGTGCGCCGTCGTGTGCAACACGGTATTCGGAATTTGCGCCGCGTGGGCCATCGCGAAATTTCAATTCCGCGGTAAAAATATTCTGATCACGCTGATCGATCTGCCATTTTCGGTATCGCCCGTTATCGCCGGATTGGTTTTTTTGCTGCTGCTCGGATCGCGCAGCCCGCTGGGAAGCTGGCTGTCCGAGCACGGTTTGAAAATCATGTTCGCGACACCCGGCCTCGTCATCGCCACCATTTTCGTGACATTGCCATTCGTCGCGCGCGAACTTATTCCCTTGATGCAAGCGCAAGGCACCACCGAAGAACAGGCGGCCGCCACGCTCGGCGCGGGCGGATGTCGGACGTTCTGGCATATCACACTGCCGAACATCCGCTGGGGATTGATGTATGGAATTTTGCTGTGCAACGCGCGCGCGATGGGCGAGTTCGGTGCGGTGTCGGTCGTCTCCGGCCACATTCGCGGCATGAGCAATACCATGCCCTTGCAAGTCGAAGTGCTGTACAACGATTATCATTTTGCCGCCGCGTTCGCGCTCGCCTCGCTGCTGGCATTTCTGTCATTCCTCACGCTGGGCGCTCGCACGTTGCTGGAATGGCGGCACGGTGACGAACTGGCCGCGACGACCGGCGCGCCATGAAGATTTCGATCGAGAAATTGACGAAACATTATCGCGACGTGCGAGCGCTCGACGCGATCGATCTCGTCGTCGAATCCGGTGAACTGGTGGCGTTGCTTGGCCCGTCCGGCTCCGGCAAGACCACATTGTTGCGTACGATCGCCGGACTGGAAAACAGTGACGGCGGACGAATTCTTCTCGGCGACATCGACGCGACGAGTCTGTCGGTGCAGGAACGACGCGTCGGATTCGTATTCCAGCAATACGCGCTGTTCAAGCAAATGAACGTGCTCGACAACGTGACCTTCGGACTGCGCGTTCGCAAACGACGCGAGCGGCCGAACGCCGCCGAAATCAAGCGTCGTGGCAAAGAACTGTTGGAACTTGTGCAGTTGTCCGAACTGGAGTTGCGCTATCCAAATCAGCTGTCGGGCGGTCAACGCCAACGCGTCGCGCTCGCGCGTGCGCTGGCGATCGAACCGCGCGTGCTGTTGCTGGACGAACCGTTCGGCGCGCTCGACGCAAAGATCCGCAAAGAACTGCGCATTTGGCTGCGCGAACTTCACGACAACATCGGTTACACCACCGTGTTCGTGACGCACGATCAGGAAGAGGCCCTCGAACTGGCCGATCGCGTCGTGGTGATGAACAAAGGACGCATCGAGCAGGTCGACAAGCCAGAAAATATACGCTCGCATCCGGCCACGCCGTTCGTTGCGGATTTTGTCGACTCGGAGAAGCGATAGGCGGATCGCCTACGCACGACCACAGCGGTCGACGGGCGCGCAAACATTGCCGTCCACGTAGCTTTTTTTGCGCGCCGCGCGCGCCTGACGCGCAACGTCACGTGACGATTTTTTGCAACGCCGCCGGTTCGACGAACGGCGAACAAATTTTTCGTCCGACGAAATTTAAAAAGCGGCGCTGCGACGCCGTTTCGTTTTTCGCCTGTAAATTTTGTCAGTGGGCGAGCAAAAAAAAATCCTGCCTGATGCGTGCGTAAGGGGAATCCACTAAGTCGTTGAGTGGAATCCTGGCACTTAAATCCGCAGGTGCGCGAAGTGATTGCAACCCTGCGGCGTCCAATGGTCCAGCACTGCCGACGGGGGCGAGCTTTCGGATGTCCAAACACTCAGAGGCGCTTCACCCTGCGTCATCGAGCCGATCTGGATTTCTA
>CAZZWP010000202.1:0-2669 GCA_964657965.1 uncultured Rudaea sp. | reverse complement strand
TTCGCCACGGCAAGTCTTGCAAGGATTCGCGATGACTTTGCCGGTGCCGCCGCAATGAGGGCACGCTTGCTGGATCGAGAAGATGCCATTCTGCATGCGCACGCGACCTTGTCCTCGACAGGTCGTGCAGGTTTCGGTTTTGCCGTCGGCCGAACCGGATCCGTCGCACACATCGCAGGCGGCAAGTGTCGGCACATCGATGCGTTTTTCCACCCCGAACACGGCTTCTTCCAGATCGAGTTCGAGCACGTAGCGCATGTCCGCGCCGCCGCGCGTGCGTCCGCGCCCGCCACCCATGCCGAAAATATCGGAAAAAATGTCACCGAAGATGTCACCGACATCGGCTTGGAATCCACCGCCCGGGGCGCCGCGTCCGTTTTCGAACGCGGCGTGACCGTGTCGATCGTACAGCGCGCGTTTTTGCGGATCGCCCAGCACTTCATACGCCTCTTTGGCGGCCTTGAAGTGCGCTTCGCATTCTTTGTTATCCGGATTGCGATCGGGATGATGCTTCATCGCCAAACGCCGGAACGCTTTCTTCAATTCATCGTCCGTCGCCGAGCGCTCGACGCCCAAGGTTTCGTAATAACAAGGCTTGTTCATGACTCTGCCACTTTTTTCTCGATACGTTTATCCGGCACGAACCAGAGCGCCGCGACGACGGCATACATCCCACAGGCAACTATGGGGCTGAAAAATGCCACCACAATCGCCACGGCATAAATCGCGGGCGAAATGGTTTCTTTCCATTTGTTGCCGAGCGTTTTCGCGAATTTTCCCTTCGAACCGCCGTTGGCCGAGATCAAAGTGCGCGTCAATGGAATCCACGACAAAGCCGCCATCAACAACACGATGCCGTAAACGGCCGTGGGAACCGGTTGCGGAATCGGCCGCGCCTCGTTCAACCAGTTCGTCGCGAACGGAAACAGCGATAACCAAAACAGAAAAAGCAGATTGGACCACATCACCTTGCCGTTGACGACACGCGGCAGATGCAATAAGTGATGATGGTTGTTCCAGTAAATACCGACGTAGATAAAACTGAGGATGTAGCTCAGAAAAATCGGTCCGTCCTGCGCGAGCGCATACCACGTCGCCTCGTGCGGCGCTTTGAGCTCCAGCACCATGATCGTGATGATGACCGCGATCACCCCGTCGGTGAACGCTTCCAGACGTCCGCTTTCCATCAAATCCCCAAAACAAGAAGGCCCGCGCCGAGGAGCATTGATGTGCGCCTCGAGCGCGGGCCTATTATCTACGATCTAACTAACTAGGTTGGCTCGCGATTATTTATTGTCCTTCACTTCCGTAAATTCAGCGTCGACGACATCGTCTTTCGGCGCCGAACCACCTGCGGATTGACCGGCGTCGGCACCCGGCTGACCACCGGCTTGCGCAGCACCCGCCAACGCCTGAGCGGCCTGCTCCAGCGTCGCAATGCGCGATTCGATGGCATCCTTGTCGTCGCCCTTCATGACTTTTTCAAGATCGGACAATGCCGCTTCGATCGCACCAATTTGGCCCGGCACTTTGCCGCCGTGCTCCTTGATGGCCGACCGTGTCGCATGAACAAGTTGATCGGCCTTGTTGCGCGTCGCGACGAGTTCGTGGAATTTCTTGTCATCTTCCTTGTTCGCTTCCGCGTCGCGCACCATGCGCTGGATTTCGTCCTCGTTGAGACCCGAGCCGGCCTTGATCTCGATGCGCTGTTCCTTGCCCGTCTTCTTGTCTTTCGCCGAGACGTGCAAGATTCCGTTCGCGTCGATATCGAACGTCACTTCAACCTGCGGCATGCCGCGCGGCGCGGATTCGATGCCGGCCAGATCGAACTTCGCCAGCGATTTATTCGCACTCGCCCGTTCGCGTTCGCCCTGCAGCACATGCACAGTGACGGCGTTCTGATTGTCTTCGGCCGTCGAAAACACTTGCGTGTTCTTGGTCGGGATCGTCGTATTCTTTTCGATGAGCTTGGTGAATACGCCGCCGAGCGTTTCGATGCCGAGCGACAACGGCGTCACGTCGAGCAGCAACACGTCTTTGACCGTTCCGCCCAACACGCCGCCCTGAATCGCCGCGCCAACCGCAACCGCTTCATCCGGATTCACGTCTTTGCGCGGTTCCTTGCCGAAGAATTCCTTCACGGCGTCTTGCACTTTCGGCATGCGCGTCTGCCCGCCGACGAGGATCACTTCCTGAATGTCGGTGACTTTCAGACCCGCATCATTGATCGCCGTACGGCACGGCCCGATCGTGGCTTTGATCAGATCGTCGACCAGCGCTTCCAACTTCGCGCGTGTGAGCTTGATGTTCAAATGCTTCGGACCCGATGCATCGGCCGTGATATACGGCAGATTCACTTCGGTCGAATGCGCGCTCGACAGTTCGATCTTCGCGCGCTCGGCACCGTCTTTCAGACGCTGCAACGCGAGCGAATCGTTCTTCAGATCGACGCCGGACTCCTTCTTGAATTCCTCGACAAGGAAATCGATGAGGCGCTTGTCGAAGTCTTCGCCGCCGAGGAACGTGTCGCCGTTCGTGGCCAGCACTTCGAACTGTTTCTCGCCGTCGACTTCGGCGATTTCGATGATGGAGATATCGAACGTACCGCCGCCGAGATCGTACACGGCGATCTTGCGGTCGCCGCCTTTCTTGTCGATGCCATAGGCCAA
>CAZZWP010000201.1:0-2702 GCA_964657965.1 uncultured Rudaea sp. | reverse complement strand
GATCTCGCGGCGGCGAACGGCGCGCGTCCTGCGCGCCCTCGCGGTTGTCGCGACTTTTTTAGAGCGTCACGCCTTTAGTAAATCCGGGCCGGCGTGCGCGGCGATGACTTTTACCATTGCGCCGGTCACGTGGTGATTGCCAGCTAGGAGATTGCCGCTCGCCGGGATGCCTTCGCGGCCGGCGAAGTCGCAGAATGTGCCGCCGGCTTCGCGCACGAGCAGGCATCCGGCCGTCATGTCCCACGGTTTCAGGCCGATTTCGAAATAGCCGTCTAGACGTCCGGCCGCGACATAGGCCAAGTCGAGCGCGGCCGAACCGGTTCTGCGAATGTCTTCGGCTTCGTTCAACAGCGCGCGCGTCATGTTGAGCTGCGCGTCGAGATGTTTGCGTTGGCGGTAGGGAAATCCGGTGCAGAGCAATGCGCCGATGAGATTTTCGCGCTTGGTGACGCGCATACGGCGATCGTTGAGATAAGCGCCGTCGCCTTTGCTGGCCGTGAACAACTCGTCGCGTAGCGGATCGTAAATCACCGCATGCACGGGATCGCCATGGTCGAGAAATCCGATCGAGACGCAGAAGTGCGGGAAGCCGCGCAGGTAGTTGTGCGTGCCGTCGAGCGGATCGATGACCCACACTTTGTTGGATTTGCCGCTTGATCCCGTTTCCTCGCCCAGAAATGCGTGATCCGGATACGCGCGCCGTAATTCCTTGACGATTTCGGCCTCAGCCATTTTGTCGACTTCGCTTACGTAGTCGTAGCGCGCCTTTTCTTCGATCGTCAGTCCTTCAACGCGATTCATGTAGCGAAGGATGATGCTACCGGCGGCGCGCGCGGCGCGCACCGCGATGGTGACAGCGGGTCTAGGCATGGCGAAATCGATCTGCTGGCTGAAAAAGAACATGCGCGGGTGTTTGCGCGGCGCCAAGTTTAGCAGAACGCACCGCGCGACGAACTTTACCGGTTCGCCAAACCGCAGCGCATTGCGGATAATTCACACATGACCGACGAAGACGCTGCAGTCGAAGCATCTAACCGAAACACGAGTTTGGCGGCCCGCACGCGTTTTATCCTGGTGCGACCGTCCCATCCGGGCAACATTGGCGCTGCGGCGCGCGCAATTCGTACGATGGGATTTACACGTCTATATCTCGTAGCGCCGCATAAATTTCCGCATCCCGACGCTGTCGCGATGGCGTCCGGCGCGTTGGCTGTGCTTGAGGAAGCCGTCGTCGTGCCGACGCTCGTCGACGCAATCGCCGATTGCACGTTGGCCCTCGGTTGCACGGCCAGACATCGTGGCGTTCCGTTGCCTGAACATGCGCCGCGCGACGCCGCGCAGCGCGTACTCGAAACGAGCACCCGCAGCGAAATCGCTTTCGTGTTCGGTAACGAGCGAACCGGATTGGAAAACGACGAGCTGATGTCCTGCCACGCGGCCGTCCACATTCCCAGCGACGCCACGTTCTCCTCGCTCAACCTCGCGCAAGCCGTGCAAGTGCTAGCGTATGAAATGCGCATGGCGATTCTCCAAGCTTCCGATCCCGTCGTCGAGCAGGAGCATCGCATCGAAGCAATCGCGACCGTCGATCAGCTCGAATACTTCTTCAAACATCTCGGCGAAACGTTAGACGACATCGATTTCCACAAAGGTCGCTCACCGGTGACGATCATGCAGCGCTTGCGACGACTTTTCCTGCGCACGAATCTCGAACAACGCGAAGTGCGAATCTTGCGCGGAATTTTCGACGACGCCCAGCGCATGGCCAGGCTAGCGAAAGAACGACGAGACACATAGATCACGCGCTCGTTGGATTAATCTACGACACCGTCAAAGACGCGCCGTTCTCCTCCGCGACAGGGATGTCGCGTCGGTGAACACACCGTACGTGCAAAACTAAACAAAGAAAGTGACTCGCGCGCGCATTGAGTGAAAGCTTGAACACCAAGAGAACGAACCAGATATCAACCCGTATCATCAACCGAAGTTTCAACACTCGGATTCCGCTTAATCAACAATTTATCGATACGCGCGCCGTCGAGATCAACCACCTCGAACCGAATTCCACGCCAATCGAAATGCTCGCCCGTCTGCGGGATGCGTCCGAAATGCGCGACGACCATTCCCGCCGCCGTATGGAAATCGTGATCTTCCTCCTGCGGCAGCGTCGTCGTCGCGAGCAGCTCACGCAAATCATCGGTACTGACCGAACCGTCGACCAGCCAACTACCGTCATCGCGCCGCACGACCGATGTCGAATGCGCCGCCTGTGTCGGCGTGGCGCTCTTGCCGACGACCGCCGACAGCAGATCGTTCAACGTGACGAGTCCTTCGATATCGCCGTACTCGTCGACGACCAGTGCCAGTCGCGTTTCCGCGTCGCGAAATTCTTCGAGTAAATCCAGTGCGCGTGCAGTGCCCGGAACGTACAGCGGCTTGGCGAGATTGGTGAACAAATCCACTTTTGCCGTTCCGATCATTTCGGGCAAACGCTTGAGTGTGAGGATGCCCAGTACGTCTTTGTCGCTGTGCCGATAGACCGGATAACGCGAATACGGCGTGCTGCGCATCACTGTCAAATTTTCTTGTAGCGGCGCGTTCGCATCAAGCCAGGCGATGCGTGTGCGCGGCGTCATCATGCTGTCGACGCTGCGATCGCCGAGGCGCAGCACGCGATTGACCATGTTGCGTTCGTCGGCATC
>CAZZWP010000200.1:0-2794 GCA_964657965.1 uncultured Rudaea sp. | reverse complement strand
AAAAACTGCCCATTCCCAAGGCTTGGCAAGACAAGATCATCGATGGCGCGCGCGCGACCTTTCTGGGTCAACATCGCTTCGAACGATTGCCATGAATCTCCATCGGCCAACTCCGCGACCGCGATGAAATCCGACCAAACCGGCGCCAGGTAGCGCACGTTGCTGTCTTGCACGTAAACGTCGCAGTCGCGTCCGATATGCCGCAACGCCAAGACGACCAGACCCCAACCCGCCAATGTCATCACGCTGATCAGGCTGCCGCCGAACGCGCAGCCTTTATCGTTGATGTTGGGTGGCAGTGGCGCCGCCAGGGTAAGACGTTCTCCATCGTAATCGCGCAACGTAAGCTGCATCGCGCGCGCCAGCGGAATGTCCGCGAGGATCGAACGTTCCAATTCCGATACTGTGTTTTTGGTATCCATCGCCCAGTGTGCGCAGCTCAGCGAAATCGTTCAAGTCGGTTGAAGGAGTACGATTCGACGATGCGAAAAAAAACCCCAGCGCGCGATGCGCATCTTCCCCTGACCGGCGCGACGGTTGTCGTCACACGACCATCCACCGGTTCGCAAGCGCTCAAGCGACGTATCGCTAGTTTTGGAGCAACCGCCATTGGTTTGCCAGGCGTCAGTCTGCGCGGAGCGAGCGATAAGAAAATGATCAAAGCCGCGCTCGTCCAGGCACGCGCGAGCGACGTTGTCGTATTCATAAGCCCGACGGCAGTACGGTACGCATTCGATATTCACCCAACGCTGCGGTTTCCTACGACCGCGTTGCTCTGCACGATCGGCGCTACGACCGCGCAGGCATTGCGGCGCAAGGGCGTCAAGCGGGTGTTGTCGCCTAGCGATTCGCAGACGAGCGAAGGACTTCTCGCATTACCCGAATTGCGGCGGCTGCGCGGCAAACGCGTAACGATCATCGGCGCGCCTGGCGGACGCGATTTTCTTGCGCAATCGCTGAAGACGCGTCAGGCGCGCGTGACATCCGTTCACGTCTACCGCCGCGAAACACCGCGTTTCCGCCGCGATCAGCTCGACGCACTCGAAAACGCGCAGAAGCCGATCATCACGCTATTGACCAGTCAAGAAGTTCTCGAGAATTTGCGTACGGCGCTGCCGTTGTCGTTGTTCGGAAAACTCGTCGAAGGCGAATTGATCGTCAGCAGCCTGCGTCTCGCGATGATTGCGCGCGCCAGTCTTTTCACTTCCGTTCACGTTGCGGCATCGCCAGCGGCGGACGATCTCATCCATGCCGCCTGCGGGGCGCTCGCACAGCATCGGCTATAAGGGAAATTGCATTGCCGAAATGCTGCGCAACCCCGCGCGGATTTCGTTAGCATGTGCACATGGACGACACCACCGCAGCAGGCCAAGAAGTGGCCATTGCCGAACCACCCCGCAAACGCGCCGGCGGCACGATCAAATGGATCGCCGCGTTGTTGCTGCTCATCGCCGTCGCGTTGGCATTCTGGTGGACGGCGCGCGGTGCGAAAACGGGCGCTGCGACAGTCGATCCGGCGCAACAGCTCAATTCGCAAGTCGATTCTCTGATGCATTCCGTCGCGCAAATCAGAAGCGCCACGGACACCTTGCGCTCGCGACTGGACGACGGCGACAAAGTCGACGCGTCGGTGCGGCAGCAAATGCTGTCATTGAGCGATCGCACGCGCCTGCTCGAAGATGCCGTGGCGAATCTCGCGAACAAACGGTTGTCCGGGCACGATGTCGTCGCTTTGGATGAAGCCGAACTATTGCTGACGCTGGGCGGCGAGCGATTCACTCTGTTTCGCGATACGGCGGGCGCAGTCGCCGCGTATCGCGCCGCCGACACGGCACTCAGCGAAGTGGAAGATGCCGCATTTTCCACAGTGCGACAAAGTATAGCGGCGGAGATCGGCGCGCTGAATGCGGCACCGGCCGCCGACACGTCGCTCGTCTCCGCGCAGATCGACCAGTTGCGCGCCCGTATCGAGAAACTGCCGACGACGCGCCGCGTGTCGGACGCGAACGCATCGCCGGAAACCGAATCGCGGCTGATGCGCGTGCTTGGCGGGTTCGTGCAGATTCATCATGACGACGATGCGCACAAGCTCGCCGCGTTGAGTGATGCGTCGCTCGCGCGCTCGCTTGCGATATTGGATTTGCGTGATGCGGAAGCCGCTTCGCTGGCGCGCGACGCGGATCGCTACAAAAACGCGTTGAGTTCTGCGAAAAGTCAGATCGACGCGGCATTCGATGCAAGTTCACCCGACGTCGCCGCCGCGACCACACAAATCGACTCATTGTCCAAAGCACCATTGTCACCGCCGCCGCCGACCTTGATGGGCGCGTCGTTAAAAGAACTGCGCAACTTGCGCGCGGCGCACGCATTGCGCGCATCTTCAGGCACGACGATTCCTCCCGAAGCATTTAAAGCCGAAGGCGACAAAAAGTGAAATTGTGGATTTTGTTGCTTGGCCTGCTGATCGTGGCGTGCGGTGCGGCGTTTGGTTGGCAGATGCTCGCGGCCGATCCCGGCTATGTCCTGATTCGTCTCGGCGGCACGCGCATCGAGACGACGTTCATTTTCGCCATCGTCGTGCTGCTCGTTCTGTGGGGCGTCGTCAGCATCGTGTTACGCGTGGCGCGCTGGCCGTTTCGCGCGTGGTCGCATCGCACGCAACGGCGCGGACGCGAACGCATCGCCGCCGGCCTCACCGCGCTCGCCGAAGGACGTTACGGCAAAGCGATGCGTGATCTGGAACGCGCATCGCATCAGACCGGCTTGCGCGCACCCGCGTTGCTCGCCGCCGCCC
>CAZZWP010000199.1:0-2812 GCA_964657965.1 uncultured Rudaea sp. | reverse complement strand
GGCGGCGAACGGCGCACATCCTGTGCGCCTTCGATGTTGTCGCGCGTTTTTTCGGTGCTTACCAAATGATTACGCGTTGGTCGGGGGTGCGGAACATTTTGTCGCCATCTTTTACGTCGAACGCGGTGAAGAATCCGGGTTGGTTAACCAGGGTTCCGTTGGCGCGCGCGATGCCGGGTGAGTGGGGATCGACTTTTGTCAGCTGCATGGCGAAGTTGTCGCGCATTTTGCTGCGCCACACTTGCGCCCAGCCGATGTAGAGACGCTGTTCGCCGGTGTAGCCGTCGATGGTCGGGCCGGGTTTTTGGGCGGTGGAAATTTTGTACGCCTTGTAGGCGATGGCGAGGCCGGAGTTGTCAGCGATGTTTTCGCCGAGGGTCAGTTCGCCGTTGACGTGATATCCAGCGACCGGCTCGAATTCGTTGTACTCGGCAACGAGCGCTTTGGTCTTGGCCGCGAACTTGTCGTGATCTTCTTTTGTCCACCAGTCGCGCAGGTTGCCGTCGCCGTCGTATTGCGATCCTTGATCATCGAAGCCGTGCGAAATTTCGTGGCCAATGACGGCACCGATGGCGCCATAGTTGATCGCGTCGTCGGCTTTCGGGTCGAAGAACGGTGGTTGCAGAATCGCGGCGGGAAATTCGATGGAATTCATTTCCGGGTTGTATTCGGCGTTGATGGTTTGCGGTGTCATGCCCCACTCGCCGCGATCGATCGGTTGGCCAAGTTTCGCGATGTTGCGTTCGTACTCGAACGTGTTGCCGCGTTTGATGTTGCCGACCAGATCGTCTTTCACCACGCTGAATTTGGAATAGTCACGCCACTTGTCTGGATAGCCGATTTTTACGGCGATCTTGGCGAGTTTGGCTTGCGCGGCTTGTTTCGTGGCGGGTTGCATCCAGTCGAGCGTGTCGATGTCGGCTTTATAAGCGGCCAGCAGATTATTCACGAGCGCAAGCATGCGCGCTTTGTATTCGGCCGGAAAATAGTTGCCGACATAGGCTTTGCCGAGCGCCTCGCCCAGCTGGACATTGATGAGCGCGATGCCCTTCTTCCAGCGCGGCTGATCTTCAGGCGTTCCGTTGAGCGTGTTGCCGTTGAACGCAAAATTCTCGTCGACGAACGGCTTGCTCAGGAAACGCGCGTAGTCGTTGAGCACGTGCCAGCGGAAATACGATTTCCAAACCGGCAGCGGCGTCTTTTCCAGAATTTTCGAAAACTGCGTGAGGTACGTCGGTTGTCCGACGATCACGTAATCGACTTTGCCGCTGATCTCCGCCGCATCGAGATACGTTTTCCAGTCGAATCCAGGCGCGACGCCATCGAGCTTGGCAATCTCGATTTTGTTGTACGCCTTCTGTGGATCGCGCAGTTCCACCTTCGTCCATTGCGCTTTGGCGATCTCGGTTTCGAGTGCAACGATATCCTTTGCGTTTTTCGCCGCTTCTTTGTCGCCCGCGAGCGCGAGCATTTTTTCGACGTGCGTTTGATAGTCGGCGCGCATCTTTTTCAGTTTCGCGTCGTCGTCTTTCAAATAGTAATCACGGTCCGGCAACCCGATGCCGCTTTGCTGCAAGTCGACGACGTACTTTGTGGAATCTTTATTGTCTTGATGGACAAACGTCACGAAGGGCAACGTGGTGCCGGACGGGCCGAACGTTCCGGATTGCGACGTCCATTTGCCGAGATCGCCGAGCAGATGCGCGATTTCTTTTTTGTCTTTCAGCGCATCGATCGCCGCGAAATCCTGCTCGAGCGGCTTGACGCCCAGCTCTTCGAGCTTCGGCTCGTTCATGTAACTGCCGTACAGATCGCCGATCTTTTGCTCGTTCGCATCGGATGCGTTCGGCGCCTTTGCGATTTTGTCGATGATGCTGCGCAGATTTTCCTGCGTGGTATCGAACACTTTGGTGAACGATCCGTAGCCCGGCTTGTCGGCCGGAATCTGGAATGTGTCGAGCCACTTGCCGTTGGTGTGACGATAGAAATCGTCTTGCGCGCGCACGGCAGGATCAGCTTGTCCCGGCTCGACGCCAGAAACGAGCGGCGGCGGTGTGGGCGTGGGCGCGGTCACCGGCGCGGCGGGCGCGGCAGTGGATTTTGCCGGCTCTTGCGGCGACGAACATGCCGCCAGCAGCGTCATGCAAACCAGGGCGAGGGCGTTACGTTTCATGGATTCTCCAACGAACCAAATTCGGGCGGAGAACCCTAGCGGCGACAGGCCCTTCGCGCAAGGGCCACTCGTCCTATGACGCCGCGATCAGCCCGCGTTGCCGATACCGCGCAACATGATGACGGCAACCAACGGAATCTATGCGACGAGACGCATTTCAATCAGCAAGACAGCGACGCACGGTGCGCCATCGAACGAACAGCCCCTAGCCGATCCACGGCAGACGATCGAGATCGACGTTGCCGCCCGTCACGATAATCCCGACGCGAGAACCCGCAAACCGGTCGCGATACCGAAGTACCGCGGCGAGTGGAACCGCAGAAGACGGCTCGACGATAATTTTCAGCCGTTCCCACATCAGGCGCATCGCGGCAATGGTTTCCGCATCGCTCACCGTAAGCACTTCCACGCGATGTTCGCGTAGAAGATCGAAATTGATTTCACCGATCGTTGCGCGCAGCCCGTCCGAGATCGTGTTCGGCGCGATATCCACATTGCGCACACCATCTCGTGTCGACCGATACGCATCGGCCGCGCCCTCCGGCTCGGCGGCGAAGAGGCGAATATCCGGTCGCATCGCTCGCGCTGCGATGGCGGTGCCGCCGATCAATCCGCCGCCGCCAATGGGCGCGATGATTG
>CAZZWP010000198.1:0-2822 GCA_964657965.1 uncultured Rudaea sp. | reverse complement strand
ACTTTCAGCGAATTTGGCGAACGCTGCAACGAATGTTCGAGCACGACGCCGCCGAGACGGAAACTGGCCGATGACGGTGATTTCCCGGCATCGATTTCGCTCGGCGAAAAAAGATAGGTCATGTTCTGCTGCAGCGCGAATACGGTAAGCGCCGTCGCGATTCCGACGGCAGCTACGATCAATCCGACAGCGATCAAGCGGCGTTTGCGGGTGGGCGTCATGATGGCTTTTTGGCCGCTTCGCGCTTGATTCGCGATTGCAATTCTTTCATTGCACGCCGACGTTGCAAGGAGGGCGAGATCGCATCGAACAGCAGCACAGCGAAAAATACGATGTAGGCGGGCCAGACGTAAGCGCCATACCCGCCCATGCCGAGAAAGTCAGGCATGGGGCATCTCCGCGGCTGGCGTGGAGGCCAGCGATCGCACCCAATCTTTGCCCGATTCAAGACCGATCAGCATCGCGCGCGAACGCGCCAGCACGCTGGCGAAAAAGTATACATGTGTCGCGATTGCCAGGACGAGCAGCGGCCACAGCATGCGCGCATCGATTTTCGACGGGCCCAGCAAACTCACCGTCGAGCCTTGATGCAAGGTGTTCCACCAGACGACGGAGTAATGCACGATCGGCAGATTCACCGCGCCGATCAGCGCGAGAAACGCGGCCGCGCGCGCGGCTTGTCGCGTGTCTTCGATCGCGTGATACAAACCGATGACACCGAAATACAAAAACAGCAGCACGAGTTCGGAAGTGAGCCGCGCATCCCACGTCCACCACGTGCCCCACATCGGTTTTCCCCACAGCGAGCCGGTGACGAGCGTGATGAACGTGAAGGCGGCGCCGACCGGTGCGGTCGCCATCGCCAGCGTTTCGCTCAGTTTGATGCGCCACACGAGGGCGATGAAACCGTTGAACGCCATGAATCCATAAGCGAACAAACTCATCCACGCGCACGGCACGTGGACATACATGATGCGGAAGGATTCGCCTTGCTGATAATCGGGCGGCGCGACGACGAGTCCGCCGTAAAAACCCCATGCGCCGAGCACAAGCGCGATCGCGTACAGCCACGGCAACCAGCGGCCGGCGACGCGATAGAAATAGGGCGGTGATCCGAACTTGTGAAACCAGAGCAGCAGCGGATTCATGTCACGTCAGCGAAATTTTCAAAGCGGCGGCGGCGGCCAGCGGTGCCAAAACCAGCGCGACGACAAGCCACGCACCTAACCACAACAACGGAGCAGTGTACGCGAGCCCCATTTGTGCGGCATCGCATGCGCCGGCAGCAAAAATCAGCGCGGGCATGATCAGCGGCAACACCAACAACGTCAGAAGCATACCAGAGCGCCGCATGCCGACGGTTAACGCCACGCAGACGGCACCGATCAGGCTCAATAGTGGCGTCGACAATGCCAACGCGATCAGCAATATCGCCAAACCATCGGCAGGCATATGCAGCAACTGCGCGAGCAGGGGCGACACCGCTAGCAGCGGCAGCGCCGTCGTCAACCAGTGCACGAAAATCTTGCACGCCAGTAACAGTGACAAAGGATGCGGTGAAAGCACGAGTTGTTCGAGCGACCCGTCCTCCAGATCGCTGCGAAACAACATGTCCAGCGACAGAAGCATCGCGAGAAGTACCGCGACGAGAATCGTTCCAGCGGAAATCCGTGCGAGTAGCGCCGTCTCCGGTCCGATCGCGAGCGGAAACAGCGCGACGACGATAATCGCGAACAACAGAGGATTCAGCGCGTCGCCACGGCGGCGCCAGACCAACTTCATATCGCGACGCATCAGCGCGACGCAAGCGGCGGCGGTGCTTCCGGGTTTCATGCGGCGTGCAGCGAAAGCCGGCGCGGTGTGCCGGATGTGTACGCGTACGCACCGTGCGATGTGATCAACGCCGCGCCGCCGCGCCGCGCGTGATTGTCGAGCAATCGATTGACCAGCTCGATGCCGCCGCGGTCGAGATTGGCGTAGGGCTCGTCGAGCAGCCACAGACCCGCTGGAACGAGCAGAAGCCGCGCGAGCGCCACGCGCTTGCGTTGCCCGGCCGATAACGTGCGCACGGGCTGTTCTTCATAGCCGTCGAGACCGACGCTGGCGAGCGCAAGCCGTGGGGTTATGCCTGAGCGGATTCCGCCGAGTCCTGCCGCAAAGTTTAAATTTTCCAATGTGGAAAGTTCTACTTTTAGACCGACCAGGTGACCGAGCAATGCGACTTGATTCGAAAGCCGCGCCAGCGTCAACGGTTCGCCGCGCAGATGTACGGTTCCCGATGTTGGCGCCAGCAGGCCGGACAATACTTTCAGCAGCGTGGTTTTACCCGAGCCGTTGTCGCCTTCGACGAGAACGATCTCGCCCGGGCGCAACACGAAGTCGATCGGCCCGAACACGGCTTCGGAGTTGCGCGAGTAGGCGAGCGCCGCAGCTTCGAGCAGCGGCGTGGATTCGTCGAGGACGGGATTCATGCCGCACGAATGCTACCCGTCCGATGCGGTTTGGCCAAGCGACTTCCATGCAAGCGTCTGTACAACGGTACGCCGTTTAAATAAACGGAGTCAGTCGTTGCTCGACGAGCGCATCGGCTTTCGTCAGATCAATTTGTTCGATGGCGGTTTTGCCGTCGGTGAGTTCGCGCAGAATCGCGCTTTGAATATCGCCTCGTTCCAGCGCGACGGAATACGGTACGCGCGAAAACGTCACCATCCAGTAGCGCGGAACGAATCGCGTCGGATGCCGCGCGGCGAGCAGACGTTCCAGCGCGCGCATCAACAAAAAATGCGCGTCGGCGACGCTGTCGCGCATCTCGACATAATTCT
>CAZZWP010000197.1:0-2832 GCA_964657965.1 uncultured Rudaea sp. | reverse complement strand
CTGCAACATCCTCGGCCCGACCGCGCTGGGTTTCCGCCATCGCGACGACGTCCGCGAAATCACCGGCCTGCTGCGCGATCTCGGCATCGACATAAACGTCGTCGCCCCGCTCAACGCGACGCCGGCCGATCTGACGAAATTGCGCGACGCCGATTTCAACGTCGTTCTGTACACCGAGATCGCGCTGCAAGCGGCGAGCTGGTTGCAGCGCAACGTCGGCCAGCCGTTCGTCAAGACCATTCCGATCGGCGTCTCCGGCACGCGCGATTTCATCCGCGACGTTTGCGCCGCGGCGGGCATCGATGCAACCGCAGCGCTCGCGGAGCACACGGCGCGGTCGGTGTGGTACTCGCGCTCCGTCGATTCGACGTATCTCACCAACAAACGCGTTTTCATCTTCGGCGACGCCACGCATGCGATTGCCGCTGCGCGATTCGCGTCCGAAGAACTCGGTTTCCTGGTCGTCGGGCTCGGTACGTACAGCCGCGAATTCGCGCGCGAAGTGCGCGAGGCGGCCGCCAAATACAACATCGAGGCGCTGATCTCCGACGACTATCTTGAAGTCGAGAAAAACGTTGCCGATCTGCATCCGGATCTGGTGCTCGGCACGCAGATGGAACGTCACATCGCCAAACGCCTCGGCGTTCCGTGCGCAGTGATTTCCGCGCCGGTGCACGTGCAGGATTATCCGGCGCGCTATTCGCCGCTGATGGGTTTCGAAGGCGCCAACGTGCTGTTCGACGTGTGCGTCCATCCGTTGATGATGGGTCTGGAAGAGCATCTCATCACGATGTTCCGCGACGATTTCGAATTTCACGCCGATGCCGCGCCGTCGCATCTCGGGTCGCTGACGAAACCGCAGCCGATCGTCGAGGTCGAGACCGTCGCAGCCACCGCCGCGACGGCGGCGAACGAATCGAGCGAACTGGCCTGGGCGTCCGAGGCCGAGAAGGAACTCAAGAAAATCCCCTTTTTCGTGCGCGCCAAGGCGCGCCGCAACACCGAGCGCTTCGCCCGCGAGAACGGTGTGACCACGATTACGCTGGAGGCGCTGTACGATGCCAAAGCTTTCTACGCCCGCTAAGGCGGTCGAGCGCGCATCGATCACGCCGATCCGCGTGGTCATCGTGACCATGGACAATCATCTGGCGAGCACGACCGACCGCGCACGCGCAGTGCTCGCGAAGCAGATTCCCGGCCTGACCCTGCACATGCACACGGCGGCCGAGTGGGATAGCGACGAAACGGCGCTGCAACGGTGCCGCGACGACATCGCCGCCGGCGACATCGTCGTCACCACGATGATGTTCATGGAAGATCACATCCGCGCCGTGTTGCCCGCATTGCAGGCGCGACGCGAGAGCTGCGACGCGATGATCAACCTGATGTCGGCCACGGACGTCACGCGCCTCACGCGCATGGGCAACTACGACATGTCCGCCAAACCGAGCGGACCGATGGCGTTGTTGCAGAAGCTGCGTCCGAAACCCAAAACCGGTCAGGATTCGTCGAGCGGCGCGCGCCAAATGCGTATGCTGCGCCGTCTGCCGAAAATCCTGCGTTTCATTCCAGGCACGGCTCAGGATGTGCGCGCCTATTTCCTCGCGCTGCAATATTGGCTGTGCGGGTCGGAACAGAATCTGATCAGCATGGTGCGCATGCTCGTCGATCGCTACGCCGACGGCGCGCGCGCCGGTTTGCGCGGCACGATCAAGCACGATGCGCCGATCGATTACCCGGACGTCGGCCTGTATCACCCGCGACTGCCGAAGCGCATCGGCGAATCCGTCGCCGACTTGCCGCACGCGGGCGAGAACGGCACCGTCGGATTGCTGCTCATGCGCTCGTATCCACTGGCCGGCAACACCGGTCATTACGACGGCGTGATCAAGTCGCTCGAAGCGCGCGGACTCAATGTCATTCCCGCATTCGCGTGCGGACTCGACTCGCGTCCGGCGATCGAAAAATTCTTTATGCGCGACGGCGTGCCGTGCATCGATGCGCTGGTCTCGCTAACCGGCTTCTCGCTGGTCGGTGGCCCCGCGTACAACGATGCGAAAGCGGCCGAAGACACGCTCGCGCAACTCGATGTGCCCTACCTCGCCGCGCATCCGGTGGAATTCCAGACGCTCGAACAATGGGCCGCGTCCGAGCGCGGATTGCATCCGGTCGAATCGACGATTATGGTGGCGATTCCGGAACTCGACGGCGCGACCAGCCCGACCGTTTTCGGCGGCCGCTCCGACGCAGCTGGCGCGGCCTGCACCGGCTGTCATCAGCATTGCGTGTTCCCACCGTCGACCAACGGTCGCGACATGCAGACGTGCATCGAACGCGCGCAAGCGCTCGCCGCTCGCGTGGAACGCCTGGTTGCACTGCGGCGCAAACAGCGCGCCGATCGGAAAGTCGCGATCGTGCTGTTCAACTTCCCGCCGAATGCCGGCAACACCGGTACCGCAGCAAATTTGTCCGTCTTCGAATCGCTGCTGCACACGCTGACGGCGATGAAAGCGCACGGCTATCGCGTCGACGTTCCGGCCGATATCGATGCCCTGCGCGATCGCATCATTCACGGCAACGCCGCGCGTTTCGGCGCGGCGGCCAATGTGCATGCGCGGATTTCCGCCGACGATCACGTGCGGCGCGAACCATGGCTCAAAGAAATCGAGGCGACGTGGGGTTCGGCGCCCGGCAAGCAGCAGACCGATGGGCGGTCGATTTTCGTGCTCGGCGAACAGTTCGGTAATGTGTTCGTCGGCATCCAACCGTCGTTCGGTTACGAAGGCGATCCGATGCGCCTGCTGTTCGAAAAAGGTTTCGCGCCGACGCATG
>CAZZWP010000196.1:0-2848 GCA_964657965.1 uncultured Rudaea sp. | reverse complement strand
ACACCGTACGTGAAGAACCAGGTGTTTCTTTGGTTACTTTCTTTGCACCAGCAAAGAAAGTGACTCGCTCGCGCAGCGAGTGAAAACTCGGGCGTTCAGACCACAAAGATCAAACACAAAAGCCGGATTCCAGCGTACGCTGGAATGGCAAAGCGAGATGCAAAATCATGAAGGTGGCAGCCCCGCCAGCTACATCCCGGCACCCGAATCATTCACTACCGTTGCTGCCTTCCGGCCCTGGCGGGATTTGCAAACTATCGTCGCGAGAGAACCAACGGAGCCGCCATAAGACCGGGCGGAAAGGGTGTCTTCGATCGGCATATTCTCCCATGCTGATCTCAATTCGTCGAGACCGGGCAGTAACAGCGCGCAACTTGGAACCTTCCCCGCGCCGGCAGCGTTCATCTCATCGCGTCGTCACTCGCGATGTCATCGAACGTCATCACGATCACGTTCACAACGTCGCGAATTCACACGCCGCTCAGCGTTCACGGCATAAGGTCCACGCACCTATCAGCCGATAGGCCACAGGAGATTCATCGTCATGGATACAGATCGCAAAGAAGGACTGAAGCACGAAATCAAAGGCACGGCGAAAGAACTGGCCGGGAAAGTGACCGGCAACAAACTGCGCGAAGCCGAAGGCAACGTCGAGAAAAACGTCGGCAAAATTCAGAACGCCGCCGGCAAAGCAGCCGACGATGCGCGCAACCAAGTCAAGAAAAATTCCCGCTGATATCCCGGGGCGCTGCGAGCAGCAGCGCCCTTTTTTTGTCTCTAGTAACTTCCCTACGTTGGCAAGGAGAGCGCCATGACTGTCGGAACAATTCTGTTGATCATATTGATACTTTTGCTGGTTGGCGCACTTCCGACGTGGGGCTACAGCCGCTCGTGGGGTTATCGACCGACGGGTGGCTTAGGACTGGTCCTGTTGATCGTCGTCATTTTATTGGTGATGGGCTATATCTAAGTCAATCGCCGCTCGCGAGACGTGCTCGACGAGCACGTTTCCGATTTCATCGATTCTCGAAACAGAAGCGCAAATTCAATCCGACAACGCGCGCACAACGCGCGCCAGCCACGAACGTACGGCGGACGGCCCGGCCAACGCGTAATGTGCCTGAGTGAACCGGTCGACGCCCACCGCAATGCTGATCCCACCCAGCGTATTTACCGCCGCGAACGCGGACTCGTCGGCGAAATCGTCGCCAAGAAAAACCGGCGTTCGAGACGCGAATGGCGGTTCAGCTAAAAATGCCCGAACCGCCGCGCCCTTGCTGCATGTCGTCGGCTTGATTTCCTGAACCATCGCGCCGGGTTGGACTTCGTAAACATCGCCGAGCGACGCGACGATCGATGCCGCCACCGACGCCGCCGCATCGGCAAGATGCGGCGCCGTCCGATAATGCAACGCGACGGAAAAACCTTTGTCTTCCACTTTCAATCCGGGGAAGCGCAACGCGGCTTCCAACGCGCGCTGGCGGACGACGTCGGCAACTTGTTTGTCCGGCAGCAGGACGTGATGCAACACGCCATCGGCAGAGCGCCGGCGCATACCGTACTGCCCTGCGCTGGGCAACGTCAGAGGCGCGAAAAGATTGTCCAGGTCGCCGAGCGTCCGTCCGCTCACCAAGGCGAAGGCCCCGGACAACGCTTGCTGCAAATCAGAGATCGACGAGCGCAACGAGTCCGGAATTTGCACCAGTTCCGGTGACGATTGAAATTCAACAAGGCAACCATCGACGTCGGAAAAAATCGCCCATCGCTCGTTCGCTGTGGGTAACGGCGCCGGTTTCAGAGGTAAACCATCGATGGTATGTGAGCTAGCAACAGCGTTCATTCGGTAGCGGTTCCAAGTTGCATGCCAGCGAGAACACGCGCCGATGATTCGATGCAAGCGTTGTCAATCGGTTTTTTCGATGCAGCATGCGGTCTGGCACGTTTCGCATCTTGCGAGATGCACGACAGATACCGCATTTATTATGTGGGGATGTCTTCGCGACACTGGCATGTGAGATGCAACCGCACGGCGTGTTTGGTCTTTATCCCTAATCCCTATCAACCGAGGAGTTTCAACATGAAAGGACTTTTACGTACTGCTCTATTAGCTGCCATCCCGTTTGCCATGAGTGCGAACGCGCAGACGGCGACATCGACGATGCCCGCGAAAACTGGCGACAACGGCGATGCGACGTTTATACAGAAAGCCGGCGAAGGCGGCATGGCGGAAGTCGAATTGAGCAAGATCGCTGCGACAAACGCCAAGTCGCCCGCCGTGAAGAAGTTCGCGGCACACATGGTCCAAGACCATACCGCCAACAACAAACAATTGGCGACGATCGCCGCACATGAAAATATCACCGTGCCCAAGACATTGGACAGCGATCACGCCGCGCTGCGCGATAAATTAACCGGTTTGAAGGGTTCGGACTTCGATCAGACTTATGTTGACGCGATGCGTTCGGATCACCAGAAGATGCTCGATTTGTTGAAGTCATCGCAATCGACCGTCAGCACCGAAGAACTGCGCACGTTCATCAAGAAGACAGAGCCGGTCGTCGAGCATCATTTGAGCATGGCTCAAAACCTCAAAGTGGAATAACGCCATGCCTGACAAGTCGACCATCAAACGTGTTGCGAACGATCGCCGGCAGGGAAAGTCGGCGAGTACGCAGGCCGGCGAATTCGTGCGTCAGGAGATGGATCATATCCGTCAAGGCAAACGCGGCGCGCGATCGACCAAGCAAGCTATTGCGATTGGTCTTTCGGAAGCGCGTCGTGCGGGTGTAAAGGTTGCGGCGAAAAAATCGGCGAGCTCCGCCACGCGACGCAAGGCGCGTCAAGATTC
>CAZZWP010000195.1:0-3173 GCA_964657965.1 uncultured Rudaea sp. | reverse complement strand
TGCCGAACTTGAGCAGGCCGTTGCAGTAGAGCGTGTTGTTGACGGACATGATCGTCGAATGTGCGCAATCGGCCGCCGCGATTTCGATCATTGCGAGGACATAGGCGATCGAATCCATGCCCGCGCCGCCGTATTCGGCCGGCACTTCGATGCCCATCAGACCGAGCTGGCCCATCTCGCGGATATTGTCGAGCGGAAATTCGCCGGATTTGTCGAAATCCGCCGCGACGGGCGCGATGCGTTTCTGCGCGAAATCGCGCGCGATGGATTGAATCTGCAGTTGTTCTTCGGTGAATCCGAAATCCATGATGCTTCCCCTGCTCGGCGCTTTCCGGTCGTTCCGCGACCATCGGGAACGACGACAATCGAACGAAATAAAGTCGTTATTCTATCGCGATTGCAGTGCGGAAAAATCGCACGCCGCGTGCGGCAGTTTTTGATCGAGCATCCACGGCAGCAGATCGCGCGTGCCGTACGCGCGTTGCCAGATGACATGTAACTCGTCGGGATACTCCGTGTATTTCGGCGCCGCGCCTAGCGCACGCAACTCGCGCATCACCGCGCGCGAACCGACCATCGCGCCGCCGTAGCCCGTTTCGATATTGGTGTCGTTGTCCTTGCCACCGTGGAAAATCCACTCGGGAACGTTCGTGATCGGCGCAAGACCCGCCAGTTCCGTCATGCCCGACATCGGTACGGCCGCCGCAAAACATTGCGGCCACGTTTTCAATGCGTCCCATGCGCCCGTGGCACCGTCGGAAATTCCGGTGAGATAAATGCGACGCGGATCGATTTGCGGAAATCGCTTCAGCGCGTCGACGACCGTCGCTCGGATCCGTTGCGGCGGCCAGTACGCGTTCGTCGTCTCCGGTGCGACATAGATCAACGGGATGTGATTGCTGAGCGCGGTGTCGACCAGTTTGAGCGAACCATTGCCGTAACCGCCAAGCTGAGTTTCGTTGTTCGTGCCATCCTGATAGTCGCCGTGCAGGAACACGATCAGCGGCACGCGCTCGTCGGCGATGCGGCCCGGCGTTTCGATGGCCCGATACGGCACGTGCAACGCGTCGTCCGTCCAATATTTGCCCAACGCATCGAGCGGCACCGCGTGCGCGGCCGCCGTCATCATCCATAACATCGCCGCGAAACGACAACGGCGCAAAAAATCCCTGATCAACTCGCTCAACTCGATTCCTCCGAATCGCGCATTCGACAACATTCCCAGATTCGAGTTCACGCTGTGAGCCTGTGCTGAATCATTGACGCTAAGTGCCCGTCAGCGTACCATTTATCTCTTGATCAAGATGGAAGGATACACGTTGGATTTAGCGGCGACATCGGCACTTTTGAGATTGCTTTCCGATCCCACGCGCGTGCGCCTGCTCGCGCTGCTGGAACGGGAAGAATTGACCGTCGCCGAACTTTCCACCGTGCTGCACCTCGCGCAGCCGCGCGTATCGACGCATCTGGCCAAACTCAAGGACGCCGGTCTCGTCCGCGACCGTCGCGCCGGTGTCTCTGCCTATTATCGCTGCAATGCGGAGCTCGATGCGAAATCCGCTACGTTGTTGGATGCCCTGCGCGCGAATATCAACGACGGCCTGATCGCCGACGACGCGCGCCGCCTGCCGACCATCCTCGCGCATCGCGCCCGTGCCGAGGGCTGGGCCGACAGCGTGGCCGGCGACATGGAACGCCATTATTCGCCGGGCCGCACGTGGGAAGCGTTCGCGCGCGCGGTGACGAACCTGCTCGATTGCGGCGACGTGCTCGACATCGCATCCGGCGACGGCGTGCTGGCGGAATTGCTCGCGCCGCATTCGAAATCGATTCTGTGTCTGGATGCCAGCGAACGCGTGGTCGCCGCGGCGAAATCGCGGCTCAGGACATTCAAGAATGTCGAAGTGAAACTCGGCGACATGCACGCACTCGATGTCGACAAACGCCGCTTCGATCTGGTTTTATTGATGCACGCCCTCGCCTACAGCGAACGGCCGGAAGAAGCCGTCGCCGAAGCGGCGCGCGTGCTGAAACCAGGCGGCCGGTTGCTGGCGACGACGCTCGGCCATCACGCGCACCGCACGGCTGTCGAACCGTTCGATCACCGCAACCTCGGTTTCCGTGTCGAGCAGCTGAGCGAATTTGCGCAGAACGCGGGGCTGAAAGTGATTCAGTGCGATCGCATCACGCGCGAGCGGCGGCAACCGCATTTCGAAGTCTTGAGTCTGTTGGCAAGGAAACCGACGCGATGAACACACTGCCTTATCTCAATCCGGCACGCACGCAGTTGCTGCTCGATGCGCTGAAGCAACGCATCCTCGTCATCGACGGCGCGATGGGCACGATGCTGCAGAGTTACAAGCTCGATGAATCCGGTTATCGCGGTGAACGCTTTTGCGATGGGCACGACGCACAGCACACGCACGGCACGGGTTGCGATCTGAAAGGCAACAACGATCTGCTCACGCTCACGCAGCCGGAGATCATCAAGGCGGTGCACACGGCCTATCTCGATGCGGGCGCCGACATGGTCGAGACGAACACGTTCAATTCGACATCGATCAGCCAGGCCGACTATCACCTCGAACACCTCGTCTACGAACTCAATCGCGATGGCGCGAAGCTGGCGCGCGAAAGCTGCGATGCCGTCGAGGCCAAGACCCCTGACAAACCGCGTTTTGTCATCGGCGTTCTCGGCCCGACGAGCCGCACGGCGTCGATTTCGCCCGACGTGAACAATCCTGGTTTCCGCAACACGAATTTCGAGGAACTCGATATTGCGTATCGCGAAGCCACGCGCGGTCTGCTCGATGGCGGTGCGGACGTGATCATGGTCGAAACGATTTTCGATACGCTCAACGCAAAGGCCGCGCTGTATGCCGTTTGCGAGGAATTCAAACGCCGCGGCGCGCGCGTGCCGATCATGATTTCCGGCACGATTACCGATATGTCCGGCCGCACGTTATCGGGACAGACGGCCGATGCGTTCTACTATTCGTTGCGCCATGTGCGGCCGTTATCGATCGGACTCAACTGCGCGCTCGGCGCGACGGAATTGCGTGCGTATGTCGATGCGCTCTCGCAGATCGCTGAATGCTACGTCAGCGCGCATCCGAACGCGGGCCTGCCGAACGCGTTCGGCGAATACGACGAAACACCGGAACAGATGGCCG
>CAZZWP010000194.1:0-3246 GCA_964657965.1 uncultured Rudaea sp. | reverse complement strand
GGCGATTTCTAACGAGCAAAATTCAATCCCACCCATCGCGAAAGCATGGAGGGCGCACAGGAGGTGCGCCGTTCGCCGCGTGTACATGGATGTGCACTCGGCGAACACACCTTATGTGAAAAACAAGCGTGCTTTCTTGGTTACTTCTTTGCACGAGCAAAGAAGTGACTCGCTCGCGCAGCGAGTGAAAGCTCTGGCTTCAGACATCAAAGATCAAAGACAAAAGGCTGCATTCCAGCGTTCGCTGGAATGACAAGCTAAATAACTAGAGCGTACGCGCGACTTCAATCCGCTCAAAGCACTCGATCTGATCGCCCGGCTTCACGTCGTTGTACTGCTTCACACCGATACCGCATTCCGTACCGTTGCGAACTTCCTCGACGTTTTCCTTGAAGCGCCGCAGCGAATCCAGCTCGCCTTGGAAAATGACGGTATTGTCACGCAACACACGAATCGGCTTATTGCGCTTGACCACACCTTCGATAACCATACTGCCCGCGATCGCACCGTACTTCGACGAACGGAACACATCGCGAACCTGCGCGGTACCGATGATCTCTTCGCGAATTTCCGTACCGAGCAATCCGGTCGCCGCCTGCTTCACCTGATCGATCACGTCATAGATGATCGAGAAGTAGCGTAGATCGACGCCGCTATCCGTGATCACTTTGCGCGCCGACGCGTCCGCACGCACGTTGAATCCAATCAAAATCGCATTCGATGCCGACGCCAACGTCGCATCCGATTCCGTGATCCCTCCGACGCCCGACGCGATGACATTGACTCGGATCGCATCCGTGCTAATTGACGTCAACGCATCGCGCAACGCTTCGACCGAACCTTGCACGTCCGCCTTGACGACGATGTTGAGCACGCGCATATCGCCGCCCTGACCCATCGTCGAAATGACGTCTTCCATGCTCCGCATCGCTGTCTTGCCGATACGCGCTTCACGGCGTTTCGCTTGACGTTCCGACGCGACTTGCTTTGCGAGACGTTCGTCCTGGACGACGATAAAGTCGTCGCCCGCATCCGGCACACCGGAAAGTCCGAGCACCTGCACAGGAATCGACGGACCTGCTTCTTCGGTTTGCTTGCCCGCTTCGTCGAACATCGCGCGTACGCGACCGTATTCGACGCCGCAAACGAGGAAGTCGCCCTTCTTCAATGTGCCTTGTTGCACGAGCACGGTCGCAACCGGACCGCGTCCTTTGTCCAAACTCGATTCGACGACGACGCCGGCCGCGAGACCATCGCGCACCGCGCGCAAATCCATCACTTCGGCTTGCAGAAGAATCGAGTCGAGCAAGTTGTCGACACCATCGCCCGTCTTCGCGGATACAGGAACGAACTGCACGTCGCCGCCCCACTCTTCCGGCACGACTTCGTGCTGCACGAGTCCCTGCTTCACCGTTTCCGGATTCGCGTCGGGCTTGTCCATCTTGTTCATCGCGACGATGAGCGGCACTTTCGCCGCGCGCGCATGTTGCACGGCTTCGACGGTTTGCGGCATCACACCGTCATCGGCAGCGACGACGAGCACGACGATATCGGTCAACTTCGCACCGCGTGCGCGCATCGACGTGAACGCCGCGTGGCCCGGCGTATCGAGAAACGAAATCACGCCCTTGTCCGTCGTGACGTGATATGCGCCGATGTGCTGCGTGATTCCGCCCGCCTCGCCCGCCGCGACTTTGGTGCGACGAATGTAATCGAGCAGCGATGTCTTGCCGTGATCGACGTGACCCATGATCGTGACGATCGGCGGACGCGGTTCTTTGTCACCTTGCACTTCGACTTTCGACAAGGTGGTTTCCGCGGTCTGTTCTTCCGCTTTCACCGCTTTGTGGCCGAGCTCTTCGACGACGAGAACCGCCGTGTCGTGATCGATGACTTGATTGATCGTCGCCATCACGCCCATCTTGAACAGCGCTTTGACGACGTCCGCACCCTTCACCGCCATCTTCGCGGCGAGTTCGGAAACGAGAATCGTGTCGCCGACCGCGACATCGCGCACCTGCGGCGCAACAGGTTTCGAGAACGCGTGCTGGGCCGTCGCTGCGCGAGCGGGTTCGACGATCTTGCGCGGTTTCTTGCGGACCGCGCCGCGACGCGCATGGCCTTCATCGGACAAATGCAATTCGGCGCCGAAATAACGTGCTGCGCCGTCGGCGTCGACGCCGTCGTCACGCATTTGATGCGAACCGTGTTTCTGACGCGCATGCCGATGCGGCTGCTCGGGTTCGGCAGCGCGCGGACGATTCTCCGGACGCGGCGCAGGACGTGCAGCCGCCGTGCGTTCTTCTTTGGGCTTCTCGGTCTTCGGTGTTTCGGCCGCCGGTTTGGTTTCGGTTTGAACGCGCGTGCGCGCTTCTTCCGCCGCACGCTTGGCTTCTTCGACGGAGCGCAGTTTCGCTTCTTCTTCCTCGCGACGTTTCTCGCGTTCCTGCAACGCGCTTTCTTCCGCTTCGCGCTTGAGCTGCGATTCCTGCAGTTTGCGCAATGCGTCTTCGCGCTCGGGATCGATCTCCTGACCGCCGTCCACCGTGCTGCGTTTGACGTAGGTGCGCTTCTGGCGCACTTCCACGTTCACGGTTTTGCCGCGCGCGGCACCTTGATTCACCGTCAATTCGCTGACGGTTTTGCGCTTAAGCGTAATCTGCTGCGGCGAATTGTTTTCCTGCTCGCGTTCGCCCTTACCATGCGTGCGGCGCAAAAAGCCCAGCAGTTTGACCTTTTCCGTGCTGGACACGACCTGGTCGGGACTGGAGAACTTCATGCCTGCGCCGTCGAGCTGCGTGAGCAGCTTGTCGACGCTCATGCCGAGCACACCGGCGAGTTGTTTGATGGTTACGTCTGACATGGTTCTCCTAAATTCTTCTTTATGGCGAGTGCCGGATCACGTCATCATGATCAGATCAGCCAGATCACTCGCCCGCAGCACGCGCGGCCATGATCAGCGCGCTTGCCCGTGTTTCGTCGACACCTTCGATCGCAAGCTCGGCCAGTTCGTCCGTGGCGAGATCGGCCAGATCCTGCCGCGAAACGATCTTGTGCTGAGCCAGTTGATAGGCGGTGTCATCGTCCATCCCGTCGACTGCGAGCAGATCGTCGGATGGTTTGTTTTCTTCGATATCTTCCTCGACTGCGAGCGCTTCGGTGAGTAGCGCATCGCGCGCGCGCGCGCGAAGGTCCTCGACGATGTTTTCGTCGAACCCTTCGATCGCCATCAGTTCGCCGCTCGGC
>CAZZWP010000193.1:0-3262 GCA_964657965.1 uncultured Rudaea sp. | reverse complement strand
GGTAACTCGCGATACTCAGCGGACCCAGGCTGAACGTCGAGTACGCGATACGTGCCGAGTCCGATAACCGGCAAGGCTTCGTTTGTCGAGGGAATCGATCGCGTGATCATGGAGGAATCATGCTGGGAAAAAACTAATCGCGGCGATAATGTCGACGCACCGAATCCAATCAAACTCTGCGCGAGCATTTTGCGGCGCGTGATTTTCGATGCGTTCACGACACGTCGATTCGACGCTCGGTTTGTGCGTCGAAAAAATGCAATTTCGACGGCGGATAACTCAGCGTTATCGAAGTCCCGCGTTCGGGTAGATCCGTGATCGGCGCGCGCACGACGACTTCGTTGCCGTTCCACTGCAGATGCAAAAACACTTCGTTGCCGACCGGTTCGATCACATCGAGCTGCGCGGTAATTTGCAGCGCCTCACCGGAGGTTGGTTTGAAATCTTCCGGTCTAATGCCGACAATGACATCGCCATCGACGAATTTTTCCAACCCGGAAATCGAACCCAGCGGCAAATTTGCATCACCGACTCGCAACTGAAGTCCTTCCGCACGCACTAATTTTCCGCGCAACAAATTCATTGCTGGACTGCCGAGAAATCCAGCGACGAATGCGTTCTGCGGTTTGCGATACAAATTCATCGGCGTATCGATCTGCTGGATTTCGCCGGACTTGAACACGACGATGCGCTGACCGAGCGTCATCGCCTCGATCTGATCGTGCGTCACGTAAATCATCGTCGTCTGCACGCGGCGATGTAGTCGGGCGATTTCCTGGCGAGTCGACAACCGCAATTTCGCATCGAGGTTCGACAACGGCTCGTCGAGCAAATACACCTGCGGACTTCGCACGAGCGCGCGACCGAGCGCGACGCGCTGACGCTGTCCGCCCGATAACGCGCGCGGCAGACGATCGAGATACGGACCAAGTTCGAGCAAATCCGCCGACTCGTTCACGCGCTTGGCGATTTCTTCGCGCGATTCACCGCGTAATTTCAGACCGAATCCCAAATTTTCCGCGACGGTCATGTGCGGATACAGCGCGTAATTTTGGAACACCATCGCGATATCGCGATCTTTCGGTTCGACATCGTTGACGACGCGATCGCCGATTTTCAGCGTGCCGGACGTGATCGTTTCCAAACCGGCGATCATGCGCAACGTAGTCGTTTTTCCGCAGCCGGAGGGTCCGACGAGGACGAGCAATTCGCCGTCCGCCACAGTGAAATCCGCGCCGGCGACAGCGACCACGTCGCCCGTGTAAACCTTGCGCACTTTTTCCAGCGTCACCGAAGCCATAGCCGTTCCCTTGTGTGCCGCACGACATCCGTTTCGCTACAAAAAGCGTGACGGTTCGGGTATTCTGCCATGTAATCGTTTTCAGCTCTGCTGACAATTTCGTTCCGCCCAATTCGCCAGGATTCGCGATGACAAAACGGGTTACTTTTCCCGACGGTTTTCTTTGGGGCGCCGCCACTTCCGCGTATCAGATCGAAGGCTCACCGCTTGCCGATGGCGCCGGTCCAAGCATTTGGCAACGCTTCGCGCACACGCCGGGCATGATGGCGAACAACGACACCGGCGACGTCGCGTGCGATCACTACAACCGCATGGAATCCGATGTCGCGCTGATGAAGAAGATGGGATTGAAAGCCTATCGTTTCAGCATCGCATGGGCGCGCGTGATGCCGCAGGGCACAGGCGCGGTGAATCAGAAAGGTCTGGATTTTTATGCGCGTCTCGTCGACACGCTGATTTCCAACGGCATCGAACCGCTCGCGACGTTGTATCACTGGGATTTGCCGGCGGCGCTCGATGATCGCGGTGGGTGGTTGAATCCGGATATCGCATCGTGGTTCGCCGATTACGCGACGGTGATGTACAAACGTCTCGACGGCGGCGTGAAAAAATGGGCGACGTTGAACGAACCCTGGGTCGTGACGGACGGCGGCTATCTGCACGGCGTTCTCGCGCCCGGACATCGCAGCAAATTCGAAGCGCCGATCGCAAGTCATCACTTGTTGCGCTCGCACGGCGCGGCGGTGAAAGCGTATCGCGCGGTGGGCAAACACGAGATCGGCATCGTCGTGAATATCGAGCCGAAGTATCCGGCGTCGTCGAGTGCCGAGGATGCGGCGGCCGTGAGTCGGGCCGACGCGTATATGAATCGGCAATATCTCGATCCGGTTTTTCTCGGAAAATATCCCGACGAGCTGAAAGACGTTTTCGGCGATGCGTGGCCGCAGTGGCCGCAGGAAGATTTCGATCTGATCAAACAGCCGGTCGATTACATCGGCGTGAATTACTACACGCGCAGTGTGACGAAACACAACGAGCAAAACTATCCTTTGAAAGTTTCGCCGGTTCGCCAAACGGCGACGTATACGGAAACCGGCTGGGAAGTTTTTCCGCAAGGCTTGACCGATACGTTGACGTGGATTCGCGATCGGTATAAGAATCCAGTTGTATACATTACCGAGAATGGATCGGCATTTTATGATCCGCCGGTTGCGGAGAACGGCGTTCTGGACGATCCGTTGCGGGTGAATTATCAGAAGAAGCATTTACGTGCGGTTGCGGATGCTATCGCGCAAGGGTGTGATATTCGCGGGTATATGGCGTGGTCGTTTATGGATAATCTGGAGTGGTCGCTCGGGTTCGCCAAGCGGTTTGGGATCGTGCATGTGGATTTCGCTACGCAGACGCGGACTATCAAGGCGAGTGGGCATCACTATTCGAAAGTGATCGCGACTAATGGGCAATCGTTGAACGATTGACGACGCGACATCCTTTCCTGTTATTTCAGATACTGTCATTCCAGCGAAAGCTGGAATCCAGTTTTTGCTCCACACTCGTCATTCCGGCGAAGGCCGGAATCCAGTGACTTTGCTTTTTGTCTTTTGAGTTAATGCAAGAGCTTCCGCTGTCCTGCGGCCAGCGGGTAACTTTTTGTTGAACGACAAAAAGTCACCAAAAACCGTCTTTTCGTTCGCATAGGTTATGTCCGCAGACAGCACGTCCCTGTGCTGGCTGCGGACCGCGCGCTCCGGCGCGCGCTCACCGCTTTCGCTCGTCGATCGCGAAAGCGGTGCCAAATATTTTAGGGGTTTAGTTTGCCGGACTGGGGACGTTTGCCCGTGTTGGTCCAGGTGACGAGTTCGTCGAATGCGGTGCCGATTTCTTTGGCGGTGAATACGCAATGGCCTTCGTGGTTGACGTATTTCTGGACGAAGTTATCGGCGTTGCCTTCGCGACGGACCA
>CAZZWP010000192.1:0-3291 GCA_964657965.1 uncultured Rudaea sp. | reverse complement strand
GCTCGACCGCGACGCGATCGTCATCGCATTGACGCGACAAGCGCGACGCGACAGCGACGGCGCCAATGCGCAATGGAATTCGTTGACATCAAAATTTCACTTCGATGCGACACAACGAGGAAGCGTCCTGCGTACGATCGCCGTCTACAGTGCGTCGAGTTACGCGCCGGATGCGCTGGCTCGGCTGGAGGCCGTGCCGGCCAGCGCCGACGACGACACATCGCACGAATGGCGCGTGCGAACGGCGATCGCCGCGCAAGACTGGAAACGTGCGCTGCACGCGTTGCAAACCATGTCACCGACGCAACTGGCCGACGCGCGCTGGCGTTATCTGCAAGCGCGCGTACTCGTCAAACTTGGGCGCGAGCACGATGCCGAACCGATTTTCGCCAGCGTCGCGCAAGAAGCCAATTTCCACGGCTTCCTCGCCGCCGACTGGATCAATCGGCCGTATTCGATTTGCTCGTCGCAAGTCGATGCGAACAGCGACGAAGAAAAGACGGTGCGCAATAACGCCTCGCTGCAACGCGCGTTCGAATTTTTCGCGCTCGATCGTTTATCCGATGCGCGTCACGAGTGGGATTTCGCCATCGCGAAGCTCGATCCCAAACAACGGCGTTTCGCCGCCGATTGGGCGACGAAACTCGGCTGGTACGATCGCGCGGTTTACTCGCTCAATCAGGGCGACGATCTGCATTTGTACGAGTTGCGCTTTCCGCTGGCGCGACGTGACCAAATCGAACGCGATGCGCGCGCCGCCGCTATCGATCCATCGTGGGCCTACGCTATCATCCGCGCCGAAAGCGCGTGGACGTCCGATGCGCATTCCAGCGCCGACGCATACGGCCTGATGCAGCTGTTGCCGGGCACGGCCAAGCAACTGGCAAAAGTGGAAAAAGTATCTTTTTCCGGACCGACAAATCTGTTCGATCCCGATCTCAACATCCGTCTTGGCACGCGTTATCTCAGCGACATGGCGACGCGCTACGACGGCAGCGCGTGGCTGGCGAGTGCGGCCTACAACGCGGGCGTCGATCCCGTTGGTCGCTGGGTGAACGCGCGCGACGCGCTAGAGCCGGATTTCTTCATCGAGACGATTCCGTACAAGGAAACGCGCGAATACGTGGCGCGTGTTCTGGCGTTCAGCGTGATTTACGATTGGCGCATGCACGGCGATGCGCAATCGCTGGCCTCGAAGATGACGCGCATCGGCCAGCCGTATGCGCCGCCGAAAGACGATGCGGGTCGCAAGCGCGTCGTGTGTCCGAGTTTGCCCTCGCCACCGCGCGCACTGACGAACGGAAATCCGTCACCGGAACCGAAAGCGCAAATCAGCCAACAGTCGCATCGCTAACCTCACTGGCCGACGATTTGTGGGCGCATCGGGCCAAAAATTTCCAGCACCTTTTTCTGCGTGGACTTTGCAACTTTCGCTTCATCCATCGCGCCGACGAGATCGCCGACGAAAGCATCGAAATCTTTGTTGGTGAGATTCAATCCGCTGTGCGATTCCTCCATCGAGCGCCCCGTGTACGTGCACGGTCCGCCGCTGGCTGCGCAAATCTGTTCGATCACGAGCCGACGCAGATCGTTGTGATCGACGTTGGCGAACAAGGTGTTGATTCGCGCATCGGCATTGATGCGTTGGAAAAACAAATCGACCACTTTCGTGATGCCTTCGCTGCGGCCGAGTTCCTGATACAGCGCGTCTTTACCCGTGTAGGTCTGCGGCGCAGTTCCGGCGCAGCCGGTCAGCAACAGAGCGAAAACGAGCGCAGCTAGTTTCATGGTATCCCCGACGTTTGCAACCAAGTCGCGTCATTGTAGAACGCACGCGTGGACGGCGCGATGACCCGCGAAATCGCATCGTCGTTGTCACTCCCGCATAATATCGAAATGGAGACTTATCTCGTCGGCGGCGCCGTGCGCGACCGCTTGCTCGGCATTCCGGTGACGGATCGCGACTACGTCGTCGTCGGCGCCACGCCGGACGAGATGGTGCGCCTCGGCTTCACGCCGGTGGGAAAAGATTTCCCGGTATTCCTGCACCCGCAAACGCGCGAAGAATATGCGCTGGCTCGCACGGAACGAAAAACCGGGCGCGGCTATCACGGGTTCGCGTTCGATACGGATTCCAGCGTCACGCTGGAAGAAGATTTGCGACGTCGCGATCTGACGATCAATGCCATCGCCGAAGATGCAGATGGAAACCTTGTCGATCCGTTCAACGGCGTCGCGGATTTGCGCGCGCTGACGTTGCGCCATGTATCGCCCGCGTTTGCGGAAGACCCGGTGCGCATTCTGCGCATCGCGCGCTTCGCGGCGCGCTATGCATCACGCGGCTTTTTCGTCGCTCCGGAAACCGTGGAACTGATGGGTGAGATGGTGCGCGCGGGTGAAGTCGATCATCTCGTCGCCGAACGCGTGTGGGCCGAAACACAAAAGGCGCTCGCCGAACCGACGCCGAGTGCGTTCATTCGCGTGTTACGAAACTGCGGCGCGCTGCGCATCGTGATGCCGGAGGTCGATGCGTTATACGGCGTTCCGCAGCGCGCGGAATTTCATCCGGAAATCGACACCGGTACGCATGTGGAAATGGTGCTCGACATGGCGGCCACACTGGCGCCGGGCGATGCGTTGATCGGATGGTGCGCGTTGACGCACGATCTCGGCAAAGCGCTGACGCCGGCCGATGTGTTGCCGAGTCATCGCGGACATGAGCACGCGGGACTGGAACCCATCCGCGCTCTGTCGACACGCCTGAAAGTCCCGGCGGAATACGCGACGTTGGCGCAGTTGAATTGCAAGCTTCATTTGCTTGCGCATACCGCATTCGAGTTGCGCCCTAATACGGTGCTCGAATTGTTCGAGAAACTCGATGCATTTCGTCAACCGCGCCGCCTTGCGCAATTTCTTCTCGCGTGCACGGCCGACAAGCGCGGCCGAAAAGGCATGGCCAACGACGCCTATCCGCAGGCCAACTACCTCACTGAACTTTTCGACGCCGCGTTGCAACCCAAAGCGAAAGCTTTCGTCGATCGCGGCCTAAAAGGAACGGAGGTCGGCGACGCATTGCGCGCCGAGCGGTTGCGAGCGATCACAGACAAAATTCAGGAATACCCATCGCGCCAAGCTTGAGTTACGGCGTGCACGTCTCGAACCCGTTGTGGAAAATCGCGTCGCTATTGGCGGTGACGTTGAATGTGCTGCTCGTTGCGGACGTCAGGCCCGTTGCCGTCGCCTGCAGGGCAACCCCGGTTGCGACCGTCGCCAGCTCTAGATTAGGAAACG
>CAZZWP010000191.1:0-3356 GCA_964657965.1 uncultured Rudaea sp. | reverse complement strand
TTTTTCCTTCGACTTTTTGCCTTCGCGGATTACGTTGCGGCTGTAATGATGCGCGAACGACGGCTCGATGCCGTTGCTGGCGTTGTTGGCCAGCGACAGCGAGATCGTGCCGGTGGGCGCGATCGAGCTGTGATGCGTGAAACGCGCGCCGTGTTCGGCCAGTTGCGCGACCAGTTCCGGCGCCACTTCGGCAACACGCTGCATATAGCGCGAATATTTCGCGTGCAGCACACGGCCCGGGATCTTGTCGCCGACGTCGTAGCCATCCTGCACCATTTCCGGACGTTGACGCAGCATCGCGGCGGTGACGTCGAACTGTTCCGTCATGATCGGCGCGGCACCTTTTTCCTGCGCCAGGCTCAACGCGACTTCCCAGCCGGCCAGCGCCATTTCGCGGCTCACGTCTTCGGTGAACGCGCAGGCTTCCGGCGAACCGTATTTCATTTTCAGCATCGTCACGGTGGAACCGAGGCCCAGAAAGCCCATGCCGTGACGGCGCTTGCTGATGATCTCGTTGCGCTGCTGTTCGAGCGGCAGGCCGTTGATCTCGACGACGTTGTCGAGCATGCGCGTGAACACGCGCACGACCTCTTTGTATTCTTCCATGTCGAAACGCGCTTTCGGTCCGAATGGATCGCGCACGAAGGTCGTCAGATTCACCGAGCCGAGCAGGCACGAGCCGTACGGCGGCAGCGGCTGCTCGCCGCAGGGATTGGTGGCGCGGATGTTCTCGCACCACCAGTTGTTGTTCATCTCGTTGACGCGATCGATGAGGATGAATCCCGGCTCGGCGTAGTCGTACGTCGAGGTCATGATCATGTCCCACAGATGTTTGGCGCGGATGTGGCCGTAGATCTTGCAGGCCACGAGACCGTCGTCGCGCGTCACGTAATTGCGATGCGTCGGCCATTCGCGCCAGATGACTTGCGCGGGATCGTCGAGTCCGATTTCGTCTTTCTCTTTCAGATTGACCGGGAACACGAGCGGCCAGTCGCCGTCGGTTTCCACCGCTTCCATGAAACCGTCGGTGATGAGCAGCGACAGATTGAACTGACGCAGCCGTCCGTCTTCGCGCTTGGCGCGGATGAATTCTTTGACGTCGGGATGCGCCACGTCGAACGTGCCCATCTGCGCGCCGCGACGGCCCCCCGCCGACGACACCGTGAAACACATCTTGTCGTAGATATCCATGAACGACATCGGGCCGGACGTGTACGCACCCGCGCCGGCAACGAAGGCGCCGCGCGGACGCAGCGTCGAAAATTCGTAGCCGATGCCGCAGCCGGCTTTCAGCGTGAGTCCGGCTTCGTGGACTTTATCGAGAATCCCGTCCATCGAATCTTCGATCGTGCCGGAGACTGTGCAGTTGATCGTCGATGTCGCCGGTTTGTGTTCTTGTGCGCCCGCGTTCGAGGTCACGCGGCCGGCGGGAATCGCACCGCGGCGCAGCGCCCACAGAAAACGCTCGTACCAATACTTCTGTTTTTCCGACGTCACTTCGACATCGGCCAGCGCCTTGGCCACGCGTTGATAGGTGTGGTCGATGCTCGCGTCGACCGGCTCGCCCTGCTTGCTCTTGAGGCGATACTTCTTGTCCCAGATGTCGTAAGAGGCGGGCTGCATCGGGATTTCCGCGGCGCCACGCTGAAGAGCTTCGATACGAACCGTGCTCATTTCTTTTTATCCTCCCAGAATTCCTAAAAATACCGATGCAAACGTTTACTTTCTTTTTTTCTGTTTTCTACCGCGACGACGAAGCGAAGTGCGGAGAAAGCGCACCCGTCAGCGCCGAGCCGGATAGCCGGACTTCTATGCGCTGAACAGACTCTTTTCGTCGTTAAATACTCTCCAGACTCCGGCTGCTGCCAGAGCGTCCTCACCCCTGGAACCTGGGCTCGCTTCTTTTCGGATTCGCCGCTCCGGCTGCCGTTTGATGGCAGCCGGATGACGGTTCCGAGTCGCGTCTGCAAACCCAAGTTCTAGTTTTCTACCCCGACCCAAACCACAAGATGTTGTGTGAATCGTGTCGGGAGGGAAAAGTACGCCACCCGCAGGCGCTTGTCAAAAGATTTTTTTTCTCGATGAAATTCAACGATCTGCAAAGGGGTTTTTGAGCACTACTCGAACTCGGTTTTGGTCTTTTTATTCCGCCTCCGCCGGCGCGCTCACCGCGACGCGGCGGGTGCGAAACCATCGCTAAAATATGGGGTCTGTACACGGAATTTCAGCTTTTTCAGTCGAGGAACAGCATGCCCGCTTCATCGCTCCGAGCCGCTCTGCGGCCCACCCTGATTTCGCTCTCGCTGATCGCCGCCATCGCCGCCGGCGCTGGCCTCGTGGCCGGTCACGCCGGCACCATTCCGTTGGCGGTGGACGGTCAGGCCCTGCCGTCGCTGGCGCCGATGCTCGAACGCGTCACGCCCGCCGTCGTCAACATCAATTCCAAGACGCGCGTGAAAGTGCGCAATCCGATGATGGACGATCCGTTCTTCCGCCAGTTCTTCGGCATGCAGAACGCGCCGCGCGAACGTATCGAGCAATCGCTCGGCTCCGGTGTGATCATCGACGCATCGAAAGGCTACGTGCTGACGAACAATCACGTCGTCGAAGGCGCGGACGATATCTCCGTCACGCTGCACGACGGCCGCACGCTCAAAGCGAAACTGATCGGCACCGATCCGGATACCGATGTCGCCGTGATCCAGATTCCCGCTGAAAATCTTTCCGCGATGCCGCTCGCCGATTCGAGCCAGCTGCACGTCGGCGATTTCGTCGTCGCGGTCGGCAATCCGTTCGGTGTCGGACAATCGGCGAGTTCGGGCATCGTCTCTGGACTGAATCGCACCGGCCTGGGCGGACGCGGCTTCCAGAATTTCATCCAGACCGACGCGACGATCAATCCCGGCAACTCCGGCGGCGCGCTCGTCAATCTTCGCGGCGAATTGATCGGTATCAACTCGCAGATTTTTTCGACGTCCGGCGGCAGCATCGGTATCGGCTTCGCGATTCCCGTCAATCTCGCCAACGACGTGATGAAGCAACTCATCGCGACCGGAACCGTGAAGCACGGCACGCTCGGCGTGCAGGCGCAGACGCTCACGCCCGACTTCGCGCGCATGCTGAATACGACGGCGTCGCAAGGCGCGGTGGTGACCGATGTCGGCGCAGGATCGCCGGCGGAGTCGGCGGGCTTGAAAGCCGGCGATGTCGTCGCCTATTCGGTGATCGAGGACATCCTGGCTGCCGGCAATTTCTCCCGCACATCGGCGGCGCCGGCCATGACCCAGCTTGTCCGCGCCGGGTTCATCACCCGCATGGGCGGAAATACTTTCCGCATGGACAAAGCCCCTGTCGAT
>CAZZWP010000190.1:0-3390 GCA_964657965.1 uncultured Rudaea sp. | reverse complement strand
CCGAAGAAACGACCGGCGAGCTACTTGCTGCGCGGAACCTCCGCTCGAAAGCATTCATCGCGACGAAGGTGTGGACGCAAGGCAAGCAAGCCGGCATCGCGCAGATGGAAAATTCGCTTCGGCTTTTGCGCACGGATCGCATCGATCTGATGCAAATCCATAACCTCGTCGATTGGCGCACGCACGTGCCGACGCTGCGGCAATGGAAAGCGCAGGGAAAAATCCGCTACATCGGCATCACGCATTACACGTCGTCCGCCTACGACGCGGTCGAAGCGGCGCTGAAGGCCGAGTCGTTTGATTTTTTGCAGATCAACTTCGCACTCGACGATCGCGAGGCGCAGAAGCGAATCTTGCCGTTGGCGCGGGATCGCGGCGTCGCTGTTTTATGCAATCGTCCATTCGGTGGCGGCGGATTGTTGGGCCGTTTAAAAAACAAACCGCTGCCGAGATGGGCGGGCGATGTCGGCGCGCGAAATTGGGCGCAACTGGCGCTGAAGTTCGTGTTGGCGAATCCGGCGATTACGTGCGTGATACCGGGAACCGGTAATCCGACCAATATGGCGGACGACGCGAGTGCCGGAATCGGTAACCTGTTGGACGAGTCGCAAACGCGAGATCTGATTTCGCTCGTGGGGTAAAACGCCAGATCGATCCGCGATCACCCTCCGATGGAATCGGAAAATATCTCGTCGACGGGAAAGCCCGTCACGCGAAGCAACGTCGTTCCGAGCGGCCGAAGCGTCACAGTCACTGGCGTTCCGTCGGGCGTGAGCAATGAGCCAGCTAAGCCCGTCAGCGGTTTCGTCCACGGATCGAGCGGGTCGCCATCCGAAAATGCGACGGGCGTGAAACTCGAATGCGCGCCGATTACATAGTGCGGCGGATCCGACAACGCCACATACTCGGTATCCTGGAATTCCGGCGTGACCGGTGCGCCATCAACGTGGGTAACGCGTCCGGGCGTGACGATCGCATCGACGGGCAGCGCGAACAAGAGCGGACCGTATGCGAATGCCGCCTCGCCACTGCTGTCGGACACGTGATGTACGCCGAATGCGAGATGCAGCGCCACTTGCTGGCCCGGGTTCCATTTGCCGTTTATTTCAAATCGATCAGCGAAGCGCGTAACGATCATCCCCGCTGGTGCAACAACGGTCGCGCTCGGCGCGTAGTCGGGAATGCGCAGCGTCAGCGTGAATGCCAACGCTTTTTCTGGCGATATCGTAAATACGATGTCGCCGGAAAATGGGAAGGAAGTTTCCTCGACGACATTGACTCGCGTCGTGTTCAGTGTCGTATCTAACGCCGAAGGTCCATACAGACGCGCTGTCAAACCCGTTCCATCCGACGACTTGAGCCACATGCCTTCGACGTAGTAAGGCAAGAGCCGCGTGGAATTGAGCGAGCAACACGCTGCGGATTGATGCGATGCAGAGTACAAGGGCCGATCGCCGTACTCGGATGTTTGAGTGGCGGACACCCGGTTGTCCGCGGTGAGATACGAAACCGCGGTAGCCGCCGTGTGCAAACGCGCGCCTTGAGCGCTGTTGAGCGCGATGCGTTCCGCAATGTCGCCCGTCGTCATCGCGTCGCGAAACTGCGCAAGACGATTGAGCGATGCGATCGTTTCGGTCATCGAGCAATATTCCGAGTTCAACTCGAATGAACCGACGCGTCCGTCGACCGATTCGTCGCCGACAGGTCCGCCGCCCGGATTCGAATAGCGTTGCAGTTTTGCCAAAACTTGATCAGCGGCTTGCGCATATTCGCTCGGTCCGCCATACGCCGATGCGATACCCGGCATCGACAACGCTTCGGCGATATGCGGCGTGTGCGCGTACCATGGCCGTGTCGGGTCGGAAAGATACTGCGGAATGAGATCGTCGGTGGAGACGTTGCTGCTCGCATAATCCGCGTACAGCCAGAGATAACCGGTGCGGAACGTGTCGTCGCCCGTGATGCGGTACAGCCATTCGAGTGTGTCGGAAAATCCGACGCCATGTTCCACGCCGCCGCCAACCGCCGCGGGGCGCCAGAAATAACTCTTATCGGTGTAGGCCGATAACGTGAGTCGCGCGGCGCTGGCGACGGCGTTGAGGATACGAACATCATTGGTCGCTTCGTACCAAGCCAGTAGCGCCTGAAACATTCGGCTCTGCGTCCAAAGCTCGCCGTCGTTCGAATCGTCTTCGCCAAAGCGTTTATCGACGGGATAAACGCCGATATATCCGCTCTTGTCTTGCGCCGCCAGTACGTCTTCAAGGCGGGCGACAGCCGCATTCCTCGTCGTGACGTTTCCCGCCATCCAGGCCAGCCGGAAAAGTCCGTCGGCGTAATAGCCCTCGTGCTCGCCAAGCCACCATCCCGGCTCACCGAGCGCGTCCGGTTGATCTGCCCGTTGCACTTCGAACTGCCGCATATTCACCGTGTCGGAGATGTCGGTGTAATGCCCGGCCAGACCATCATCGAGGTCGGCCTGCATTTGTCGCAGCATCCATCCCGATGGTTTCGTTTCGCCGAAACGCGTCAGCGTCAGCGCTGGTGGCGCGGCAGCGGCGGATTGAACGACGCCGGCAACTCCGACGATGAAGCTCAGGCAAGCCGCGTGCAATGTGTCGAGAAGTCGTATGTTCATCACACTGAAATAGCCTAGTTGCGCCAGCTTCGAACGATCCAGCTGTGAACGATTGAGCGGACTTACCGCAGCATGAGTCTAATGACGTTTCGCTTTGGCTGCCGAACAAAATACCGACAACGTTAGGACAAGCGGCTCAGCCGAACACAACCATACTTTGTCGACTCAATACCGTCGCCGTTCCGTTCGGGGCGTAGATAATCGTCGACTGACTCGAATAACCATCGCGCGCGGCGACCATCTCGGCTTCCACGCGCCACCCTTGCAGCGGTTGTGCGGCGAAAGTGGGATCGAGCACTTCGAGCATCCACGTCATCGAACTACCGGGCGTCAACTTCGGCATCCAGGAAAGTGCGACGGGCGGGACGAAATCGGCGATCGCGATCAAATGCCCTTCCGTCGCCGTTCCTTTTTCTTTCATGCCGATCTCGAAGGTGTTGCGTGTGGCATGCGATCCAGAAAACGGCAGGCCACCATCGAGAAGACGTACGTCGAAATGCTGCATGAAGTTCGGCGTGATGCCCGGCATAAAGGGAAGTTTCGTTCCACCATTGAGTGCTGCCGTGGCTGGCGAAAGATCGCGTCGCACGATCGATTCGCGCGAGTTACCAAACACTGCGATGGCGTGAGCGAGAATGTCGCTGCCGTTTTCGATGCGGGCTTCGACGTGCATCGTATTTTTTCCGGCGCGCAGAACGCGGGCGCGCGTGACGGCGTCGCCGCCACCGACGGGCGCGACAAACGTCATCTGA
>CAZZWP010000189.1:0-3393 GCA_964657965.1 uncultured Rudaea sp. | reverse complement strand
CGTTGTCGTTGTCGTCGTCGCAGCCTTGCCAGCCGCCGCATTCTTGTCGGCGTCGCTGATCTTGCCCCAGATGTCTTGGGCATTGACCTTCGGCGCGGTTGTGGTTGTCGTATCCGCAGGTTTGGTCGTCGCGGTCGCGCTGGCGGGTGGCGGCGTTGCAGGCGTCGCCGCTGTTGTTGTCGCAGCGGTTGCTGTCGTCGTCGACGGTTTGGCAGGCGTGCCGGTCTTCGTTTCCAGCTCCTTGAGCCTGGCTTGCAGTTCCGCGACTTCAGACTGCTTCAGCGTCAGCAAACGCTGATCCTTGGTATTGATGTCCTCGAGTTCTTTTACGCGCGATTTCAGCTCGCCGACTTCCTGTTCGCGGCTGGCCAGCGATTCTTTGGTACGTGCCAGATCGCCGCGCGCACCTGTGCTTCCCGTGCCCGATGCCGGACCGGGCTGATCGGCCGTGGTCTGCCCACCCTTGGCGGATGACGGCGGCACCAAGGCGAGGTGCTCGTTCGGTTTCGTCGGCGAAGCCGGTTTGCTTGGCGCGGACGTCGTCGATTTCGGCTCGCCGGTCTTGGCGACGAGCGTCGGTTTCGAGACGGGCACATTGCCGCTCGTCCAATTCTGGTTTTGTTCCCGCACGGCGGCTGCAGCGGCGGCCACATTGCCGGCTGCTTTGACATCGTCATGCGACGGAATGCGCAGTATCGCGCCGCGCTTCAACGCATTGATGTTGTCTTTGTAGAATGCGTTGGGGTTGGCTTGCAGAAGCGCCAGCATCATCGCATTCGTATCGGTGTTTTCATCCTTCGTCGCGCGCGCGATTTCGGATAGCGTTTCACCTTGGGCGACGGGACCGTATTCGCCTGTGGATGCAGTGCGCGTCGCTACCGGCGCGGGCGCGGGTTTCGGCGGTGGAGCGGGCTTCGGCGCAGGTGCAGGTTTTGTTTCGGCGACGGCGCGAGGCGGTTTGACGCGCGGCTCGGGTTTGGCTTTGGGCGGTGGAACGGATTCGAGTTTTGTCGAAGCGGCAGGCGCGGGTTCGCGCGCGGGCGCGACGGTCGCAGTAGAGCCTTTCAGCGCGGGCGCCATGACGGGCGGATCGAGCAATACGGTGTATTCGCGAAGAACCCGGCCCTTGGCCCAGTTGGCTTCGACGAGGAAATCGAGGAAGGGTTCGCGGACGGGATCTTTGGTAGTCAGCCGGACGACGGGGTTACGACCGGAGGTAATCACTTCGAAATCGATCGGGATGCTGACGCGCGTGCGATCCAGCCCGACGCGTTGGAAATCTTCGGCTTTGGCCAAACTGACGCTCAATCCGGCCGCTTCCGCCGGGGAATCGGCGATGACCGCGATCTCCGCGTTAAGTGGTTGATTCAAGCCGGATTTGACTTGAATGGCACCGAGGCCCAGTGCGAATGCATTGCCGCCGCCCAGCAACGCCAAGGCGATGGCAACGGATAATTTGGTCGAACCGTTCATGAGGTCATTCCCCCGAAAGACAGTAGCTGCGCCCAGGTTTTTCCCGCTCAACCGAAGCTCGAAAACCCCTTATAACACAAACGTAACTATAGATCACAAATACGATTTCACCAATAGCTCGGCGATCTGAACCGCGTTCAGGGCAGCGCCTTTGCGGATGTTGTCGGCCACGATCCACAGGTCCAGCCCGCGCGGATGCGAGATGTCGTCGCGGATACGCCCGACCAAGACGGCATCTTTCCCGGCCGCGTCGCCGACCGGCGTCGGATACCCCCCCGCTTCGCGCCGATCCATCACCTCCACGCCCGGCGCACTTTGCAGCAGCGTGCGCACGTCGTCCGCCGAGATTTTCACGCGCGTTTCGACGTGAACCGCCTCGGCATGTCCGAAGAAAACCGGAACGCGCACACAGGTCGGATTTACCTGGATCGATTCGTCGCCGAGAATTTTCCGCGTTTCCCACACCATCTTCATTTCCTCTTTCGTATAGCCGTTTTCCTGAAAGAGATCGATGTGCGGGATCACATTAAATGCGATTTGCTTGGAGAATTTCTCCGGCTTTACCGCTTGGAAATTGAGCAACGCGGCCGTCTGCTTCCCCAGCTCCTCCATTCCCGAGCGTCCCGCGCCGGAGACGGACTGGTACGTCGCCACGTTGATTCGTTCGATGCCAACGGTGCGGTGGATCGGCGCCAGTGCGACGAGCATCTGTATCGTCGAGCAATTCGGGTTCGCGATGATGCCGCGCGTTTTGTAATCCTTGAGCGCATCGGGATTCACTTCGCTGACGACGAGCGGAATGTCGTCGTCGTAACGAAACTCCGACGTGTTGTCGATAACGACCGCACCCGCCGCCGCCGCGCGCGGCGCGTGCTCGCGGCTCACGGAAGCGCCGGCGGAGAAAAAGGCGATATCGATGCCGGCGAAATCGAAGGTGGCGGCGTCGCGCACGGTCACGTGACGCGTACCGAATTCGATTTGTTCACCGGCCGACCGTGCGCTCGCCAGCGGCACGAATTCGCCAATCGGGAAATTTCTTTCCTTGAGGATCGACATCAGGACTTCGCCGACCGCGCCGGTCGCGCCAACCATGGCCACGTTATATTTTTCTTGTTTACTCATCGGGATTCATTCGTTTTGATAGTTGAAAGATTTCTACGCGCCTGTAATGCATCGGGATTGACGACGTTCGGCGGCTTGCCCGCGTGTGGACCGACGTCGAGCGCCGCGAGCAGATTGTCGACGGCAAGACTCGTCATCGCCCGGCGGGTGTCGATCGCGGCACTGGCGATATGCGGTGTCAGGACGACATTGTCGAGCGTCGTGAATTCTGGATCGAGAGACGGTTCGTTTTCAAAAACGTCGAGTCCAGCGCCGGCGATCCGCTTTTCGCGCAATGCGACGATCAACGCGGCATCGTCGACGATTCCGCCGCGCGCGATGTTGACGAGAATCGACGTGCGCTTCATCTGCGCCAGTTCGTCGGCGCCGATGACGTGTCGCGTCTCCGGGGTCAACGGCAGCACGAGGATGAGGAAATCCGAACGCTTCAGCAGTTCTTCGCGGCTCACGTAGGTTGCGCGGCAATCGCGTTCGACGGCCCCATCGGCGCGCGAACGATTGTGATAGATCACGGGCATGTCGAACCCAAACGCGCGACGCGCGATGGCTTGGCCGATCCGGCCCATACCGTAAATTCCCAACGTACGCCGATGCACTTCCGCGCCCAGCATCAAGTGATACGAGACGCCGCGCCATTTGCCCTCGCGCAGATAACGTTCGCCTTCGCCGACGCGTCGCGCCGCGGCAAGCATCAGCGCCCAACCGAAATCGGCAACGGCTTCGTTCAACACATCCGGCGTATTCGTCGCGACGATGCCCGCCGCCGTCAACGCCTTGAGATCCAGATTGTTGTATCCG
>CAZZWP010000188.1:0-3469 GCA_964657965.1 uncultured Rudaea sp. | reverse complement strand
TACTTGCGATGCATGAGCGTGATGTCGATCGTCGACACGTTGAGCTGCTGCATCAGGCAGCGCGCATACAAGCGCTGCCGAGGCGTCGACGGCTTCGAGTGTTTGGACGCGCGATCGTCAGTCACGACGTGCCCTCCTCGAACTCCGCGAGCGACACATAGGCATACCAACCCGATTTGCACTTACAGCGAAGCTCCAGTTCGACTTCTCCGGTGTCGAGAACCTCGAAATAAGGCTTAGCCTCAGCGAGTGATCTGCCGCACGAGCAATCAAATGTTTGGCCGGCAGCGACTGCCTTCGCGAGCGCGTTCATTCCGCACCTCGCCGATTCGGATGCGACGACGGCTCAAACCAAGCCCGCGAACACGCCAGATCACTTTCGACGCACCGATCGATTCCACGAAGATCGGCATCGAATATTTTCACAACGTCGTCGCGACCTATTCGATCAAAGCGTCCGCGACACGCGTTGAATTTTTCGATTTCAGCGGCGTAATGCTTAAATCTCCGCAGAACCATTTTTCCGGCGGAAGTGAGGTTCATTCCGCACCTCGCCGATTCGGACACGTGGGACACGAGATCGAGAGCTGCACGCGCATCGGATTCGTCGCCGCGAAACCGCGACGCTGAAATTCCAGGCACCGGTTGCGCGGCAGATCGCCGACCACGGGACAGTCGACCGTCATACCCATCAATGCGCCTTCCACTGCGCGTTGAACGCGCGACAAATCGCCCTTATAGGTGCCTTTGAGCACCTGGTTGACGACGGCCGGTGAGTAGCCGAGTGTCTTGGCAACTTTCGCCTGCGACGTGCGATCGCACTGCTCGCGCAGGACCGTCAGCCAGTCGTTAGATTCTTGAATCAATGGGATGCTCCTGATGCGTGTTCAGATCGAACATCGAGCCATTGCGCGCGAGCAGACCTGGCGCGAGCGGCCCGCTGTCGCGGATCATGAAAAAGGTTTGCGGAACGTGCCGAGCGCGATCGCCGACGTTGATCACTTTCACGTAACCGGAGCGACGGAGCTGACCGAGATACGTCAGCACCGAGCGTCGGTTGTCGTTGTCGCAAACCGTCATGAGGTCGTGCACGGTGAATCGGCGCAGCATGCGCATCGCGGCCCACAGCTTCGTGCGTTTGCACTTGGCTGCCTGCTGCTTGGCGATGAAGAACCGGTCGATCGCGGGGCGCATGGCTTACGCCACAGCAGCGATCGAAGCGGTACGCTTCGCGCTCGACGCACTCCCGATGAAAAAATCGCTCGATGACGGCCAATCGGCGATGCCGATCTTCGTCAGACCGCGCGCACGCGCGAACTGCTCGATGCGGCCGAGTCCCACGACGAACAAACGCACCGTGCCCTTCGATGCGTCGTGGAGCTTGCGCGCGAGTGCGGGTTCGATGTCGACTTCCGACAACTGACGCGCGAGCAGCATGCAATCGTCGGCGGTGGCGGGTTCGAAATCGACCCACTGCGCAATGCGATTGGTGAACTGCTGCAAATGCGTGACCTTGCGACGAAAGCCGCGCATGCCGATCAGAATCACCGGCACCGTCGACAAGTCGTGGATGTCTCGCAGCGTCTCGATCAACACTTTTTTGCCGACGAGATAATCAGCTTCGTCGACAAACAACGGACGCCCGGTTTCGGCGAGTTTTTGAACGATCACTTCCACTGTGCCGACATTCGTCGGCCGACGGCCGATGCCGAGCTCGCGGCAGATCGATTCGAGCAGACTCGTCGGTGTCGACGCGGCGAGCGCGCGCACGAACACGGCGTTGAGCTGGATGCTTAGCCAGGCGCACGCCGTCGTTTTGCCGTAGCCGCTTTCGCCTTCGATCAGACCCATGCCGGGCAGACCTGGTGCGCGCGACACGAGCGCGTTTGCGGCTTCGGAAAGCCGCGCGATGTTGCTGATTGGAACGATCTTGGAACGCATCAGAATGACCCCTTAGTCATGGCTTCGATAAAGCGGTGAGCGAAAGCGCCGTCGCTGAGCAGCGCTACGTATTCGTCAGAAAGGTTGAAGGCGCTCGGACCGAAGTCCTGAAACACCATCCAGCGACCTTTGAATTCGGGTGATTCGCCGTACGACTTGAGGCGAGCGCGCTCGATGTCGTTGCGGTCTTCCTCGGCTTTCATGAGGATTTCGAGCGCCGTGCGGAAGCGCGATTCGGCGGTTTCGTCGACGACTTGTTCGGTGCGAAGCAGCTGTCCGACGGACACTGTTTTCGCGAGCTCATCGACACCGTTGAACGGCGCCGACGTCGGCGCATCGAGCGCATTGGCCGCTTCGCGCGCGGCTTCGATCGCCGGCGTGATTTCGATGACGTTCTCCGCGAGCGGCAACGTGGCAAGTGAGGCGTTCTCACGTTGCTTCGCGTCGAGGATTTCGAACGCGATGTTTTTGACGTCCGCTTTCGCTTTCAGGCGGCGCATTTCTGCGCGCTGTTCGGCGATGCCCTCTTTGCGCTGCTTGTTCGCTTCTGCCGCGATCTCCGCACGACTGACGCCGAGTACTTCCGGACACTCTGCGACACAGCAAAACTCGCCTTCGTGATAAACGACGATGCGGCCGACGTCGCGTTCGTCGTACATGACCTGCACGCGCTCGCCGACCAGGCCGTGCAATTCCGGCGCGATGTAAGTGAGCCTGTCGACGCGAATACCTTTCTTCGAAACGGTGCGGCCGCCGTCGCCGTCCGGCGCTTCTGCGAGCAGCAGATCGAGCACGCGTTCGTTCTCGATCCGACGCACGCCGCCGGTCCAGCTTGCGACGCGCGCGAAAACCGTTTGGCCGCCTAAACCTTGACGCGGTTCGTGCTCGTAAAGATCGCGGCACCAGCGATTGCAAAAGTCCTGCAACTCGGCCGCCGTCAGACGCACGTCGATGACGGTATTTTTCTTGAACAGACGCTCGGCAAAACTCCTGCTCGCGCGAACGGCTTGTTGGTCTGCGACGTCGTGTCCGATATAGCCGCTCAGCATTTCCAAAACGCCGTGCGAGAACGTGCGGAATCCGGATTCGACGTGCGGTTTTTTCCAGGGTGAGAACGGGGGTGACACCAGCATTTCGATGCCGAGTGCAGTGAACCCGCGTTTCGACCTTTCGCTCACATAATCGCGACCGTTGTCGATCTTCGCTTGCTCAGGAATTCCCCAGGCGAGAATCGCGCGACGGAACGCTTGCGAGACCGCTTCGCTGCTCGATGTTTTCGACACATAAAACAGACGCCGGCGCGACCAAATGTCCACGATTTGCACGATCGTGTGACGCCCATCAATGAGCATCACGTCGGCCGGCGTCGAATCGAATTCCCAGCGCTGATTCATGCGCGTGACGTCCTCGCTCGCACTGCCGAATGCGCTCATGTAACGGTTCTTCCAGGCATCCGGATTTGCGATCGCGGTGTAGAGCTGCGCGTTGTCGCGTTTGAAGCGTTCGAGGAAACGCGCGGTGGTGCGGA
>CAZZWP010000187.1:0-3517 GCA_964657965.1 uncultured Rudaea sp. | reverse complement strand
AAAAGTTTTACGCGTTGTCGGAAAATGCGCTGACTGATTTGCCCGTCGATTCGATACCGGCCACGCCGACTGCCGACGGCGATGCGTTGACTGTCGTGCCGCCACCCAAATCATCCGGGCGTTCGGACGTCGTCCGCACAACGCGCGCCGTATCGCTGGATCCGGGCAGCACATTCGGCGGCCGCTATCGCATCTTGTCGGAGCTCGGCACTGGCGGCATGGGCGTGGTTTACAAAGCCCACGATCTCGAACTGGACGATGTCGTCGCGTTGAAAATGCTGAAGCCGAGCGCGCTGATGGACTATGAGCAGCTCGATCGGCTCAAGAGCGAAATCAAACTCGCTCGCATGATCACGCACCCGAACGTGTTGCGTACGTTCGACTTCGGCGAAGTGGACGGCCATCCATATATTTCGATGGAATACGTGCGCGGACTGACGCTGCGATATTTGCTCAGCGAAACCAAACGCATTCCGTATTCGGCGGGTCTGCGCATTGCGCGTCAGCTCTGCTCGGGTCTTGCGGCTGCGCACGACGTGGGCGTTCTTCATCGCGACATCAAACCCGAAAACCTTATCTTGCAGCAGAACGGCAACGCCAAGCTGATGGACTTCGGCATCGCGCGCCCGATCCGGCAAAGCATAAAAGGGCACACCGAACCGGGGACGTTTCTCGGGACACCGAACTATTCGCCGCCGGAGCAACTGGCGGGTGAGGAGCTCGATCAACGCGCCGATATTTATTCAAGTGGCGTTTTGATGTGCGAGATGTTCTGCGGAAAATTACCGTTCAGCGGTAGCAACACGCTCGAAATCTATATCGCTCAAACGCAGCAGGCGCCGATCAAACCGTCCGAATTCTGGCCCGAAATACCGGAAGGGCTCGAGCTGATTATCCTGCGCTGCCTGCAGCGCCAGCCGGCCGATCGTTTCGCCAGCGCAAATGACCTTTCGGCGGCTCTGGCACAGCTTCGAGCTTGATTTTTCATACTGTTATGCGACATTCTTGATATCTGTTCGCAGGCGCTGGCCGGCACGATTTGGGGAATCGATTGGCTTTACGCGTTTTCATCGTGCTGACGTGCTTGATCGCGGCCGGGTCGGTCGGGGCACAGGATGCGGTCCTGTCCGCGCAGGACGATCAGCCGAAGACGTCGCCGTGGACCTGGTTCGGCGATGTGCTCCTGCGCGGTGACCGCACCACGAATATTCCGCGTACCGTCGAACCCAACATCGATCGCGTCTTCGGCCGTGGCCGTTTCGGGGTTTTGTACGATCCTATTCCAACGCTGCAAATCGGCGCTGCGATCAAACTCGCAGCCGCCAGCAATCCGAATTCGGACGATCGTTCTTACAACGACAACGAACGCAGCAACGACATTGCACTCGATCAATTTTTTCTACGCTGGAAACCGACCGACACCACCTCCGTGCTCGCCGGCAAATCGGTTTTTCCACTCGAGCTGACACCGCTGGTTTGGGATTCCGATTTGCGGCCCGTCGGCGTGAGCGCCGACACGAGCGTGAGTGTCGACGCGTTGGACCGTCTTCAATTCACGGCCGGCTATTTCAACGGCGATTTGCCATACGGTGACAACTCACGCATCGGCGCGGCGCAAGTCGCCTATCGCTGGCATGAGGGACAGCCGGTGAACGGCGCGGTTATCGTTTCATATCTGGATTTCAGCGATCTCGAGGAACTCACGCTGCAAGGGTTGTCGCGGTCGAATCTGCGCATCGGCAACAACCTCGTCAGCGATTACCGCTTGCTCGATACGCAATTCATCGGCCGCATGCGACCGTGGGAATTACCGTTGGAAGTTCGCGTCGATCTTCTGCGCAATCTTGGCGCCGACAGTCAAGGCGATGCGGCGCGCGGCAGCATTGTGCTCGGCGATCGTCGTCAACCGCACGGTTGGGAAGTCGGCTTCGCCGCGCAGCGCATCCAGCGCGATGCCGCGATGGCCGCATTCAATTCGGACGACTGGTGGTTCCACAGTTTCGCGCGCGGCGTCATGCCGTGGATCGGCTACGGATTCGACGCGACATGGAGCATGCGGCTGGCCGAATTTCACGAGCGTCGCGACGGTGTAACCGATTACACGAACCGCGTTCTGCTCGATGTGTATGCACAATGGTGAGCGCCGTCGGAAATATTGCGGCTGTGCTACATTCATCGAAGGGATTGTCGAGTTATGGCATTGAACGTGCGCCTCACCTTTCCGAATAAAGAACATGCCGATGTATTGATTGCGCCCGGCGACACCACTGTCGGTTCGGCGCAAGACAATGGCGTCGTGCTGTCCGCAGCCGGCGTGGCCGCGCATCACGCCAGCGTTTACGTGAGCGATCGCAGTTGCGTGCTCAATGTCATCGATGCGCAAGCGCGCACGCATGTCAACGCGCGTCCCGTGCGCGAAAAAGCTATTCTCAGATTAGGGGATATCGTTAGCCTGGATACGGTGCAATTCATGCTAAAGCCCGATCGCGACGACAGCATAAGAACCAAAGTCCCTGCGCAAAAACCCACGCCCGCCGGCGCGGACGATCCCAGCGCGACGCGAACGCGCCTCACGCCGCCCAAGGCGGTGTTGCGTGGCGTATCCGGCGCGTATTTCGGCAAGATCATTCCCATTCGCGGCCGGCTCGTCATCGGCCGCGGCAGCGAGTGCGACCTGATTCTCGACGAAGCGGAAATGTCGCGTAAGCATGCGGTGATTGAGAATTTCGGCGACGGCATTTATCTGCGTGATCTCGGTTCGGCCAACGGCACGTTCGTCAACGGCGTGCAAGTGCGCGATGCGGTATTGCATCCCGACGATCAAATCGCGTTCGATCGCAATCGCTTCCTGCTCGAAGCACCCGGCATGCCGACGCGCGGCGAAACGGAAGTTACCTCCGAAGAACCCGCTGCGAATATCACGCAGACGATGCAGGCCATCCGCATGCCCGATGCGCCGGCGAAAACGTCGCCCGAGCGCAATCGCAACGATATCTGGTGGCTCATCGGCGCGGCGGCTCTCATTGCTGTCGGTATCGCGCTGCTGTTTGTTCGCTTCTAGCCGGCGTAGCGCGGTTCCTCGCCGCTCGCGCGAGGAAAAACTCCGCTGTCGTTGACGCCGCCGCTACATTACGGCGATATACTCGTTGCGTTGCCCAAGGTATCCAGGGGTCGAGGGGCACGAGGGTATGAACCTCGCGGGTGCGTTCCGTTTTTCGTCCAGTCTGGTCTTCATCATGGATGCCGGCGACGGAAGCATTGTGGATGTGAATCCCGAATTCGAACGCCGCATCGGGTATTCGCGCGACGAAGTCGTCGGCAAACGTTCCCACCGATTTGAATTCTGGCCGGATTTCGAAACGCGCGCGCGGCTGTGGACGCGTGTACGGACGGAAGGATGCGTGCGCGGCGATCATGTCGTGTTCCAATCGCGCGCCGGCGTATCGCTGCATGGTGTCGTTCATTCCGAAATGTTCGAGATGGACGGTGTCAGCTTGATGTTCGTTGTGATTCAGGA
>CAZZWP010000186.1:683-3597 GCA_964657965.1 uncultured Rudaea sp. | reverse complement strand
CTTTATAGCCGCTTTGGGCGCTACCGTATTTCTCCAGTAACGGAAGCGCTTTATCGTACTCTGGCAGTTCTCCGACCTGGAAACCCTTCGCGGCGAGCAATGCATGCATCGCCCGCCGGCGGGTTGCCGAAGTCTCCAGAAGCAGAACGCGATCCAAGGTGTCTCCCCTTACCAGCGCATCGGCGAATTTCTTCGTGAAACAACTAACGCCAACATCAAGTTGATCCGAACATCGAAGCGCCGGGCTGTGACCTGGTTACCCACGATGTTATTGTGGACAGCTACTCCCAATGCAAACTTTACTCCATGAATTCTTCTGTGCCGAGCGATGACAACCTGATTTGGATCGATTGTGAGATGACCGGGCTCGATACCGAGCGCGATTCCATCCTAGAAATTGCGACAATAGTTACCGATAAGACATTGAATGTATTAGCAGAAGGGCCCGATTTCGCGATTCAGCATGAAGAGCAGCGATTGCAGTCGATGGACGACTGGAACCGCAACCAGCATCGCAAGTCCGGCCTTTGGGAACGCGTGCTGTGTTCAACCGTTGACATGCGACGCGCCGAGGCAGAAACCGTCGATTTTCTGACCCGTTACGTACCGGCCGGAAAATCCCCGATGTGCGGCAACTCGATCTGCCAGGACCGCCGCTTTCTGTTCCGGCTGATGCCGCGTCTGGAGAAGTATTTCCACTACCGCAATCTCGATGTGTCGACGATCAAGGAACTGGCGCGGCGCTGGGCGCCCGAGTTGCACAAGGGATTTCCGAAGGACTCCGCGCACACGGCGCAGAGCGACGCGCGCGATTCGATCGAGGAGATGCGTTATTACCGCAAATACATGGGTCGTTTTGCGGGCGGGGATTAACGCAACGTTTTGCGCACGACGAGCTTGAGACCGGACCACACGTCATCGACTGCGCAAACCTTGATGTCGACCCAACCGAGCGGAAGGGCGATAGCGCGGATCGTGTCTTCCGTCATGTCGGTCGGGACTTTGGATGCTTTCTTGGGCCACGATACCCACACGACTGTTTCCGACGTGAGTTTCTCGCGGTAGATTTTCAGCTGCTTCGAGAGTTCGGATTTGTTCGTCGAGAATACGTGGACTAGCGATACATTTTTATTGAGGCGCGCGACGAAGTGGGCGTCGGTTTTGCCGATGAGCTCAGGATAATTAGGTGGTGCATTGACCAGCAAAACGACGCTCTCGGATTTGATGCCGAGTTTTGTTGCGAGTGGCGTTCCGGAATATCCAGACATGATAGCGAGGTTATTTAGCGTGTCATTCCGGTGCAAGCCAAATCCTGGGCCGGTCATAGAGAAGGGCGAAGGGATAGCGGAGGCGCTGTGCGAAAATCTACGCCGCACGCGCCGATTGCGAGAGCGCAGTAACCAGTGAAATCGCGGCACCAAGCCGCTCCGCCGCACCCGGCAACTCCAACTTCACGCGCATCTTATCCTGACCATCCAGGGAGTAGACCTTCGGCTGCGTCTGAATCAACTTAATGACGGTCGCCGGATCGACATTCGGCTGCGCCCTGAACTGCACGCGCCCGCCTTTGTCCCCAAGCTCAAGCTTGCGAATCCCAATCGCATTCGCCGCCAATTTTATTCCGGCGACCGCGAAAAGATTCTTCACCTGTTCGGGTAACAGGCCGAATCGATCAATCATTTCGACTTGCAACTCGCGCAGCGCATCCGAATCGCGCGCGCCCGCGATACGTTTATACAGCGTCAATCGCGCGTTCACGTCCGCAAGATAATTGTCGGGAATCAACGCCGGTAAATGCAGTTCGACATCCGCGTCGTGCTCGCTGATCAGATCGAAGTCCGGCGTCTTGCCGCTCTTCAACGCTTTGACTGCGCGCTCCAACAATTCGCTGTACAACGCAAACCCGACTTCCTGCATTTGCCCGCTTTGTTCCTCACCGAGCAATTCGCCGGCGCCACGAATTTCCAAGTCATGCGTGGCGAGTGTGAATCCGGCGCCGAGCTCTTCCATCGACGCGATCGCATCCAGCCTTTTTTCCGCGTCCGCCGAGATCGCGCGCCGATCGGGCACGATCAAATACGCATACGCGCGATGATGTGAGCGTCCGACGCGTCCACGCAATTGATGAAGCTGCGCCAATCCAAACCTGTCCGCACGATTGATCACGATTGTGTTGGCACTCGGCACGTCGATACCCGATTCGATAATCGTCGTACACACGAGCACGTTGAAACGTTGCCGATAGAAATCCAGCATCACCTGTTCGAGTTCGCGCTCCGGCATTTGGCCGTGCGCGACGCGGATGCGCGCATCGGGAATCAGCGCGCCGAGTTCGCGCGCGGTGCGTTCGATGCTGTCGACTTCATTGTGCAGGAAATAAATCTGTCCGCCGCGCGCCATTTCGCGCTGGAATGCTTCGCGGATAACGGCCGGATCGTACGGAGCTACAAACGTCTTTACGGCCAAACGATGTTCCGGCGGCGTGGCGATGATCGACAAATCGCGCAATCCGGCAAGCGCCATGTTCAGCGTGCGGGGAATCGGTGTCGCCGTCAGCGTCAGCAGATCGACTTCGGCACGCAGCCGTTTGAGCTGTTCTTTCTGACGCACGCCGAAACGTTGTTCTTCGTCGACGATGACGAGGCCCAAATCCTTGAACTTCACATCGGGTTGCAGCAGGCGGTGCGTGCCGATGATGACGTCGATCTTGCCCTCGCTCAATTTTTCGAGTTCGGCGGCAATTTCCTTCTTCGATTTGAAACGCGACAACACTTCAACCCGTACCGGCCAATCGGCCAAACGATCGCGGAAGTTCTGATAGTGCTGTTGCGCGAGCAAGGTGGTCGGCACGAGCAGGGCCACTTGTTTTCCCGCTGTCGCCGCAACGAACGTCGCGCGCAGCGCGACTTCCGTT
>CAZZWP010000186.1:0-673 GCA_964657965.1 uncultured Rudaea sp. | reverse complement strand
AGGCGAACCGATCAGCTTCGAAACCGAGTGCTTCTCCATGAACTCCGACATGTCGAAGCGGATGAGGCTCTTCTCGCTGCCGAACAAAAATGCGGCGAGAGCGCGCGCGACTTCCGTTTTGCCGAATCCCACGTCGCCGCAAACCACGCGATCCATCGATTTGCCCGTCGCAAGATCGGCAATCACCGCTTCGATGGCACGGAGCTGATCCGGCGTTTCCTCGAACGGAAATGCGTTGGCGAATAATTCGTACATCGCGCGGTCGTAGACGAACGCTTTACCAGGACGCGCCGCGCGTTGCGCATAAAGTGCAAGTAATTCGGCAGCGACATCACGCACTTTTTGCGCCGCGCGTTTCTTGGCGCGTTCCCACGCTTCGCCGCCGAGCGAATGCAACGGCGCCATGTCGTCCGACACACCCGAATAGCGCGAGACGAGGTGCAGCTGCGCGACCGGAACATACAGTTTGTCGGAGTTCGCGTATTCGATGCTGAGAAATTCACCGCCGTTTCCTACGTCGAGTTTCACCAGTCCCTGATAGCGTCCCACGCCGTGATCGACATGCACGATCGGCGAACCGATCGCGAGTTCGGAGAGATCGCGAAGAATTGTATCGGGATCGCGCGTCGCCGTCGTGCGCGCAACATCGCGCTCGGGCTGTTTCTTGGCGCGC
>CAZZWP010000185.1:0-3600 GCA_964657965.1 uncultured Rudaea sp. | reverse complement strand
TGCAGCATCTTCTTTTTTGTCGGCCTTCGATTCGGAGACATTGGCCGGTTTGGCATCGGACATGTGCCTGATCTCATTCGACGAACCGCACGCGGCGAGTACGAGACTCGATGCGGCGCAAATGAGCCAGGTCGAATTACGCTGCATTCTGCGCGCCCTCTTCCACTCGACGTCGAAAATCGGCTTGACGTCGCGTCCGATCGATCACTTGCCCTTTGAGCTGGCCGCACGCGGCGTCGATGTCGTCGCCGCGTGTGCGGCGAACCATCGTCAGAACTTCCGCATCGAGCAGAATTTTCTGGAAGCTGCGAATCGTCGTTTCTTCGGAGCGTTCGTATTGCGTTCCGGTGAATGTGTTGAAAGGAATCAGATTCACCTTGCTTGGCACTTGGCGCATCAACTTGATCAGTTGCCGCGCGTGTTCTGGGCGATCGTTTATACCTTTGAGCATTGTATACTCGAACGTGATCGACGTTCGCGCGCGCCGCGCCGCATAGCGCTGACACGCACCCATCAGTTCGGCGATCGGATATTTCTTGTTCAGAGGCACCAGTTCGGTACGCAACTCGTCGTTCGGTGCGTGCAACGAAACGGCCAACGACACGTCGCTCACTTCACCGAGCTTGTCGATCATCGGCACCAGTCCGGCGGTCGACAGCGTGACGCGTTTGTTGGCCAGTCCAAATCCCAGATCGTCGCGCATCACACTCATCGCGCGGACGACGTTGTCGAAATTGAGGAGCGGTTCGCCCATGCCCATCATCACGACATTGGTGAGCTTGCGTTGATGATGCGGCACATTGCCGAGATGTTTTGCGGCGACGAACACCTGCCCGATGATTTCGGCAGACGACAAATTGCGATTGAAGCCTTGCGTGCCCGTCGAGCAGAACGTACAGGCCAATCCACAACCGATCTGCGACGACACACACAACGTACCGCGACCGGATTCCGGAATGAATACCGTTTCGATCGCGCTGCCGCCATTCATTCCGAGCAGCCATTTGTGCGTGGCATCGGCTGCCTGTTTCTCGAACATCGTCGTCGGCGGGATGATTTCCACCGCCGCTTCGAGCTTATCGCGCAGCGCTTTACCGACGTCCGTCATCTGCGCGAAATCGGTGACGTGGCGGTGATACATCCACTTCATCACTTGTTCGGCGCGATACGGTTTTTCGCCGAGCTGCTCGAATAGATCGCGAAGACCCTGGCGATCGTAATCGAGCAGATTGGCTTTCGTCGTAGTCACTGCGTCATTCACTCAGCGCGCGCACAATTCGGTGCCGGAGAAGAAGTACGCAATTTCCACTTGTGCCGTTTCGGTTGCGTCGGAGCCGTGCACGGCATTGGCGTCGATCGATGAAGCGAAGTCGGCGCGGATTGTGCCCGGCGCCGCCTTTTTCGGATCGGTGGCACCCATGAGATCGCGGTGCTTCAGAACGGCGCCCTCGCCTTCGAGCACTTGAATGATCACCGGGCCGGAAACCATGAATTCGACGAGTGGCTTGAAGAAGGGACGCTCGCGATGAACGGCGTAAAAACCTTCGGCTTCTTTTTGCGACAGCTGTTTCATTTTTGCGGCCACGATTTTGAGGCCCGCTTTTTCGAAACGCGAATAGATTTGACCGATGACATTCTTCGCGACGGCATCAGGTTTGATAATCGACAGAGTGCGCTCCAGCGCCATGAACTATTTCTCCGGGTGAATGATCGGGCCGGGAACTCCCCAGTTCCAGAATGTGAATTCTACCGACTAAATCCACGAAAATCCATGGGTTTAGCTAATAAAATGAGGCCAGTTTCTATGCTTATGTCATGCCGCAGCATAGGTCTCGCGTTGACCGCGCCGCCGCCTGCACCTATGCTTCAAACGCCCGTTCGGAAAGCCTGCGAGACAACACATCGCAGGTTCGTCTCGGCGCGAAGGATCTCGGTTGAGCACACCCCACTTTTCCACCAAGCAACGAATTCTGGATTCGGCTGAGGCGCTGTTCGCGCGCCACGGCTTCGTTGGCGCATCAGTGCGCCAAGTGACCACGGCGGCGAAGGTCAATCTGGCTGCGGTGAATTATCACTTCGGCTCGAAGGAAAATCTCATCAACGAAGTTTTCCGGCGGCGTCTCGATGTGCTGAACAGCGAGCGGCTGCGCGCGCTCGGCGGTGTGGAAAACGATCCGGCGCATTGCCTAGAGGACGTGCTCGCGGCCTTCGTGGAGCCGGCGCTGGCGGTCGCACAAGGCGACGACGGCGGCGGCGGTTTCGTGCGCGTGCTGGCGCGCGCCTACGCGGAGCACAACGAGCAGTTGCGCAAGTTTCTCCACGATAATTACAGCCCCACGCTGAAGCGCTTCGCAGCAGCGTTTGCGCGGCTTTTGCCGCATCTGGACAAACAGGAATTGTACTGGCGACTGGATATCATCAGCGGCGCGCTCACCTACGCGATGGCCGATTTCGGAATGATCAAACGACGCGGCGTTACGGAACAGCAGCACCGCGAACTTTCCGCATCGCACCTTATCAAATTTGCCGCGTCCGGCCTGCGCGCCGAATAAATATTTACTCGAAACACTTTCACCTTTCAACGGGGATGTCATGAGTCAAAGCTCACCACTTCGAATTCGCAAAGCCGCCGTGCTCGGTGCCGGCGTGATGGGCGCGCAGATCGCCGCACATCTGACCAATGCCGGCGTCGATACGATCTTGTTCGATCTCACCGCAAAAGACGGCGATCCGAACGGCATCGTTCTCAAGGCCATCGACAATCTGAAGAAACTTTCGCCCGCTCCGCTTGCCGACAAATCGCGAGCGGCGGCAATCACGCCGGCCAACTACGACAGCGACCTCGACAAGCTCACGTCGTGCGATCTGATCATCGAGGCGATCGCAGAACGCTTGGATTGGAAACGCGATCTCTACGCGAAAATCGCTCCGCATGTCGGCGAAAATGCAGTGCTCGCGAGCAACACATCAGGCTTAAGTATCAATGCATTAGCGGGTGTTCTTGACGTAAAATTGCACCACCGGTTCTGCGGCGTGCACTTCTTCAATCCGCCGCGCTACATGCATTTGGTCGAAGTGATTCCGTGCGCGAAGACGGATAGCGCTGTCTTGCAGGGGCTCAAAGCGTTTCTTACGACAACGTTGGGCAAAGGGGTCGTCTTCGCAAAAGACACGCCCAACTTCATCGGTAACCGCATCGGCGTTTTCTCGATGTTGGCGACGATGTATCACACTGAACAATACAAGCTCAGTTTCGATGTCGTTGACGCGCTCACCGGTCCTGCGATCGGCCATCCGAAAAGCGCCACGTATCGGACGGCCGATGTAGTGGGACTCGACACGATGGGCCACGTCATCAAAACGATGGACGACACGCTGCCCAACGATCCATGGCACAACTATTTCAAACCGCCTGCGGTTTTAAAAGCACTGATCGACAAAGGCGCGCTGGGTCAGAAAGCGGGCGCTGGTTTTTTCCGGAAAGTCGGAAAAGACATTCTCGTTCTCGATCCGTCGAAAGCCGACTACGTGCCACAGACCGGAAAAGTCAGCGACGAAGTGGCGGCGATCCTCAAATTGAAGTCCCCTGCCGAGCAATTC
>CAZZWP010000184.1:0-3784 GCA_964657965.1 uncultured Rudaea sp. | reverse complement strand
ATTGGACAGACGATCAAGCACAGGCCGGCTAAAATAAGAATGCGGTTGAAACGCGCCTCGTCTTTTCGTGTCGACGACAGTAATCCTCCGACGAATGCGGCGAGCAAGACGACAGCGCACGTAATCAAGATGGCAATCTCAACCGTTTCAAGTCTCGGAATAAAAGTGAAATAACCCATTGCTTGCGTGAACCAGTTCGAGACACCGCGGACGAACGCTTCATGCAACGGAATAGACCCGGTGATTCCGCTGGAGAGCGAACCAAGAACCAGCCATCGCCACGTCATGTAGACCAGCGCCGATAGCCACGATAATGCGATGGCGCTGATTGCCGCTCGACGATTCGATGGAACCCGAACGAGCCAATGCAACCAGATCAAGGTCGCACCGACAACGGCGATCATGCCGATTTCTTTGGACAGCATCGCCGCCAATCCTGCCAACAAGGTCGCGACCAACGCGGTTGGCGTCGGCTGATCCCGGAAGTGAAACGCGGCATTCAACGATACGAGCGTAAACAATGTCGCGAGCAAATCGAATTTCGCGGACCACCACAGCACGGGCCCGGCCACGGTCGGATGCAAAGCAAATACAAGCACGCACAACGTCGATACGGCGTACGGAACGCCATTGCGTGCTAGCAATCGCCAAAGCGCGAGCGAAACACCGACGTGGAGCGCGAGATCGAACGCTGCATGCGGCGCGTACGAAACGCCAAATAGCTTGACGCACAACCACATCACGAAATAACCCATCGGCCGAAACACCGAATGCGCCACCGGATAGTGATCCTGCGTGAACAGTATCCACGGCGAACCGATCATGCGAACCGTCGCCAGGCAGCCGAAATCGTCGCGCCCCCAAAATCCGTCGAGCGTCGGAGCCAGGACTATCGAAATACAGACGATGATGAGCAAGCCGTGAAACAACGGCGAATCCATCCATCGGAGTACGCGCTGCGAGTCGATCGACGCCGCCGTTTGACGATTCGACATCGAGCCGGCCAACCCGCTCAGGCCATGTAGTGTTCGGACGCGAAATTCTCGAACTTCGTGTACTGCCCGAGGAAGGTCAGTTTGATCGTGCCGGTCGGACCGTTACGCTGTTTGCCGATGATGATTTCGGCCTGACCTTTGTCGTTCGATTCGGGGTTGTAATACTCGTCGCGATAGATGAAGAGAATCACGTCGGCGTCCTGTTCGATAGCGCCGGATTCGCGCAAGTCGGCCATCACCGGACGTTTGTCGGTGCGTTGCTCCAACGAACGGTTGAGCTGCGACAGCGCGATCACGGGAATATTCAGTTCCTTGGCGAGAGCCTTTAGTCCACGCGAAATTTCTGAAATTTCCGTGGCGCGATTCTCCTTGTTCCCGGGCACCTGCATGAGCTGCAGGTAATCGATGACGATCAGTCCAAGATCGTGCTCGCGCTTGAGCCGTCGCGCGCGTGCGCGAAGTTCGCCGGGCGACAATGCGGGTGTGTCGTCGATGAAAATTTTGGCGTCCGACAACATCGTGATCGCACTCGTCACGCGCGGCCATTCTTCCTCTTGAATATCGCCGGTGCGCAAATGCTGCTGATTGATCCGACCCAACGAGGAAATCAAACGAAACGCGAGTTGCGACGACGACATTTCCATTGAAAATATCGCGCACGCCTTCTTCGATTTCAGCGCAGCGTGTTCGGCGAAATTGACGGCCAGCGCCGTCTTGCCCATCGACGGGCGCGCCGCGACGATGATGAGGTCGGAGGGCTGAAATCCCGCTGTCATCTCGTCGAGATCGTTGAAGCCGGTGGCAAGACCCGTCACCGAACCTTTGCTTTCGTAGCGCTGATGCAGGATCTGAAACGCTTCCTTCACCGCCGTGCGCATCGCGACGAAATTCTTGCGTCCACGCGCGCCCGATTCGGCGATGCGAAACACTTTCTGTTCGGCGCCTTCCAGAATTTCCTGCGTGCTGCGTCCTTCCGGCTGAAAACCGTCGCCGGTGATTTCCGTTCCGGCATCTATAAGCTGACGCAGAATCGATTTCTCGCGCACGATTTCCGCGTAAGCGACGATATTCGCCGCACTCGGCGTGGAGTTCGCCAGCTGCAAGATGTAACCTGAGCCGCCGACCAGTTCGGACAATCCGTTCGAATCGAACCATTCGCCGATCGTCACCGCGTCGCACGGCATGTTCTTTTCGGACAGTTCCGACAGCGCGCGATAGATCAGTCGATGATCCTTGCGATAAAAATCCTCTTCGTTGATCTTGTCGGCGATGCGCTCCCACGCGCGCTCGTCGAGCATCAATCCGCCCAGCACCGCCTGTTCGGCGTCGATAGAGTGCGGCGGCACGCGCAATGTATCGATGCGCGGCGCGAACAAGCGTTCAGCAGGTGCGGCCATGGTGTTCCGAGTTGAGAGGTGTAACGACGGACAGATACTACACAGCCGCGTCTCACGGCGCGATACGACAAGTCTGTGGATATGTTGTGTGCAATTATTTCGCTGCCCGTGGACGCGACTAAGGTTGAGCCGAACGCATTTTCGAACCGTTGTACCATCGTCGGATGGCCAAAGTAATCACCACCGTTCTCGACCTGCGCGACATCGCGCGCCGCAAAGTGCCGCGCGCATTTTTCGAATACGCCGACCGCGGCTCGTACGACGAATTCACGCTGAAAGAAAATCGCTCCGCTCTGGAGGCGATCCGATTCAGACAGCGCGTAATGATCGACGTTGACAATCGCAATCTGGCCACGACAATCATGGGCGAGCCGGTGTCGATGCCGCTGGCGCTCGCGCCGACGGGCCTTACCGGACTGCAGTGGGGCGGCGGCGAAATTCTCGCGGCGCAGGCGGCTGAAAAAGCGGGCATTCCGTTTTGTCTGAGCACGATGTCGATCTGTTCGATCGAGCAAGTGCGCGCGAACACGACAAAGCCGTTCTGGTTTCAACTTTACGTCATGCGCGACCGCGAGTTCACCCAATCACTCGTCGATCGCGCGATCGCCGCGAAATGCAGCGCGCTGATGCTGACGCTCGATTTGCAGATTCAAGGGCAACGGCATCGCGAGCACAAAAACGGCATGACGGTGCCGCCGAAACTTACGCTGTCCAATCTTATCGACATTGCCACGAAACCGGCGTGGGTCTGGCGCGTCCTCCGTGCGCCGAGCCGTTCATTCGGCAATCTCGAAGGACGCATTGGCGGCGACGACAAACTCACCACGCTCGCACAATGGATCGGCAAACAATTCGATCCGACGCTGAGCTGGAAAGACGTCGAGTGGATCCGCTCGATCTGGCCCGGCAAACTCATCGTCAAAGGAATTCTCGACCACGAAGACGCCGACATTGCCGTCAAAACCGGTGTCGACGCATTGATCGTTTCCAACCACGGCGGCCGCCAACTCGATGGTGCGCCCGCAGCCATTCACGCATTACCGCGCGTTGTCGACGCCGTCGCCGGCCGCACCGAAGTTTTGTTCGACAGCGGAATCCTTACCGGTCAGAGCTTGCTCAAAGCGATCGCGCTTGGCGCACGCGCGGGACTCATCGGCAAGGCATTCCTTTACGGACTCGGCGCGCTCGGCGGCGAAGGCGTAACGAAAGTCATCGAATTCATTCGAAAAGAACTCGAGGTCAGCCTCGCCCTCACCGGCCAAACCGACATCCGGAAAGTCGACAAAAGTATACTTTGGACGCCTTAGTCCTCTTTTTTCTCAGCCAACAGAATCCGGGAGGGCGCACAGGATGTGCGCCGTTCGCCGCCGCGACACGGATGTCGCGTCGGCG
>CAZZWP010000183.1:0-3799 GCA_964657965.1 uncultured Rudaea sp. | reverse complement strand
GTTGCCCGATCCACTTCTGAAAGCCTTCTGCGGCCATTTGCGGGCTGCCGCACGTCACCGACAGCACGATTCCGTCGGCGTCCATCACCAACGAAATATCGCCGGCCGCTTTGAGCAAAGCGTCGGTCGACACGGCGTCCAGATTGGCCAGTTCGCTACCTGGGATTTGGACTAATCGCACACGCGCGCCTTTTGTGACGGCATCGGCCTTGGTTACCTTCAACATCCGTTTCAAACCACGTTCCCCGTAGCGAATTTCGCGACAAAACCTTTAGCCGCGACGCGCCTGCCGCTCTATCCACGCATCGGCTTGCTCAATGGTTTCGTTGGCGTCGTGCGCGCAGCTATCGGCGCCCATCTCAGCCAGCAATTCCGGATGCTCATCGAACGCCGGTCCACATAAGATCATGCCGACGTCCGCGTTGCGCGAAGCTACCTTGATCTGCGCCAAATCCGCTGCGAGTCGGTGCAATCGCGCACCACATGTCGCCGACACCTCGATCAGATCAAACCATTGCGAGCTGACTATCCCCAACAAACGCGGCATCGACATGGGCGGCGCGGGCCACACTTGCCAACCGTCGCGATGGAAGAATTCCGACGCCACGCAGCGATAAAATTCCGTCACCATGAAGACGCCCAGCATGTTCTGTTCGGAGGGCGCAGACAGCAAAAGTGCGCGGCGGTCGCGCGTCTTGTGCGTGCTCTCGCGCGAGAAATCCGGAGTCAGATCGTGCAACAGCTGCTGCAAGTTCAGCATGCCGACGGCGATCTCTTCATAGTGGCACAAATCCGATTCCCACAATTCAGCCAGGCGTCGCGCCGCGGGAATCATCAGATCGACAAAAAGCGATTGCAGCGATAAACCCTGCGAGCGTTTACGTTCGATCTTCTCCCTAGCCTGCGTCACCTCGCGCGTTGCGACCAATCCGGTAAATTCAACGACATCGGAAACGTCGATGCCCGCGTTCGCCTGCACGGTGGGTGCGACGGCGGGCGACGTATGCGCGCCGAGCAGCTTGGGAATTACTTGTCGTTTGACCGCCTGGGTGAGCCGATCCAGTGGCGGATGATGGCGTCCGGCATTTTCGCCGAGCGCGGTTTTCAGGTCGGCCGCCTCGTCGTCGGTGCGGTGAGAACTCCAAACGGCATTGCGCCAGTCTTTCAAATGCGTTACGCGTTCACGTGTCAGGTCGTCCATTTGGTCTCCTCCACCCAAACATTCGACGGAAAACAACGACGACCCAGACAGCCCCAAGGAGGTAAAACGTCTCCACTGTCACGCTTTCTCATATTCTTTTTGGATGAAAGAAGCGACCGTCGCACCGGTAGAACACTGAATTGGTTTTTTTGAACCCGGGGGATGGTGTCACTCCGATTCCGGGACGTCAACTCGGAAAAACGAATTTACACATGTCAGGAATTTGTTACGTCTAATTTTGTTGACAGTTACAAATGGCAGGATTAGATTCGACGCGTTCGGTCCGTGTGGGGAAATTCCAGCAGATGCACGTCAAAACGTCAGCACCCACGGCAAAGCTCGCCCTGTACACCCCGCAGCAGCGCCACCGACGTGACGAATCGATATGGACCTTGGTGCAAGGAATCCTCGCGCCGGTTCAATTCCTCATTTTTTTTGTCAGCGCGATTCTCGTCGTGCGCTTCCTGGTATTCGGTACGGGCGAAACCGCTGCAGTGGTCTCCGTCGTGATCAAGACGCTGGCGCTTTACGCGATCATGATCACCGGGGCGATCTGGGAAAAAGTCGTGTTCGGACGCTATCTGTTCGCGCCGGCCTTTTATTGGGAAGACGTGTTCAGTATGCTCGTGCTGGCGCTGCATACCGCCTATCTCGCCGCGTTGGCGACGCATGCGCTAACGCCGGTTGGCCTTATGTATCTGGCGCTGGCGGCGTACGTCACGTACGTCATCAATGCAACGCAGTTCCTGCTGAAGTTGCGGGCTGCACGTTTGGAAAGTTCCGGCGCCGCGGCCCGTCAGCCATTGACTGCGATGGCGGCCGAGTGAGTATTCCCATCACGATGCTGCCGACGCCATCGAGCGGTTGCGCCGACGCGCCGGTGTTGCGCGAGCGCGGACAGCGCGAAGTTTTCTGCGGACTCACCGGCATCATCTGGCTGCATCGCAAAATCCAGGATGCGTTTTTCCTGATCGTCGGTTCGCGCACCTGTGCGCATCTGATGCAGTCGGCGGCCGGCGTGATGATTTTCGCCGAACCGCGGTTCGGCACGGCGATCATCGAAGAACGCGATCTTGCGGGTTTGGCCGATGCCAACGCCGAGCTCGACCGCATCGTCGACACCCTACTCGCGCGGCGTCCGGAGATTCGTCTTCTGTTTCTGGTCGGCTCGTGTCCGTCGGAAGTAATCAAGCTCGATTTGTCGCGCGCCGCGCACCGGCTATCGCAACGGTTCTCGCCCGGCGTGCGCATCCTGAATTATTCCGGCAGCGGTATCGAGACGACATTCACGCAAGGCGAAGACGCGTGCCTCGCGTCGCTGGTGCCGTCGTTACCTGCCGAATCGTCGCAGGACAAATCGCTGCTCGTCGTCGGCTCACTGGCGGATGTGGTCGAAGATCAGTTCCGCCGCCTGTTCGATGCGCTCGGCATCGGTTCGGTTCAATTTTTACCGCCGCGCCGCGCGCGCGACTTGCCGAATGTCGGACCGAACACACGCTATCTCCTCGCGCAACCGTTTCTCGCTGACACGGCGCGAGCGCTTGAAGATCGCGGCGCGAAGCGCATCGACGCGCCGTTTCCGCTCGGCGTCATTGGCACCACTGCGTGGCTCAAAGCGGCAGCGGATATCTGGAACATAGATCCGAAACACTTCGAACGTGTGACCGCAGTGCCAGCCGAACGTGCCGCGCAGGCGCTCGCGCGCTATCGCACCGAACTGTCCGGCCGTCGCATCTTTTTCTTCCCCGATTCGCAACTGGAAATTCCGCTCGCGCGTTTTCTCGCGACCGAGCTCGGCATGACGCTCGTCGAAGTCGGTACGCCGTTTCTGCATCGCGAACATCTGGCGCAGGAACTCGCGCTGTTGCCGCACGGTACGCGCCTGAGCGAAGGACAAAACGTGGACCGGCAACTCGACCGTTGCCGCGCGGAGAAACCGGACCTGGTCGTCTGCGGCCTCGGTCTGGCCAATCCGCTCGAAGCCGAAGGCATGACGACGAAGTGGTCGATCGAACTCGTGTTCACGCCGATCCAGGGCTACGAACAGGCCGGCGATCTGGCCGAACTGTTCGCACGTCCGCTGGTGCGCAAACTGAAGCTGGTGGCCTGACATGCAGCTCACCTTGTGGACCTACGAAGGCCCGCCGCACGTCGGCGCGATGCGCATCGCCACCGCGATGCGCGGCGTCCACTACGTATTGCACGCACCGCAAGGCGACACATACGCGGACTTGCTCTTCACGATGATCGAGCGCCGCGACCAGCGGCCGCCGGTCACCTACACCACGTTCCAGGCACGCGATCTCGGCAGCGACACTGCCGAGATTTTCAAGACCGCCGCGCAGGATGCGTACGACCGCTTCAAGCCGCAAGCCATGTTGGTCGGTGCATCATGTACCGCCGAATTGATTCAGGACGATCCCGGTGGCTTAGCGCGTGCGCTGAAACTGCCAATTCCCGTCGTCGCACTGGAATTGCCGTCGTATCAGCGCAAGGAAAACTGGGGCGCGTCGGAAACGTTTTATCAACTCGTACGTGCGTTCACGCCGCTGGCCGCGAACGGCGCGACGCCACGCGATGCAAGTGAACGCGGCGATC
>CAZZWP010000182.1:0-3809 GCA_964657965.1 uncultured Rudaea sp. | reverse complement strand
TATGAACTGCTCGCCTACCGCGAACTGATCAACGCCGACGCGATGCCGTTCAGCGACGAGATCGACAAGAAGCTGCCGGACTATTTCGTGGCCGCCGACGATATCTCGCCGAAGGAACACGTCGATATCCAGGCCGCGTCGCAGAAATGGATCGATTCATCCATCTCCAAGACGGCCAACGTGCCGACCAATTACGCCTACGAAGATTTCAAGGACATCTACACCTACGCCCACAAACAAGGGCTGAAAGGCTGCACCACGTTCCGCTTCAATCCGGCCGCCTTCCAGGGTGTGCTGGTGAAGGAAGCGGATCTCGAAAATACCCTCTACCGCTTCGAGCTGGAAGACGGTACCGTAGTCGAGGCCAAGGGCAACGAAGAGATCGAATACGACGGTGAAACGCATACCGCCGCGAATCTTTTCGATGCACTCAAGGAAGGCTATTACGGAAAGTTCTAGGACGTTGTCTTATCCAACAATCGGTCTCAGGTAACCATACGGTAAATTGCTGCATTGTATAAATTGCTGCAATTTCGGCATTCATAACAGCTCGAAGAAATATCGTCGGAGGCTCTCATGCAAAACGAACACACGCCGATAGGCGAAGGCGCCGCGAATGCAGTCGAAGCAGTCGTGGGAAAGGCCCAGGAAGTCGGCGCGGCAGTAGTCGACAAAGCGCAACAGGTAGGCCACGCGGCCGTACAGAAGGCCGGTGAAGTGGCCGCCACGGTGCGTGACGCGGCAGCCACGCGCGCCGTGCAGGTGAAAGATGCGGTCGTGAAAGGCGCGACGGCGGCCGGTCAAGCCGTGGCCAAGAAAGCGGCGGCGGTGAAGAAAGCGGTCGTCACGCGCGTCACGTCGGCCAAGAAGGCGACCAAGAAAGCGGCATCGCCAGCCAAGAAGGCGGCGGTCAAGAAATCGGTCGCGAAGAAAGTCGACGCCAAGAAAGCGGCGGTGAAGAAATCCGCGAAAAAGGTCGCCAAGAAAGTGGCGAAGAAAGCCGGTGCCGCAAAGAAGACCGTGAAAAAGGCAGCCAAGAAAGTCGCGAAGAAAGTTGCAAAGAAAGCCGCGAGCGCCAAACGCGCGGTGAAAAAGGCAACGAAGAAAGCGGCCAAGAAAGGCGGCCGTCGCAAGTAGTCGTAGAGAACCAAGCACCGTCGATCGGCGCGCGGCGATCGATCGGCGGTGACTCTCCAAACGCTGATTGACGCCCGCCTTAATCGCCGTCGTCATCGGCAATCGATTCAGGAGTTAGCGCATGGCCATCAAGATCGGAAAGAAAATCAAGGGCTACAGCGTCGGCAGCGCCGACGGCGCCGCGGCCATGCCACCGAGCGTGCTTCCCGATCCGCGCGACGCCATCGAACTTCAGCCGAAGGCCGAAGTCATCCAGATGCACGAGAAGGTCGAGCGTCCCGACACGCTGATCGGCGCCACCTACAAAATCAAATCGCCGCTGTTCGAGCACGCGCTGTACGTCACCATCAACGACATCGTGCTCAATCCCGGCACCGAACACGAACTGCGCCGCCCCTTCGAAGTGTTCATCAACTCGAAAAACATGGACCACTTTCAGTGGATCGTGGCGTTGACGCGCATCATGTCCGCCGTGTTCCGCAAAGGCGGCGACGTGACCTTCCTCGTCGAAGAACTGAAAGCCGTCTTCGATCCGCGCGGCGGCTACTTCAAGGCCGGCGGCGTGTACATGCCGAGCATCGTCGCCGAACTCGGCGCGTTGATCGAACAACATCTGAAATCGATCGGCCTCATGCACGATCCGGAAATGAGCAACGAACAACGCAAGCTCATCGCCGAAAAGCGCAACGCGTACGAAGCGCGCATGAACGGCAGCGACTCAAAAAAAAACTCTGACGTAACCGAAGCCAGTATCAGCGCCGACCTCGCCGGCGCAATGGGCGAACCCACGCGCCACGACACCACCGAATCCACCAGCGTCGCGTTTCCGCCGGGCGCGACGATGTGTCACAAGTGCAATACGAATGCGACGGTGTTGATGGATGGGTGTGCTACCTGTCTGAATTGCGGGTATTCGAAGTGCGGATAGTCGACGTCTAAATCAAGCAGACTGCGCGCCGAGATGCCGGTTAAGGTCTTCATTCTCGAATCTCCAAATGACGCAGATTTTTATGAAGGCCGCTCCGAAGGCTTTGCGCTAGCGCGTTCATTACGAGTTGCGCAAATCGGCGCAGAGACCAGATCAGTTTGTTCCCGAGCAATGTTTCAGCGTGGGCTAGACGATTATGTAAACATCTGTCGTGGAGTGGATCCAGCCGAACTTCTTCCGGTCCTTCATCTAAGTGCGCACGGTAGTCGCGAGGGAATCGGTCTAACCGACGGGCAATTGATCTCTTGGAATGCAATGGCGCAGTTATTGGCGCCAATCAACGCTCAATTGAACGGTTCGCTTGACCTGATCCTTTCCAGCTGCAATGGATTCCACGCAATAACGATGGCGATGGCGCATGAACTGCACAATCCACGTGCATTCAACGTTTTAGTTGGTCCTAATTTCGAGCCAACTTGGGGTGAAGCTCTTATTGGATATACCGCTTTTTATTTCCAGCTAACGCGGACAATGAATTTGGATAATGCACTCAACGCGCTGAGAGTCGCGTCAGGCCAAATTGAGTGGCATGCGTTATCTGCGGCGACGGCCAGACAGTTATTCGAAAATCAGCTCAATGTTGGAAATGGACAAGACAATGCTTGAAGTTCACGCGATCGCCGCTTCCGACGACACCTTTGATTTTGAAGTCCTTAAATCAGACACTCCCGTCCTCGTCGACTTCTGGGGCGAATGGTGCGGCCCCTGCAAAGCGATGGCGCCGATGCTCGAGCAGTTCGCGCAGGAATACGCGGGTCGCGTGAAAGTCGTCAAAGTGGAAATGGACAAGAATCAGAAAACGGCGATGCAGTTTCGCGTGCGCTCGGCGCCGACACTATTGTTGTTCCGCAACGGCGCCGTGCAGGCGACGCAAGTGGGTATGGTCTCGAAGTCCCAATTAGCAAAAATGGTCGATGCGGCGATCTAGCCGCTTGTCGTAACATCGGCGCATGAACGAACCTGCGCCCCCGCCCGCCTCCGAAAAACCCAAACGCCGCGATATCGGCGACATCGCCAGTTTCGTGGCCGTCGCGCTCAGCATGCTGGCGCTCGTCACGAGCGCGTATCAGTCGACGCTCATGCGCGATCAGACACAGCTCATGCAAGTACAATCGCGCGCGAGCGTGTGGCCGTATGTCGCGATCGGAGAGAACGACACGCAAGCCACCAACGCGGAAGCGTTCACGTGGCGCGTCGACAACAACGGCGTCGGTCCGGCCAAGATCGAATCGGTTGAAGTGAGCTTCGACGGCAAACCTTACAAGACGTGGAAGGAATTGACCGCGACGCTCATTCCGACGCGTCCGCTGCACGGGTCGCAGACATCCATCAACGGGACGGTGCTACCGGCCAGTCTCAACCGCGAAACGACGGTGGAAATGGTCAAGCTCACCGATCCAGAACTCGCCCGCGCGTTTCACGATGCGAAGGCACGCTTCAAGATCAAGATCTGCTATTGCTCGGTCTACGACGATTGCTGGGTCGCGAATGTCGAGGATGCCGGTACGCATGCGTCAGTCGATCGATGCGATACGGCCGGCACCGTGCAGTTCGAGCAATAACGTCGCGCCGTCATCACGCGCCGACTTCGACGCGATTCCGTCCGTTATGTTTGGCCCGATACAGCGCCGCGTCGGCACGCGCACAGATCGCGACAGCGCTTTCGCCGTCGCGCAGTTGCGCG
>CAZZWP010000181.1:0-3856 GCA_964657965.1 uncultured Rudaea sp. | reverse complement strand
GTTTATTGCGCTCATTGCTTGGAAATCGACATGAAACAAAAAAGCCGCGCCGAGTTATGAGACAACGGCGCGGCTTTTTTTCCGGGGTTATTTAGTCCAAGGTATTCCGCTTACAACCTTCTACCGCGGACGCCACCGGCGATCAGCGAAATGAGGAAGAGCACAATGAATACCAAGAACAGCAACTTCGCGATACCCGCAGCGGCGCCGGCTATTCCACCGAAACCCAATGCGGCAGCGATTAAAGCTACTACCAGAAATACCAGCGCGTAATGCAACATGACATCGCTCCTTGATCGTTTAATAAGTACCGTCGATTCGTCGGCGGCTGAGTGACCTATATCAAGCAATGTGCCAACGCGGAACTTCTCTCAAGGCTCGGATTTGCGCTGATAACCTGAATTCGACGCCCGCACATTGCACGACGGCATTCGGGGTAAACGCATTCTGCACGGCTATCGCGGCGACAAATTTTTCCGAGGTAGCGCGACGATGCTTTCACCATTGCATACCGCGAGTCGTTTGCCGGTGGCGTCAATGTCGCTGCCTCCGGTAAAAGCAGAGAATGCCGGGAGAATGGTTTGATCGCGTTCCAGGACAAACGTCGGCCATCGTTTCGCAACACCGGGAAGGCGAACGACGGGATGTAGGTGTCCGCACACAACGTGCGCTATTGGTATGAATGTCGGCGCGTGGCGCAACGCGAACGGCGCAATCTGCAGCTCGGTGGCATGCCGATGCAGATCGAGCTCCAGTGATCCCAATGCGCGATCGTGATTGCCCACCACGACATCGATCCGCAACTCATGGTGCGCCGTGCGCCACGCCTGCCACGCCTCACGCCAGCGTCGTTCGGTGGCCGTCGAATGAATCATGTCGCCGAGAACAATCAGACGTGTCGCCTCGGTCTTGGCGAGTAACAGTGTTAGTCGATGCAAATCGTATTGCGTCCCGCCACTCGGCAATGGAATACCGGCGGAGCGAAACGTATCGGCCTTCCCTAAATGCAGATCGGCGATAAGCAATGCGCGTTCGCGCATCCAGAACATGGCGCGATCGGCGAACAAGCGTATGGCTTCACCTTGGATGTCGACGTCCAGCGATTCGCTCATTGCGCTTTTTCGAGTTGCTCGGCAGCACGTTCGACGCGCGCCTTCCAGTCTTCATTCGACAATTCACCGCGCCAGCGCTCGGCCCAGAGCGGAAACGAGAGCGGCGTCAGCGACGAAGGCGTTTTCAGATTGATCGTACGTTGCGCGCAGTCCAATAACGTTTGCGACACCTGCCGCACATCCAGTTGCGCCTCGAAAACTTCGCGCTGCGCTTGCGTCAATAAAATGTGTCCGGGATCGAAACGTTGCAGCACGTCGTAGATCAAACCGCTCGATGCCTGAAGGTGGCGCAGCTTGCGCGGCTGACGTCCCGGCAACGAGGGCGGCAGCAACCCAGCGATGCGCGCGATCTCGCGAAACTGTCGTCGCGACAATTCGCCGACGTTGACGCATACGAGCAAGTCATCGACGAGCGCTGCCGGCGACAATAATTTTCGAACGAGTTCGACAGTCAATTCTGTTTCACGCGCCAGCGCAACCACGAATCCATAGTCGGTCGCCGCATAGGAAAACGTGTTGGTGATCGCGCGCGACCAGCGCATGCTGACGAGTGCGGCGATGCCTTCGTTAACCGCGCGTCCGGCGAAGGGATACGCCATCAAATACCAGCCGTCGCGACGCGGAATCCATTCCACCAGCAATTCGTCCACGCCCGGCAATGCGGAAATCGATTGCTGCGTGCGTAACAGCGGCGCGAGAAATTTCATCTCCGGTGTCGTCGCGCGCGGCGCGGACAACACACGCTCGACTTCCCGACCCAACTCCGACGACAGCGGCATGCGTCCGCCTTGCCAGCGCGGCACGCTGCCTACGCCCGCTTTTGCGATGCGCACGTAAGCCGTCATGTTCTCCAGCCGAACCAGCGTGAGCGTGCGGCCGGCAAATTGAAAACGATCGCCTGGCCGCAATCGGCTTAGAAAAGCTTCTTCAACCGATCCGAGCCGGCCGCCCTTCATGAATTTCACGCCGACCGAACTGTCGCTGGTAATCGTGCCGATGGACAGGCGATGACGCATGGCGATCGCGCGATCCGGCACGCGATAAATGCCTCCATCGTCCACCACAACTTTCCGATATTCCGGATAGCTCGATAACGCCGCGCCGCCTTGCACGATGAAGTCGAGCACGCTTTGCCACATCGGTTCGGTCAATGCGGAAAACGCGTGCGTGGCGCGAACTTCATCGAACAACTCATTCGGCGCGAATCCCGAACCGAGCGCGATGGTGACGCAGTGCTGCGCAAGCACGTCGAGACACAACGTCGGCGGGTGACGCGGTTCGATCTCGCCGCGTTCTACCGCTTGCCGCGCGGCTGCATACTCGGCGAGTTCAAGTGCGTGCGAAGGAACGCAGACAATGTGTCCGGCCTCCCCCGGCCGATGTTTCGCGCGGCCGGATCGCTGCAACAAACGCGAGATACCTTTTGGACTGCCAATTTGGAAAACGAGATCGACGGCCGGAAAATCGACGCCGAGATCGAGGCTCGATGTCGATACGACGCAGCGAATGCTGCCGTCGCGCAATCCTTGTTCGGCGTGCGCGCGCAAGGTCGCGTCGAGCGATCCATGATGCAGCGCCAGAGATTCAGGCGCATACGGCCACACCGCGGCGAGCGCCTGATGCCACAACTCAGCCTGCGCGCGCGTGTTGGTGAAGACGATGCTCGTGTTCGCATCGAGCAATCGTTCCAAGACGTTCTGAAGTTGACTCAATCCGATATGACCCGCCCATGGAAACCGACGATCCTCGGGTGGCAACAACGTTTCGAGCGAAAACGCGCGCGGCGTGATCCCGGATACGACGGCGCCCGATGTCGTGGGCAATAACACATCGCGCGCTTCGTCGAGATTGCCAAGCGTGGCCGACAATCCCCAGTATCGCGGCGACGGCGCCAGCTTTCGCAAACGCGCCAGGCAAAGTTGCAGCAGAACGCCGCGCTTATTGCCAATCAGCTCGTGCCATTCGTCGACGATGATCGCGCGCAGTTCGGAAAAAATTTCGCTCGACGCCGGATAACTCAGCATAAGCGCCAACGATTCGGGCGTGATCACGACCACATCGGCGCGACCCTCTTTCGACAGACGCCGGTCGCGCGATGACGCATCCGCCGTGCGCATGGCGACCGTCCACGGAATGCCGAGCGCTTCGATAGGATCGCGCAGCGAACGCACCGTATCGGTCGCGAGCGCGCGCAGCGGTGTGATCCAGAGAACGCGAAGTTGCGTCGAATTCTCTTTCTTCGCTCGCGTTTTTGTTTTCGTTAGCGCGTCGGCGATGCCTTCTTGCAAGGCTTGCAGCAACGGTCCGCCGAATGCCGCGATCGTTTTTCCGCTGCCGGTCGGCGTGTGCAGCAATCCCGATTCGCCGCGCAGGTAACGCGTCCACACCTCACGCTGAAACGGCGCGGCACTCCAGCCGCGCTCGGCGAACCATGCGCGCAGGGGCGCATCGGCGTTCGCGTCGGCGGCAAATTTTTTCGGTGCTTTCATCGCGCCAGTGTCTGCAAGGTTTCGAGACGATCGGCTTCGGCGAACGGTTTGTCGTGACGCCAGCGCAAGATGCGCGGAAAGCGCACCGCGATGCCGGACTTGTGCCGCGTCGAGCGATTCACCGCTTCGAATCCAAGTTCGAACACGTGATGCGGTTCAACGGACCGCACCGGGCCGAATCGTTCCAGCGTGTGCGCGCGAATCCAGCGGTCGAGTTGCAGAATTTCCTTGTCGTCGAGTCCCGAATACGCCTTG
>CAZZWP010000180.1:0-3930 GCA_964657965.1 uncultured Rudaea sp. | reverse complement strand
CCATTGAACGCCGCGTTCCAGCTAACGAAAAATCAAAAACCCGACAGCTCTTCGCCTTCCGCGGTCGCGCGTGGCGGATCGATGGCGGCGATCGGCGTTTGTTCCTGACCGTTCAGTTTGTATACTTTTCCTTCTTTCATCACAAACTGCACGTGTTGCATGAGCGTGATGTCGTCGAGCGGATTTCCCGTTACGGCGACGACATCCGCCAATTTGCCCGGCGCGATGCTGCCGATGTCTTTATCGTGCTTGAGCAATTGCGCCGCGTGGGTCGTCGCGGCCTGAATCACGAACATGGTCGGCATGCCGGCCTCGACCATATATTGGAACTCGCGCGCGTTCTCGCCGTGCGGATACACGGCGGCGTCGGTGCCGAACGCGATCTTCACGCCGGCCTTGTACGCGCGCCCGGCCGTGGCTTGGATAAGCGGGCCGACCATTTTCGCTTTCGCCGCGACCTGCGCCGGGTAATACCCAGGAATATTGGCTTTCTCTTCGACGAATTTGCCCGCGATGATCGTCGGCACATACCACGTGCCGTGTTCCTTCATCAGCTTCATGTCGGCATCGTCCATGAATGTGCCATGCTCGATCGAATCGACCCCACCGATGACCGCGCGCCGTATGCCTTCCGCGCCGTGCGCGTGCGCCGCCACCGTGAATCCGTAATCGTGCGCAGCGGCGACGATCGCCTGGATTTCCGGAATCGTGAGCTGTGCGTTGTCGACGCTGGAGCTTTCGTCGAGCACGCCGCCGGACGGCATGATCTTGATCAGGTCCGCGCCGTTCTTGTAATGCAGACGCACCGCTTTCCATGCGTCTTCCGGCGAATTGATGATGCCGTCCTTGGCCGCGGGATCGCCGGCCAGATCGTGTCGATAACCGTTGGTATCATCGGCATGGCCGCCTGACGAACCGATTGCTGTGCCCGCCGTGAAAATGCGCGGGCCCGGCACGATGCCGGCGTTGATCGCATTACGCAGCGACACCGAGTTGTAATCGCTGTCGCCCACGTTACGCACCGTCGTGAAGCCGGCCTCGAGCGTGCGCTTGGCGTATACCGTGCTGCGGATGGCGTAGTCGGCGGGGTTCCAGCGGAACTGATCGTTGTACGCGGTCGGACTGGTTTGATCGGTGAGATGCGTATGGCTGTCGATCAGGCCCGGCATGCAGGTCTGATTGACGAGATCGACCGCGATTTTCCCCGCCGTACCATTTCCGCTGGTCACGCTTTTGATGCGACCGTTCTGCACGACGATCGTCGTCTCGCCCAGTAATTTTCCAGCATCCACGTCGATCAGATGCCCACAATGAATCGCCCATTCGGAATTCGCGTCGACCGTATCGACGTTGACGGAAAAAGGTTGTGCGGCAAGAGTGGCGGCAATCAGCGACGCGAGCATGGCGTTCTCCGGTTCGGGGATCGCCGCATGTTACGTGGAAGCCGCGTTCGTGCCTATGCCGGAGGTGGGGATTCGACTATCGTTTGGCTCAGTTCACGCCGTCGTTGAGCCAGCCTTGACGAACGGCGTATAGCGCGATTTGTGTTCGATCCTGCAATCGCAATTTCGCCAATACCTGGCTTACGTAACCTTTCACGGTGCCTTCGGTCAGGTTAAGTTTGCGCGCGATTTGCTTGTTCGACATGCCTTCGGCGACGAGCCGGACCACGTCGTGTTCGCGCGCCGTGAGCGACTCATGTGAGTCGCCTGGTTTCTTCAGCAATTCCATCAACTGCCGTTGCGCGGCCGGGGCGAGGTAGGGTTGTCCGTTCGCGACGCTGCGGATGGCGCGAATCAGGTCGTCCTGCATCGCATCCTTGATGAGAAATCCAGTGGCGCCGGCATCGAGCGTGGCGCGAATCAACGCATCTTCGCCGAAACTCGTGAAGACCATCACTTTGATCGCGGGCACGCGTTCGCGCAGGCCGCGAATCGTTTCAACGGCCGTGATGCCCGGCATTTTCAAATCGACCAGGGCGACATCCGGCGACAGCGAGGCTGCGCTGGCGAGCGCGTCGGATCCGTTCGCGAATTCGCCGACGACGTCGACGTCGTCATACAAGTCGAGAATCGCGCGTACGCCTTCGCGTACGACGGCGTGGTCATCGACGAGAATCAGTTTCATCGGCGTGCGGGGCGTGACGGAAGACGGAACGTCGGCAGGTTCGGCGAGGAGTGCGTTCATGATAAGCAATCTGCATCGGTGTGGCGCATGGCGATAGCTGCCGAAGTTAGATAGACCCACTAACTTTCGTCAGGTCGGCACATCCTCGCGATCGCCGCGCGGGAGGCGCGCTTCGATCAGCGTGCCGTTCGGCGTGTTCTGGCTGATGCGGAACTGTCCGTGCAGATTTTCGATGCGCGCACGCATGCTGCCGAGTCCGACGCCGGGACGAAACACGGTATCGAGGCCGCGTCCGTCGTCCGCAACGCGTAACACCGAATGCGTAGTCGTGACCGCCGCTTCGATGCGGATGCGTTTCGCGCCGGCATGGCGAACCGTGTTCGATACCGCTTCCTGACACACGCGGTACAACGCTTCCTCCAGTTCGAGCCGCTGCGGCACGTAGCCGGAAAAATTCGATTTCACGGCGATCGTTTCCGGCACGGCCGAGGCGAGCAGTTTCGTAAGCGCGGAGGGCAGGGCGTGTTCGCGCAGATTTTCCACGCCGACCAACGCGCGACTGCGCCGCGACACTTGCGTGATCGATCCCAACTGCGACGGCACGAGTTGATGCAACAACATGCGCATCTCGGCGAACGCCGTCTGCGCGAGTTGTTGCAACCGTGCCGCACGGCGTGCGCCTTCTTCGGGACTGCGCTCCCACGCGGCAGCGAGCGTCTGGCTCAGCAAACTCATCGACGACAAAATCTGCGTCACGTTGTCGTGCAGCTCGCGCGCGAGACGCTGCCGTTCGGCCATCACGGCGACGTGCGCAGCCTGTTCGAACAGCGCGGCGTTGTCGATGGCGACAGCGAGATAATCGGCGATCACTTCCATGCAGCGACGATCGAGATCGTCGAAAGCACGATCGCTTTCCACATTTAATACGCCATGCACACGATTCGCCGATTGAATCGGCACGGCCAGTTCCGCGCGCGCGGGCACGACGCCGGGCGGACAGATATACCGAGGATCGCGACGCACATCGTTCACGAGTTGCGTGCGCAATTCGCGCGCGGCTGCCCCCATGATGCCTTTGTCGATCGACAGGCGATCGTCGCGTGATGCATTCACCGTCACGCCGCCGCGCGCGCGCAGAACGAGAATCGTCGGATCGGATGGATCGATGGCGGGAATGTCGACCGTCTTGAATCGCAACGTTTCCTGGATGACATCGGCGGCGCGTTGCAGGATCGCGTCAATATCGCGCTCGCGATGGATGTCGGCGGCGATGCGTGCGATGAGTTCGAAACGCAAGCGGCTGCGCTGCTGGAATTCCGCGCGACGCGCGTGCTCCAGCGCATTTGCCGCGATACCCGCGAGTAGTTCGATGGCTTCGATATGCGTTTCGGAAAATCGTTTCGGCGATGCCAGCGTCACCGCGATGTAGCCGAGCAGTTCGCCGTCCCACGAAATCGGAAACGCCGCGACGTCGTGATCGCCGATGCCGAGTTTCGGTGCGGGCAGCGCATCGTAGCGGCCGCGATAGCGCTGGCCGGTTTCCAAAATAGTGCCGCCGACACTGTCACCGCGCGGATACGACGCGCCGATATCCGCCGCCGCCGGCAGATGCGCGAACGTGCGCATCGAATCCCAATCCGCATCGACCAATCCCACGATGCCGATATCGGCCTGAGTCAGCCTGCGCGCGGCGGTGAGGATGCGATCGACCTTCACCGCCAACGGATGCTCCTTGGCGATTTCGGCGGTGAGATCGGCGAGCACGCCCAACGCACTTTCGTGCGCGGGTTCATTCAATCGTGT
>CAZZWP010000179.1:0-3979 GCA_964657965.1 uncultured Rudaea sp. | reverse complement strand
ACTTTCTTTGCACCAGCAAAGAAAGTGACTCGCTCGCGCAGCGAGTGAAAGCTCTGTCTTTCAAACAAAAAGAATCAAGGACAAAAGCTGGATTCCAGCTTCCACTGGAATGACAGCCGTGCGTGCCAATATCGCACCCGCACACACATCCCATCACGACTTACGATACCCTTCGCCTTTCAACCCATCCGGCCGCCGCACCGTTATGTCGAACCAAGCCTCCACCCCGTCCCAAACCAAATCGTTCTCCACCATTTTCCTGATCGAGCTGTGGGAGCGCTTCGGCTTCTACGGCATGCAGGCGCTGATCGTCTTCTACATGGTGCAGCGACTCGGCTTCGACGACACACGCGCCAATCTGGTGTGGGGCGCGGCGTCCGCACTGATCTACGTCGCACCGGCGATCGGCGGCTGGGTCGGCGATCGCGTTCTGGGTACGCGCCGAACCATGCTCACCGGCGCTGCGATTCTCAGCCTGGGCTATGCGCTCATTACGCTGCCGACGGAGAACGTCAATTTCCTATACGTCGCGCTGGGTGTCATCGTGGTCGGCAACGGTTTGTTCAAACCCAATGCCGGCAACCTCGTCCGCAAAATTTACGATGGCGACGACGCGAGGATCGACAGCGCGTTCACGATGTACTACATGGCGGTCAATATCGGCTCCACGTTTTCGATCATTCTCACGCCACTCGTCAAAGATTGGGTCAATGGCCAGTACCAGACGCAATTCGGCTGGCACGCGGCATTCGGCATGTGCTGCGCGGGTTTGATCGTGGGACTCATCAATTTCTACTTCATGCGCGCATCGATGGCGCACGTCGGTTCCGATCCGGATGCGCAACCATTCAACGTGATGAAGCTGCTCAAAGTGCTCGGCGTCGGTGTCGTGTGCGTGCTGATCGCGACGGTCATTCTGCAGAACCGCGACATCGCGCGCGGTTTCGTCGTCATCGCCGCCATCGCGATGCTCGGCATCTTCGGTTATCTGATCGCAAAAAGTCATCGCGATGAAAAAGCCGGCCTCATCGCCGCACTCGTGTTGACGATCCAGACCATTTTCTTCTTCATTTTTTATCAGCAGATGTCGACATCGCTATCGCTGTTCGCACTGCGCAACGTCGATCCGGCGCAGACGCTATTTGGAATGCATCTGTTCAACTGGCTGCCGGCGCAATATCAGGCATTGAATCCAATCTGGATCATGTTGCTGTCGCCGATCCTCGCATTTGCCTACACCGCAGCCGGCAAGCGCGGCAAGGATTTGCCGATTGCCGGAAAATTCGCGCTTGGGTTCGCGGTCGTCGCGATCGGATTTTTCGTCTACGGCATCGCGGGTAAATTTGCGGACGAAGCAGGCAAGACATCATCGTGGGTGATGATCGGCGGCTACGGTTTGTATTCACTCGGCGAATTGCTCGTCAGCGGACTGGGCCTCGCGATGATCGCCCGCTACGTGCCAGCCCGCATGGGTGGTTTCATGATGGGCGCGTATTACGTGGGCGTCGGCATTTCGCAATACATCGGCGGACTCGTCGCCAACTACGCCGCGATTCCGTCGGACATCACCGATCCGCTGCAATCGCTGCCGATCTACACGGCGCTCTTCAACAAACTCGGCGTCGTCGGCATCGTCTGCACATTGATCGCCATCGCCGTGCTGCCGCTGATGAAGAAATTATCGGCCACGCATCACGACGCCGCCAACCCGCCGACGCCACCACTCGTCACTGCCATCGCCGAAGAATAATTACCGCGTTTACGGCAGCGTCTGCGTCGACGTTGCCGACGTGCCGTCATCGCGGACGAACGTGCGGCGAATTTCGCGTTCGTTATCGCTACCCGCCGCTTGCGTGACGATGCGAAGATTCAACTTCTTTCCATCGTCCGACAATGTGTAGTACTCCGCGATCGAACCGCCGCCGTCGGGATGCGTTTCAATCACCATTTCCGGCGCTTCCCATGTCAACGTGACGGTACCGCCGTATGGCGCGCCGTAATTGTTGCGATTGTCGAAACGATACGCCAACCGTTGCCCGCTCGCGGCAATGTCGAACACCGTATCCGACTGACGAATCGTGAGTGAATGCGCGTGCAAACGCGGATCGGTCGGCGCATTCTGCGCGTTCGTCGACGACGCTGCGTTCGAGTTATCGCTCGAATGATGATGTCCGCCACCGCCCATGCCGTGACCGCCACCGCCATGACCGCCGGACGATGGCGTCGAATTCGAATCGGATTTATCACCGTCGCTCGGCTGTTTGTCGCTGGCCACCCATTGCCCGCTGAAATCCACGGGCGAATCCGCCAATGCCACCACGGTCGTCAGTGCCAGAAAACAAAAAATCAGCGAAACTGTGCGCATGATGGCAACCTCGAATAGGTTCGGCGCATCTTAGCTTCGGCGATCGCACGCGACTGCTGCGAAAGCGCAAATCGCGGTAATCAAAAGTAAGCGAATGCAAAGACGGCGACACAAGGCCGTTTGCGCCGTATCCTTGCCCGTGAAATGGACGCACCGACAATGAATGACGCCAGGATCCTGCTTGCCGACGACGACGAGGAGTTGTGCCAACTCCTGCGCGATTTTTTAGTGCGCGAAGGTTTCGAAGTCGACTTGGCCCACGATGGCGAAGAGGCGTTGCGCCGCGCCTATGCCGGCGGTTACGACGCGGTGATTCTCGATGTGATGTTGCCGCAACGGTCGGGTCTAGAATTGCTGCGCGAACTGCGCCGGTCGTCGAAACTGCCCGTGCTGATGCTCACCGCGTTGGGCGAAGACATCGATCGCATTCTCGGTTTGGAACTCGGCGCCGACGACTATGTGCCGAAACCCTGCAATCCGCGCGAAATCGCCGCGCGTCTGCGCGCCATCTTGCGACGCACGCAAGGCGACACGGAAAGTCATCGCCTCACCGACCTGACCATCGGCCCCGTCGCGTTGCGCGCGGCGTCGCGCAACGTCACCGTGCGCGGCGAACCGATCGCGTTGACGGGCACCGAATTCAACATCCTCGCCGTGCTGATGCGCGAAGCCGGACGCGTGGTCAGCAAAGAAACCTTGTCGCAAGACGTGCTCGGCCGTCCGCTCGGGCCGTTCGATCGAAGTATCGATGTACACATTTCCAAATTGCGGCGTAAGCTCGGCCTGGCGCGCGACGGCGAATCGCTGATCGGCACCGTCCACCGCGGTGGCTACATCTTCCGCATCGTCGAGGAATAATCATGTCCGACACAGCGCGGTTGCACTGACATGCGCCGCCTGTTCTGGCGAATCTTCGGTCTGTTCTGGGCGGCGACCGTCGTCCTGATTCTGGCGATCGCCTGGATCACCTCGTTCAATTTCGAAAACGAAAAACTGCCCGGTCTCGACGTCACGCGCATGGATTTCGTTCTAAACGACGAACTGCGCAGCGCACAACGCGCCTTCCGCGAAGGCGGCGTCGAACAGATGAAGCAGCGCATGGACGAGATGCAGCGTCTGCGCGGCATCGAAATCTACGTGCTCAACGCCGACAACCACGATGTTCTCGATCGCGACGTCCCACCGGAAGTGCTCGACGCCATCGCCAATCCGGTAACGGACAGCGAAGGGATGCACAGCAACCGCATGCGGCTGCGCAAGATCACGGGCGCCGATACGAAACCGGTCTACACGGCGGTGGCAAGCTACAAGGGCTCGCCGTTGTTGCGCATGATGTATCGCCGCCCGAACACATTCTGGACGCATGTCCTGATCGCCATGGTGATCAGCGCCGCCTTCAGTCTTCTCCTTGCGGCCTACATCACCGCGCCGCTGGCGCGCATCCGCAGCAGTGCCCGACGCGTGGCGCGCGGCGATCTTTCGGCGCGCGTCGGCAAACTGCCATTCGGACGCAGCGCGGAAATTCTTGCGCTCGCCAACGAATTCGATCAGATGGCGGCGCGACTGAAAGATCTCGTCGAAGGTCAGCAACGATTGATCCGCGATGTATCACAC
>CAZZWP010000178.1:0-4068 GCA_964657965.1 uncultured Rudaea sp. | reverse complement strand
CTCGCTCGCGTAGCGAGCGAAAGCTGTAAACCCAAAACCATCAGACATAAAAAAAGCCCGACTTTCGCCGGGCTTTTTAAATCTTGCGATTTACTTAGAGCTTACTGACCTTCAACCTTCAACTCCGTACGACGATTGCGCTGACGACCAGCCGCTGTATCGTTCGTGTCGATCGGCTGCGTCTTGCCATAACCCTTCGGACCATCCAAACGGCTGGCATCGATACCATGCTGCGTCAGGTAGTCGTACACGCCTTTGGCGCGGCGCTCGGAGAGCTTCTGGTTGTACGCGTCCGAACCGACGGAGTCGGTGTGACCGTCGACTTCGACGTGCACGTTCGGATAACGCTTCAGCGTGTCGACCGCTTCGTCGAGGATCTGCACGGATTCTGCCGTCGGAGCCTTCAACGATGGGACGAGCTTCTCGCCGACGCGCGGATGGTCGAACTTGAATTCGACGCCACGCAGATCAATCGTCTGCTGAGTCGGAGCCGGCGTTTCGCGCGCTGGCGGCGGAGCCGGCGGCGGCGGGGTCGAAGCGGCTGCCACAGCAGCCGGAGCAGCGTGGCCGCCGAAGCTGTACGTCAGGCCGATCGTCGCGATGCCGTCGGTGAAGCCGGTCTTGCGCGAAGAGAAGTACTGATCGGAAACCGTCGAATTGAGCGAGTTGTTGTCGTGGTCGTAACGCGCCGCGACTTCGCCGCGAAGCGACAGACGATCGGACAAGTTGTACGAAACGCCGACGCCGACAGCGGCCATCGGATCCCAACCGCCGCCACTGGAGAACGACTGCTCCGTGAGCAAGAAGCCCGAGTAGGCTTTATGACGGACCGCGCCGAGGGCGCCCATCAGGTACGGACGAAGATTGTTGCTGACGTCGCCGAAGTAATAACGGCCGGCTACGTCGAGCTGCACGCTTTCCCACTGGTGACCGTCACGCGGTGAGCTGTTCTTGAAATCGGCATTATTGAGGCCGTATTCCAGGTCGACCGAAAAATTCGGGCTGACCCACGCGCCCAGGCCGATGCCTGAATAGAGCGAGGCCTTGGTGGTGCGATTGCTATCCGGAACATCCACGCCCACGCGTGGTGCGAGATACCAACTGCTGACGGCGTCTTGCGCCTGCGCGACGCTGACTCCACCCAATCCCAGGGCGATCAGCACAAACAATGTGTTACGTTTCATCGGAGTCTCCTTTACTAAGTTTTTAGAGCGTCCGCCCACCCTTTGCGGCACGCCGACACGTCAACAGCTGGCTAAATCCATACTGCGTTAATTATATGTTATCACAACGCTAACACAGTCGGGCGGAGTCTAACAAAACCATTTACCTGTCTCTACATCTTTCGTTCATTTTTCGGTCAGAAAAAAGCCAGAAACGGTAAGCCCCCGTACAGCGTCACAGGGCGAACAAATTCATGAATTCCGGCACGGAGAGCGCATCCAGCCGCGTCGTGTCGCCGACGAATTCGAGAATTTGCGCAACTCGGTGTGATGGCAGATGACCGCCCAGCGCGTCTTCCACCTTGCGAATAAGCACCGGAATGCCCTCCGCGCGACGTTTTCGATGCCCGATCGGATAATCGATCGAAATCTTTTCGGTCTTCGTGCCGTCGTTGAAAAACACTTGCACCGAATTGCCGATATAACGTTTTTCTGGATCGAAATAATCTTTTGTAAATTGTGGGTTTTCTTTCACCGCCATCTTGCCCCGAAGCGCGTCGATGCGCGGATCGGCGGCAATGGCGTCCGCGTAATCATCTGCGGTGAGCCGTCCGAAAATGAGCGGCACGGCCACCATGTACTGAATGCAATGGTCGCGGTCGGCGTAATTGGCCAATGGTCCGGTCTTGTCGATGATGCGAACGCCGGCTTCTTGGGTTTCGATTTCGATGCGATCGATTTGATCGATCTTGTCGACGACTTGCGCATGCAATTTCATCGCGCATTCCACAGCCGTCTGCGCGTGGAATTCAGCCGGGAACGAAATTTTGAATAACACGTTTTCCATCACGTAGCTGCCGAACGGGCGCTCGAACTCGAACGACTTGCCTTTGAAGGCGACGTCGTAAAACCCCCACGTTTTCGCGGTCAGCGCCGACGGATAACCGACGCAACCTTTTACGGCGTTCAGCGCGTGGGTGACTGCTCGGCGGCACGCATCGCCCGCCGCCCAACTCTTGCGGGGACCCGTGTTCGGCGCGTGGCGATACGTGCGCAGCACGCCGTTGTCGATCCAGCTATGCGACACGGCATTGATGATTTCGTCCTTGCCGCCGCCGAGCATGTGCGTCGCCACCGCCGCCGATGCGAGACGAACGAGGATGACGTGATCGAGCCCGACGCGATTAAACGAATTCTTGAGCGCATAGCAGCCCTGAATTTCATGCGCCTTGATCGCATAGTCGAGAACGTCGCGCACCGCTAGCGGTTTCTTGCCTTCGCGGATGTTCTTGCGCGACACGTAATCCGCCACCGCGAGAATCGCGCCGAGGTTGTCCGACGGGTGTCCCCACTCCGCGGCCAGCCAAGTATCGTTGAAATCCAGCCAGCGCACTTGCACGCCGATGTTGTACGCAGCCTGGACAGGATCGAGTTCGTGACTCGTTCCCGGCACGCGCACACCACCCGCCATCGACGCGCCCGGAACCAGCGGCCCCAGGTGCTTTACGCATTCGGGAAATTTCATCGCCAGCATCGCGCAACCGAGCGAATCGAGCAGCATGTAGCGCGCCGTATCGACGGCTTCCTGCGAATCGATCGTGTAGTCGACGACATAATCGGCGATGTCGACCATCGGCTGGTCGGGCTTTGGCCGAACGGCCGAGCGAATATCGTGATGGCTCATGGAAATCCTGCGGCAGAATCAAGCCCGCTATTTTGCCAGAAGGCGGCGCCGAACGCGCTTGCTAACGTTCTCGTAAACCCCATTTCGGTAGCCTGATCGAGCTCGGATGCAAAAAAAGGAGTTGCCGCATGAAAGCCGTAGGACTCACTCGCTATTTGCCCATCGACGATCCTAATTCGTTGCTGGACATCGACGTGCCGGCACCGACGCCCGCGCCACGTGATTTGCTCGTGCGCGTGAAAGCGGTCTCGGTAAATCCTGTGGATACGAAAGTGCGTTCGACAGTGAAAGATGCCGCAGAACCGAAGATTCTCGGATACGACGCGGCGGGGATCGTCGAAGCCATCGGCAACGAAGTCACGCTTTTCAAACCCGGCGACGAGGTTTTTTATGCGGGCGACATCACGCGATCCGGTACGAATGCCGAACTGCATGTCGTCGATGAACGCATCGTCGGGCGCAAACCGACGTCACTGGACTTTGCAGCGGCGGCCGCGCTGCCGCTCACAAGCCTCACGCCGTGGGAGTTGATGTTCGAGCGAATGCGCATCGATATCGACGGCAAGCATCGCGGACAGACACTGCTCATTCTTTCCGGCGCCGGCGGCGTTGGGTCGATGGCAATTCAATTGGCGAAATATGCGGGACTTGTCGTCATCGCCACCGCGTCGCGGCCGGAGACTCAAGAGTGGTGCAAATCATTGGGCGCGGATTACGTGATCGATCACCGCAAGTCGATTGCCGACGAATTGAAAAAAATCGGCTTCGACAAAGTGGATTTCATCGTCAATTTCGTCGATACCGATGGCTATTGGAAATTGATGTCGGAGCTGATCGCGCCGCAGGGACACATCGGATGCATCGTCGAGCCGAAGAAAGATGTGTATGTCGGGAATCCTTTGAAGGACGCGAGTATCGGGATTCATTGGGAAAGTATGTTTACGCGGTCGCGGCATAAGACGGCCGACATGATCGAGCAGCACAAGATTCTGGATCGCGTCGCGGATTTGGTGGATGCGGGGAAATTACGCACGACGTTACAGAAGACGTTTTCGCCGATCAATGCGGCTAACTTGCGCGCGGCGCATAAGCTGATTGAGTCGGGGAAGTCGATTGGGAAGGTGGCGATTGAGGGGTGGTGAGTTTGTTAGAGCTTTCGCTCGCAAGCGAGCGAGTCACTTCTTTGCTGGTGCAAAGAAGTAACCAAGAAACACCTGAAAA
>CAZZWP010000177.1:0-4070 GCA_964657965.1 uncultured Rudaea sp. | reverse complement strand
GTCGATCCGGTGTTGATCGATCATCCGCGCGAATTGCGCGGTGCGTTGTCCGCACTGCTCGCCGACGGCGATCTGTTGTTGATCATGGGCGCGGGCGACATCGGCGCGACCGCGAATGACATCGCGCTGGCCGGCGAGGTGAAGTCGTCATGACGCGCATCGCCGATGCCAAGCAATTCGGGCGTGTCGCCGTCGTGATGGGCGGTAATTCCGCCGAGCGCGAGGTATCGCTCAATTCGGGGCGCAACGTGCTCGAGGCCTTGAAGCGTCGCGGTGTCGATGCGCACGGCGTCGATGGTATTCCTGCGTTGCTCGATGCATTGCGCGCCGGACATTTCGCACGCGTTTTCAACATTCTTCACGGCCGCGGCGGTGAAGACGGTGTGCTGCAGGGCGCGCTGCAATCGCTTGGCGTTCCTTACACAGGATCGAACGTGCTCGGCTCGGCACTGAGCATGGATAAAATTCGCACGAAGCAAGTGTGGGAATCGATCGGGTTGCCGACGCCGCGCTATGTCCGATTCGCGAACGGCGGCGATATCGCGGCGGCGATCTCCGATCTGGAATTACCCGTCGTCGTGAAGCCGTCGCATGAAGGTTCCAGCGTCGGCATCACGCGCGTGCGCAAGCAACAGGACATCCATGCAGCGATCACGCTCGCTGCGCAGTACGACGGCGAGTTGGTGATCGAACAGCTGATCGAGGGCGACGAATACACGGTCAGCATTCTCGGCGGCGCGGCGCTGCCGTCGATCAAGATCGTTCCGGCGACGGAGTTTTACGACTATCACGCGAAGTACGTATCGGACGACACGCAATATATCTGTCCCGGACTCGACGAAACGAACGAAGAAGAAATCCAGATTCTCGCGTTGCGCGCGTTTCATGCCGTCGGTTGTTCGGGATGGGGTCGCGTCGATCTGATGCGCGATACCGACGGCAAATTTCTTTTGCTCGAAGTGAACACGACGCCGGGCATGACAAGTCATTCGCTCGTGCCGAAAGCGGCGGCGGCCGTCGGTATCGATTTCGACGAATTGTGCTGGCGCATTCTCGAAACGAGCGTTGTCGACGAGGAGGTGCGCGCATGAGCAATCGCGTACTGCTCAAACTGTTGGCGTGGACGATTGCGCTGGTGCTCGTGGCACTGCCGGTGATCGGCATCCTCAACGGCTGGTTCGCGACGGATCGCTGGCCGGTGAAATTTCTGCAGGTCGAGGCCGAATACAACCATGTCAGCGCGGAACAGATTCGTGCGGCCGCGGCGACGCATCTCGGTACGGGATTTTTCGCACTCAATTTAGAAAGCGTGCGGTCGGCCGTCGCCGCGTTGCCGTGGGTGGAAGCGGTCGAAGCGCGCAAGCAGTGGCCGGATACGCTGGTATTGCGGATTCGCGAGCGTCAGCCCTTTGCGCGGTGGGGCGAACAGAAATTGCTCGGTCGCGACGGGACGATTTTCAGCGTGCCGGGCAGTGACGACGTGCAAGGCCTGCCACAACTCGAAGGACCGGACGATCGTCTCGCCGACGTCGTGGGTTTTTATACGGCGACTCAGAAGACGTTGGCCGGCAGCGGCATGGTGCTGACCGGCGTGAGCTTGAGCGGTCGCGGCAGTTGGACGCTGTCGCTGTCCGGCGGCGCGCAGATTCTGCTCGGGCACGACAGTGTCGATCATCGTCTGCAACGATTCCTGGCCGTCTATCCGCAAATCGGCGCGGGGCATTCCGGCGGATTCCAGCACGCCGATTTGCGTTACACGAACGGGTTCGCGATCGCATGGGTCGCGCCCGCCGCTGCTTCCTCAACCGACAAACCTGCCGTCGCGCACGCGACCGCCGAGACGCACACATGACCAAGGCCAAGGGCGGCGAAAAATCGTTGATCGTGGGACTCGATATCGGCACGTCGAAGGTCGTGGCGATCGTCGGCGAATACGCGCCGGGCGAACCGGTGGAAGTGATCGGCATCGGGTCGCACGCGTCGCATGGACTCAAGCGCGGTGTCGTCGTCGATATCGAATCGACGGTGCAATCGATCCAGCGCGCGATCGAGGAAGCCGAGTTGATGGCGGGGTGTGAAATCCGTTCGGTGTACGCGGGCATTTCCGGTAGCCATATTTCCGGTCGCAATTCGCATGGCACGGCGCCGATTCGTGATCGCGAAGTCACGGCGGCCGATGTGGATCATGTGCTCGATGCGGCGTGCGCGGTCGCGATTCCGGCCGATCAGCGTGTGCTCTACAAAGAGCCGCAGGAATACATCATCGACGGGCAGGAAGACATTCGTCATCCGATCGGCATGAGCGGCGTGCGGCTCGAATCGAACGTGCACATCGTGTCCGGCGCGGTGAGTGCGGCGCAGAACATCACGAAGTGCGTGAATCGGTGTGGTCTGCAGGTCGACGATCTGATTCCCGCCGCAATCGGTTCGGCGAAAGCGATTCTCGTGCAGGACGAACGCGAACTCGGGGTATGTCTTGTCGATATCGGTGCGGGCACGACGGATATCGCCATCTTCACGATGGGTGCGATTCGGCACACGGCATCGCTGCCGATCGGTGGCGATCAGGTCACGAACGATATCGCCCAAGGTTTCCGCACGCCGACCGCGCACGCCGAAGAAATCAAGGTGAAGTACGCGTGCGCGCTCGCGCAACTCGCGCACGCGGAAGAAACGATTCAAGTGCCGAGCGTCGGCGATCGTCCGCCGCGCCGTCTGGCGCGTCAGACATTGGCCGAGTGGGTGCAGCCGCGCTACGAAGAATTGTTCGGCATGGTGCAGGCGGAATTGCGGCGGTCGGGATACGAAAGTCTCGTCGCGGCCGGCATCGTGCTGACGGGCGGCGCGTCGAAGATGGAAGGCGTCGTCGAACTGGCCGAGGAAGTCTTTCATCTGCCGGTGCGCGTGGGGATGCCGCAACACGTGGTGGGGCTTTCCGATGTGGTCAGCAATCCGATCCACGCCACCGGCGTCGGACTCCTTCTTTATGGCAGCAAACAGGAAAACACGCGCGGACCGGTGACGGCGCCAGGAATCGGCGTTGGCAACGCGTGGGAGCGGGTGATGCATTGGTTCAAGGGCGAATTTTGATGTTTACGCATCGCGCAGGGAGGCGTGATGGATCCGAAACGGATCCGCGTCCGGCAACGGGCAAGACGGTGGACCTACGCCGGTTCATCGCTATCGACGACGCGGGACTGCGCCGGCGATCAATAACGAGCTTTATCAAAAAACAGGACTATCTAATGGAGGTTGGCAAATGTTCGAACTCGTAGAAAAACTCTCTCCGAATGCGGTGATCAAGGTCATCGGTGTGGGCGGCGGCGGCGGCAACGCGGTCGCGCACATGGTGCATTCCAATGTGGACGGTGTGGATTTCATCTGCGCGAATACCGATGCGCAGGCACTGAAAAACAGCGGCGCCAAATTGACCCTGCAGTTGGGCACAAACGTCACGAAAGGCCTTGGTGCGGGCGCGAATCCGGAGGTCGGCCGGCAGGCGGCGCTGGAAGATCGCGAGCGGATCTTGGAAATGCTGCGTGGTGCGGACATGGCGTTCATCACGTGCGGCATGGGTGGCGGCACCGGAACGGGCGCAGCGCCGGTCGTCGCGCAACTGGCGAAGGAAATGGGCATTCTCACCGTCGCGATCGTGACGAAGCCGTTTCCTTTCGAAGGCCGTCGGCGCATGCAGGTTGCGCTGAAAGGCATCGAAGATTTGACGCAGCATGTCGATTCGCTGATCACGGTGCCGAATGAAAAACTGCTGACGGTGCTTGGCCGCGAAGTCACGCTGCTCAGTGCGTTCAAGGCGGCGAACGATGTGTTGCTCGGCGCGGTGCAAGGAATTGCGGATTTGATTACTCGTCCGGGCCTGATCAACGTCGACTTCGCCGATGTCCGCACGGTCATGAGCGAAATGGGTATGGCGATGATGGGTACGGGCCACGCTCGCGGTGACGATCGCGCCGTCGCGGCGGCCGAAGCGGCGATCAACAATCCGTTGCTCGAGGACGTGAATCTGTCCGGTGCGTGCGGAATCCTGGTCAACGTGACGGCGGGTCCTAACC
>CAZZWP010000176.1:0-4188 GCA_964657965.1 uncultured Rudaea sp. | reverse complement strand
AACGAAACTTCACACTGCCCTCGCGCGCCAGCGTGCCGAGCAATCCGGCGCGCTGCTGCTTGTTGTTGGTGAGATCCAGACCGTCCAACGGCTGGCCGATCAATTGTGCGCGCGAAAATCCGGAGCGCTGTTCGAACGTGGTGTTGGCGTCGACGATGTAGCCCGTCTTCGGATCGGAAACGACGATTTCGTCGAGATTGCTTTCGAAAGCGAATAAATAGCGTTCGGTCGTCACGCTCGGCGATGCACTCGATTTATTTTTGCGCGACGCGAGCACAGTCCGGACACGCCCGAGAATTTCGCTGGCCTCGACCGGGCTGCGCAACCAGTCCACGACGCCGACGGGCGCATGCGTCCAATCCCAGCGCCGCTGCGTGGCGTCTGCCGATGCGATGCCGATCACCGGCACTTCGGCCAAGCGCGCGTCGCCTTTCAACTGCGCGCAGAACGCCACAGCTTCAGGCGCATCGCCGAGAAACTCCATGACGACGACGTCGATTTGAGGATCTTGCTCCAGAAACGACAGCGCTTGCTGCAAATCTTTAGCCGTATAGACGGCTTCGAAGTTCTGCGCGTCGAGCGTGTCGAACAGCACGCGACGATCGTCGCGTTGCGTCGTGACGATCAGAACCGAACTCTGGCTGGATTCGTCATTCGACATCAGGTTACCCAGCGTCCATCGCGCAATCGCGGTTTGCCGGCGATTTCCGGCGTGTGTTCGATGCGATCGGTGAGCACATCGAGACCTTCCGGCATCAGCACGCGTTCACCGACGAACACGACTTTGCGTCCGTTACTCGACCGGCTGCGCGCAATCTGACGCAACAATCCGATATTGGGCGCACGCAAGTGCTCGTCGTAGTCGGTAAACAAATAGACGCCGAATTGCATGCTTTGCAAAATATAGCGAAGCGCTTCTGCGACACGCTTGGAACCCGGCACTCGCACGTCGCGCTCGCGCAGGCTGGTGATTCCGGCATCCACCTGCCAGTAATACACCGACTGCCCCGACCGCATGGCCAGCAACCGGAACTGCGCGATGACGTCCTCGGCATGTGCCGTTTCGATGGCGATGAGGTTCTGCTGCGATTGCACGATGCGATCGAACAGCTTCGGCGTGACGAATACGTCGACGGCCGCGGTAGTCACAGAGGCGAATCTGAAATCAAGGCTGGCTCCCCGGCCTATTTGACCGCAACGGCGGCTTGCGCGGATTATAGCTGCCCTACTTTGCGTACGCTTGAGGCTGACCATGTTCGAAGGACTGCGCTTCTCCAACTGGAAAGCCGAAACCCAGGTCGACGGCATCGTGGTGCTCGCGCTCGACCGTGCCGACGCATCGGTCAACGCGCTCAATCACGCCACGCTCGAGGAGCTCGCGCAGATCGTGGAACGATTGTCGATCGAGCCGCCGAAAGGTGTCGTGATCCATTCCGGGAAAAATAAAGGATTCATTGCCGGCGCCGACATTCGCGAATTCGAGACGTACGAAAAACAAGGCGCGGTGCTGGCCAATATCGAATACGGACAGCGCGTGTTCCAAACTCTGTCGCGCCTGCGCTGCCCGACCGTGGCGGCGATTCATGGTTTCTGCATGGGCGGCGGCACCGAGATGGCGCTGGCTTGCCGCTACCGCGTCGCTACGCGCGATCCGAGCACGAAGATCGGTTTGCCCGAAGTCATGCTCGGCATCCATCCCGGATGGGGCGGTACCGCGCGGTTGCCACGATTGATCGGCGCGCCACAGGCATTGCAATTGATGCTGACCGGCAAATCGGTCGGCGCCGAACAGGCAAAAGCGCTCGGCATTGTCGACGTACTGACGTCGCCGGAGTTGCTCATCGAAACCGCCAAGGAACACATTCGTCACCCGCACGGGCGTCCTTTCCTGCAAAGTTTGCGCGGATGGGCGACCAATATCTGGCCCGTTCGACAAATTCTCGCCCCGATCGTCCGCAAGCAGACGGCCGCGAAAGCGCGTCCCGATCAATACCCGGCGCCGTTCGCGTTGATCGAAGTGTGGCGTCGCGGTGGACCGAGCATCACGCAGCGACTGAGACTGGAAGCGCGTTCGGTCGCCAAACTCGCGCAGACCGGAACGGCGAAAAATCTGATCCGAGTATACTTTTTACAGGAACGCCTCAAAGGGCTTGGGTCCGGGGCAGATGCGGCGATCAAGAATGTGCACGTGGTCGGTGCGGGCGTGATGGGCGGCGATATTGCTGCCTGGTGCGCATATCGCGGGTTCAACGTGACGCTGCAGGATCGCGAAATGAAATTCATCCAGCCAGCGCTGGATCGCGCACAGGAACTTTTCAAGAAACGTTTGAAATCGCCGGACCGAATCAAGCCAGTTTCCGATCGATTAAAGGCCGATGTCGATGGCGCGGGCATCGCCGATGCAGACCTGCTCATCGAGGCCATTTTCGAAAACAAAGAGGCCAAAGAGGCGCTTTATCAAAAAGCCGAACCGGCGCTGAAACCCACGGCGCTGCTCGCTACGAATACTTCAAGCATCCCGCTCGACGAACTTCGCGCGACCGTAAAATCTCCTGGACGTTTTCTGGGCCTGCATTATTTCAATCCGGTCGCGCAGATGCCGCTTGTCGAAATCGTGCGTCAGGACAAACTCGATCCGGCCAACGAAAAACGTGCGCTCGCTTTTTGCAGAGCTATCGACAAATTGCCCGTGCCGGTAAAGGGCACACCGGGTTTTCTCGTCAACCGAATCCTGATGCCGTATTTGCTCGAATCGATGCGTATGTTCAAGGAAGGCATTCCCGGACCGGTGCTGGACAAAGCCGCGAAAAAATTCGGCATGCCGATGGGGCCGATCGAGCTCGCCGACACGGTCGGGCTCGATGTCGCGCAATCCGTCGGAAAAGAGTTGGGGCCGTTTCTCGGTCTGGAAATTCCGGATGGACTCGACGAACTCGTCGCCGCAAGAAAACTCGGTAAGAAAACCGGCGAAGGTTTGTACAAATGGGAAAACGGCAAGCCCGTAAAACCCGATGTCGATTCCAACTATCACGCACCCGACGACATCACCGACCGGATGATTCTTCCGATGCTCAACGAATCCGTTTCTTGCCTGCACGACAACGTCGTCGACGATGCCGATCTCCTCGACGCCGGCGTTATCTTCGGCACCGGCTTCGCACCTTTCCGTGGCGGCCCGATCCAATATATTCGCTCCGAAGGCGTCGACAACATCAACTCCCGACTGGATGCACTCGCTACTAAATACGGCAAGCGTTTCAACGCAAAAGACGGTTGGGACAATCCAGCGCTACACGCTTAAATAAAATCTCACCGATACGACAACACCGAGGGCGCACAGGATGTTCGCGCAGCGAGTGAAACATCTGGTTTCAATTACGTCGACGCGATATTCAAAAGCCCGATTCCATCTTTCGCTGAAATGACATGCGTGGCTCAGCCTAGTCGTCTTCAAACCGCCGAGAACCAAACGCCTGCGGCGTTTTCCGCACCGGCGCAACACCCGACGCCGCCGCTTCCCAAACCGCCAAAGCATCACGCGTCTCAGCGACATCATGCACCCTAACGATGATCGCTCCTTTCTGGACAGCAATCATCGCCGCGGCCGCAGACCCGACGGCGCGCTGGTCTACCGAACGCCTCGTCAACGTCCCGATCATTCCTTTCCGCGACAACCCAACCATCAACGGCACACCCAGCGCCGCTAGCTGATCCAATCCGCGCAGCAACGTCAAATTGTGTTCGAGCGTTTTTCCAAATCCGAATCCGGGATCGACAACGATCCGCTTCTTGTCGATGCCCGACATCTCGCACGCAAACATCCTCTCAGCGAGGAATCGTCGAACGTCTGACACCACATCGTCATACTGCGGATCGTTCTGCATCGTGCGCGGTTCGCCAAGCATGTGCATCAAGCACACCGGCACTTTCAATTCCGCCGCAGCATCGAGCGCACCGTCCTGTCGAAGCGCAAAAACGTCGTTGATCATCCCCGCGCCCGCAGCGACTGCCGCGCGCATGACAGCCGGTTTCGACGTATCCACAGAAATGGGAACCGACGTTTGCTTCGCCAGCGCTTCGATGACGGGAACGACACGGGCAATTTCATCTTGCGCGGCAACGGGCTCGGCGTTCGGCCGCGTCGACTCGCCACCGATATCGAGAATGTGTGCGCCGTCGCGGACGAGC
>CAZZWP010000175.1:3103-4277 GCA_964657965.1 uncultured Rudaea sp. | reverse complement strand
CTTCTTCGACCAACTTCAAACCGTGCGCGATGGCTGCAGCCGCGTCGATGTGCGCGCCACCGTCGGAAAACGAATCCGGCGTGACGTTGATGATTCCCGCGATACGCGGGCGATCCAGCGCAAGCGCACGTCCCGCGCAATCGATGATGCGAGTCAGATCGAACATGCGCGAAGTTTAGCGCACCCAAAAACGATCATCCCCGCGTCGGCGGGGATGATGGAGTTTCGTCAGTGTTGCGCGGCGGGCCCGCCAATGGGCGATACGGGTTTGCCGACGGGCGCGTTGCCGCTTGGACCTTTGTCGCTCGGCTTGGTCCAATCTTTGGGCGGACCGGGCTGGCGGCCTTCCATGATCGCGGTGATTTGTTCGCCGTCGATGGTTTCGTACTGGAGCAATGCGCCAGCCATCGTGTGCAGTTTTTCGATGTTCGTCGTCAGCAGATCGCGAGCACGGTGATAAGCCGTATCGATGACGCCGCGCACGACTTCGTCGATCTTCTTCGCCGTTTCTTCGGACACGTGCTTGTGCTGCGTGACGGCGCGGCCGAGAAACACTTCGTCTTCCTCGTCGCTGTATGTCATCGGCCCGAGTTCAGGCGATAAACCGTACTTCGTGGCCATGTCACGCGCGAGCTGCGTGGCGCGCTGAATGTCGTTCGATGCACCGGTCGTGACTTTATCGTCGCCGAAGATCAGCTCTTCCGCGACGCGACCACCATAGAGGCTAGCCAGACGACTTTCGAGGAACGTCTTGCTGTGGCTGTAGCGATCCGCTTCCGGCAGGAACAACGTCACACCCAATGCACGACCGCGCGGGATGATCGTGACCTTGTGTACCGGATCGTGATCCGGCACGAGACGCCCGACGATCGCGTGTCCCGCTTCGTGATACGCGGTGAGTTTCTTTTCGTCCTCGCTCATCAGCATCGAGCGACGCTCGCTGCCCATCATGATCTTGTCTTTGGCGCGCTCGAAATGATCCATCGTCACGTCGCGCGAATTGCTGCGCGCGGCGAACAACGCAGCCTCGTTGACCAGGTTGGCGAGATCGGCGCCGGAGAAACCCGGTGTGCCGCGCGCAATGATCGTCGAATCGACATCGGCCGCGATCGGCACTTTGCGCATGTGGACTTTGATGATCTGTTCGCGGCCGCGCAAATCCGGCAGCGGCACA
>CAZZWP010000175.1:0-3093 GCA_964657965.1 uncultured Rudaea sp. | reverse complement strand
AAGACCTCGCTCTGGACGGCAACCTGCGAGCGGAGGCACTGGATGTGGAACAGCGGCACAACGACCTGACGATCGAAACGTCCCGGACGCAACAATGCGGGATCGAGCACGTCGGGGCGGTTCGTAGCGGCGATGACGATGATGCCTTCGTTGCCTTCAAAGCCATCCATCTCGACAAGCAGTTGATTCAACGTCTGCTCGCGTTCGTCGTGACCGCCGCCTAAGCCGGCGCCGCGATGACGGCCGACCGCATCGATTTCGTCGATGAAGATGATGCACGGCGCGTGTTTCTTCGCCTGCTCGAACATATCGCGCACGCGCGAGGCGCCGACGCCGACGAACATTTCGACGAAATCCGAACCGGAAATGGTGAAGAACGGGACTTTCGCTTCGCCGGCGATCGCTTTGGCGAGCAACGTTTTACCGGTGCCGGGCGAACCGACCATCAGCACACCGCGCGGAATGCGGCCGCCGAGTTTCTGGAATTTGGACGGATCGCGCAGAAATTCGACCAGCTCTTGCACTTCGTCTTTCGCTTCATCGACGCCCGCGACATCGGCGAACGTGACTTTGACTTGATCTTCGCCCTGCAGACGCGCACGCGAGCGGCCGAAACTCATGGCGCCGCGTCCGCCCGCGCCGGCTTGCATCTGGCGCATGAAGTAGACGAGCAGCCCGATGAAAATCAGAAACGGTACCCAGTCGAGCAGGATCCGGATAAACGTGCCGCTGTTATCGGCCTGATCCTGGCGTACTTCCACGCCGTGCGAACGCAGGCTGGGAATGAGCTGCGGATCTTCCGGCGCCGTCGTCTGCAACGGACTGCCGTCGCGGCGTTTGCCGGAGATCGTCGACGGCGACGTCGCAGAAATGTTCACCTGTGCGACCGCGTTGTTTTCCACCTGCTGCATGAAATCCGAGTACGAAATATTCGTCTGGTTTTCCGCACGTGGATTGAACGTCTGAAAAACGACGATCAACACGATTGCGATCACAACCCAAAGCAGCAGATTCTTGGCCATATCGTTCATACCATCACTCTCGAATTACACAGCGCGCTTGCCGGTGGCGAGCGCATAAGCCTCCGCGCTTCTAGCGCGTGAGGCCTTCGGTTTACGCATGCTGACTCGGTCGTAGCCTGCGCGCAAGTTTTTTACGTATTCATCGACACCACGACCCTGGAACAACTTGGTCAAAAACGCGCCACCAGGCCGTAAATGCGTGGCGGCGAATTCCTGCGCCAATTCAGCCAGATGCATCGCTCTGGCCTGATCGACATCACCTACTCCACTCATATTGGGGGCCATGTCCGACAGCACAAGATCAGGTTTGGCCCCGTCCAGCAGCTCGTCGAGCTGCCGAAGCACGGTTTCTTCACGAAAGTCGCCCTCGATGAATTCGACCCCCGCAATGCCCTGCATCGGCAGAATATCCAGCGCGATGATTCGGCCACTGTCCTTGAGCCGCTCGCGGACCATCTGTGACCACCCGCCCGGTGCTGCACCCAGATCGACCACGATCATGCCCGGTTTCAGCAACTTATCGCGATCGATGAGTTCTTCCAGCTTGAACACGGCCCGCGAGCGCCAGCCTTCCGTCTGCGCGCGTTTGACGAACGGATCGCTGAAATGTTCTTTCAGCCAGCGAGCGCTCGATTTACTGCGTGTTGCCAAGCCAGTGTCCTGATCGATTGAATTGAAAAACAGATAAGACGCCATGATAACCTTTCATCTCTGATGGCGCGGTGATGCGATGAGTTTAAGTGCAAGTCAAAAACGTTATTTGCGTGGTCTGGCGCATTCTTTGAAAGCCGTGATCATGACCGGCAACCACGGCGTGAGCGCTTCCGTGATCAAGGAATTCTCCGGAGCACTCGATCATCACGAGTTGGTGAAAGTGAAGCTCGGCAGCGACGACCGCGATGCGCGCCAGGCGCAGATCGTGGCGCTCGGCGCCGCCACGGGCTCGGATCTCGTGCAAAGCATCGGCCGCGTCGCGACGTTTTATCGCCGCAACGCCGAGCAACCGAAGCTCGCGTTGCCGAAGTAATCGTGCAGCTCACGGAGCACCACAACGAGAACCAGTTTTTCGTGCGCCGCGCCGATGCGAAATCGGTGACGGTGATCGATCGCACGCTCGATACAAGTTTTATCGTCGCGACGAATCAAATCATCGAAGATTTCCCGTATTCGCAATCCAAATCACTGGATGATTCGGCGATCGAAAAAATTCTCGCGCTGAAACCCGAAGTCGTTCTGCTCGGCACCGGTTCGCGAGCGGATTTTCCGCCGCAACGCGTGATGGCCGAATTTCTGAAACGCGGCGTGGGTCTGGAAACAATGGACAATGCAGCAGCCGCGCGGACGTTCAATGTGCTCGTCGGCGAAGGACGCCAAGCCATCGCGGTGTTTCTGCTCAGTGCGTAGCGTCGCCCACGAGCATGCGCAATCGCTTCAATGCCTCGCTCTGAATCTGCCGAACGCGTTCGCGCGTGATCCCGAGTTCATCGGCGATTTCAGCGAGCGTCTGCACGCCGCGATCGTTTAATCCATAGCGCCGTTCCAGCACGAAGCGCTGACGCTCCGGCAGTTGTGCGATCAATGCAGCGATGCGGCCGCCGGAAATTTCGTCGACTTTCGTCGTCGCTTCACCATCTACCACGAGCTGTTCAATCAGCGCGCGATCATCGGTGTCCGACATCGGCGCATCGAGCGAACTGATGCGCTCGGTCACCGAAAATAATTCCGCGACTTCATGCGCGGGCTTGCCCACCGCGTGCGCGAGCTCTTCGACGGTCGGCACGCGTCCGCACTGCACCATGAACTGACGCCGCGCGCGCAGCACTTGCGCGAACTCGCGCAGCACGTGTACGGGCACACGGACGGTGCGGCCTTGATGCATCAGCGCGTGTTGGACGGATTGACGAATCCACCAGACCGCATACGTCGAAAAGCGCAGACGACGATCCGGATCGAATTTTTCCACGGCGCGAATGAGTCCGAGGTTGCCCTCTTCGATCAAATCGAGCATCGGCACGCCGCGCCCGACGTAACCGCGCGCCAGTCCCGGCCCACCGATGCAGATCTCGCCGAC
>CAZZWP010000174.1:0-4311 GCA_964657965.1 uncultured Rudaea sp. | reverse complement strand
CGAAGCCACTGCCTCGAGAATGTAGCTGCGGCGTTCGTTGGCGACGCGAAACATCAGCGTCGGCGTTCCGTTGTGGCTGCTGATCACGGCCACGCGGCTGAACATGATGCGCGCGGTAGGCTTGGAAAAACGTGCGAACACCACGCTGGTGATCACGGCCATGCTCAGCATGCCGGAGATGATTTCGGCCGTCGCGATGCAGTGACCGTAAAACGTCGCGGGACTCATGTTGCCGTAACCGACGGTGGCCAGCGTTTCTACGCTGAAGAAAAAGCAGTCGCTGAACGAGTGGGCGTTGTTGATCGCGTGATCGCCGAGGTAATACGCGGTGGCGAACACGCAATTGGCGATCAAATAAACGGTGACGGCCCCCGCGAAAAACTGCGGCCACGTGAGCGACATGATGATGTGATAGGTGTCGTGCCAGTTGAAGCGATGGACGCCGAGCTTGGTAACTTCGGTCTGTCCCAGGTTCATCGTGATGCCGCGACGGCGTGACGGTTCGTTCATGGATTCAAGTTCGGTTGATAACGCACTGAGGATACGCGGATGACGAATCGGCACCCATCGCGGCGGGCTTGCGCCCTCTGCGCGACCCTGTTCGCCTAAAGTCTCAGGCGCCTGACATTCTCGCATGCGAAGAACGGCGCTACATTGTCGGCTCAATTCGCAAAGGAGCTTGCCGTGAAATCATTACTCATCACTTCGCTGTGTGCGTCGTTGATTGTCTCCGGCGCCGCGATGGCGCAACCCGCCGGTGTCCCCGAAATAAAATTTCACGCGAGTGCGGATTTTCTGAAACTTCCGGCCGATCTGTATTTCGGCGAAGTCTCGGGTGTGGCCGTAAATTCGAAGAAACATATTTTCGTTTTCTCTCGCGGCAACACAACCGGGCCCGCTTACGGCGCGGCGGCGGCGCAGCTACTGGAGTTCGGTGCGGACGGAAAATTCATTCGCGAGATCGGACACAATCTTTATGCGTGGTCGTTCGCGCATGCAGTGAAAGTGGATGCGCACGACAACATCTGGGTCACCGACAAGGGCTCCGACACCATCGTGGAATTCAACCCTGAGGGACGTGTCGTCATGGTGTTCGGGCGCAAACAGGAAGCGTCCGACGAAGACACAGGCCCTATCAAGAAAGTGAATCCACCCAAGCCTTCCGATGACGGTTTGTTTCGGCAAGTCACCGATGTTGCCTGGGATGCGGCCGGCAATACGTTTATCAGCGACGGTTACGTCAATTCACGCGTGGCCAAAGTCGACAAGGACGGCAACTGGCTTAAATCATGGGGTGAGCCCGGCGACAAACCCGGACAATTCAATACGCCCCACAGCATCGCGACCGACGCCAGTGGAAATGTGTACGTGGCCGATCGTGGCAACCGGCGCATTCAGGTCTTCGACAATGACGGCAAGTTCTTGCGCGAGATGACGATCGACGTTCCCGTTCCACCCGATGCGCATCAGCCTATCGGCAGCATGGCGACGCAGACGGCGACGTCACGTAAGCCCGGTTCTCCGTGGGCGATCTGCATCACGCCGGGTCCGACCCAGTTTTTGTATGCGTCCGATGCGTTTCCGGGTCGCATCTACAAAATGACGCTCGATGGAAAAGTCGTCGGCATATTAGGGAAAGCCGGCAAACAGCTCGGACAATTCGGCTGGATTCACGAGATGGCCTGCCCATCGGAAAACGAACTCTATGTCGCGGAGATTTTAAATTGGCGCGTGCAGCGTTTGGAATTGCAGCCAGCTAAATGATGAGAGTAAGGGCTTCCATAAGAACGTCCTTTTCTACAAAAATTTGCATCGTGCATTTCGCAATTTCCGCAATTGCTGGAATTGCATAATGACAAGCTGGGCGTTAACCAAATGGCGTTCCAACGCCGTTTCTTGAGCATCTCCAACTGGCACGAACCTTGGAATATATAACCCGTGACTTCCTCTCCCCAGGGATCACAGGACAGATAGCAGAGCGTCGTGAGACGCACTACCAAACGACACAAGGAAACCTCGCCATGGATTGGCGATACGATAGGCGGAGAACTCCCCACTCCCCCGTCGAAATAAAAGGCCGGCCTTGAGTCGGCCTTTTGTTTTTGGAGCACGAGGTTCGTGGATAATCGCGAATTTGTCGGAGACGGATATGACGCAAACACGCCTGATCGCCGCGACCGCGTTGGCGATGATCGCGTTTGCGGGCAATTCGCTCTTGTGTCGAATCGCGCTCAAGCAGACGCACATTGATGCGGCGACGTTCACGACCGTCCGCCTCGTTTCCGGCGCCATCGTCTTGTGGATGATCGTACGCCTTCGAAAGGGCACAAACGAAACGACAGGTCATTGGCTTTCCGCGTTCGCACTCTTTGCGTATGCCGCGTGTTTCTCACTGGCTTATATCAGTCTGTCGGCGGCCACCGGCGCATTGCTTTTATTCGGCGCCGTGCAAGTGACGATGATCGGTTATGGCTTATGGAGCGGCGAGCGCCTGCGCATGTTCGGAACGATCGGCATCGTTTGCGCGTTCACGGGATTGATCGTCCTCGTCCTGCCCGGTGTCGCGGCGCCATCGTTCGGCGGTACGGCGTTGATGATCGCCGCAGGCATCGCCTGGGGAATCTATTCGCTACGCGGCAAAAAGAGCATAGGCGATGCGACCGCGACGACGGCTGGCAATTTCATGTTGGCGGTACCGTTCACGATCGTCTTTAGTTTGTGCGGTATGCACTGGATGTCGATCGATTTGGGCGGCGTTTGCTACGCGATCGCGTCCGGTGCGATCACCTCGGGCCTCGGCTACGCGATCTGGTACGCCGCACTGCCGGGCCTGCCGGCGACCCAAGCCGCGGTCGTCCAACTCAGCGTTCCGATCATCGCCGCCGTCGGTGGAATCTTGTTTCTCGGCGAAGTGATGACGACACGACTCGTTATCGCTGCAGTCGCTATTCTCGGCGGCATCGCTCTGGTGATCGTCGGTCGCAATCGTTCTGCTTAATACAAAAATAAAAACGCCCGGTTGTTCGCCGGGCGTTTTCACGTAACGGATCGAGCTGATCAATCAGCCGCCGCATTCCTTGCCGGCCGCCGCGCGATTGCCGGCCGCTTTCGCCGCCGCTTCCGACATGTACGAACCTTCCTTCGTTTTGCCGTACCACTGATCGTTTTGGCAGTGATAGACCTTCGAACTGGAATTCACCCAAACCAGACCTGGGCCACCGCCTGCCTTCTGTTGAATTTGCGAAGCCGGTGTCGGTGTCTTCGACGTGGTTTCCGTCGTCGCAGGCTTGGCCGGTGCCGCGGGCGTTGCCGCCGGAGCGGGCGCTGGCGTGGCGGCTGTCGTCTTGGCAGGCGTCGCGGCCGCCGGCGTATCGAGCCATGTGGCTACGCCCTTGTGGCCGCGACAAGCGCCGCGATGCGAGGTGCCGCTGAACGTCGTGCCGTCGTTGCATGTCGCGATCGGCGTACCGCCTGAGTCGGCAGACGCAGGGGTCGCTGTCTTCGTGGCCGGAGCCGGCTTCGATGCGCTGGCAGTCGATGCCGCCGGTGCGGCGGGCGTCGCCGGTGTTGCGGCCGATTTATCCAGCCACGTCTGTACGCCCTTGTGACCTTTGCACGCGCCTTGATGCGAGGCGCCACTGTAATACGTTCCATCTTTGCATTCGGCAGTCGCTCCCGCTGGAGCGTCCGCTGCGTAAACACCCGCCGAAGCAAGTAACCCTATCCCTAAAGCTGTTGCCAAAAAAATTGTCTTCATCGAAATCTCCAGGTGGAAAACATCGAGAATGGAGCGCGGGACTATCTGCGCCTGCGCAGCATCGCGAGAGCCTCGCCGGAAGTCAATCGAAGCGAACGCCAGTTGCGACGAAGGTCGCGCATCGTTTGGAATTAATCGATCGGCTGCCAACCGAACCGGTCGAATACCCAGAACGCGGAACGTGATCGGGCCACTTTCACATAACCGTCCTGCAGTGTCCCGACGTTCGGAATTTTCACGACCACGTTCCGGTTTTCTAAACGGACCTCGGCCAAGTCGATTTGCTTGTTCGACACCGTATCGACAACCGGCGTTTGCCCGACGCGCAACGAAACCAGTCGGCGCAGACTCAGATTGCCCTGCTTGGCAACGACGAACAGCGAGTAAGAACTCAAACGGCCAGGCCATTCACCGGCCTCGATTGTCACGACAAGTGAGGTGTCGCGACAGGTCGCGCGAAGCGGGATCTGCGCGTCCGGCACCGCCGGTTGCGGCAACCAATGGTAAGACTCCTGCGATCGCGCGAATTTCAAGAACCGTTTTTCGCTCAATCG
>CAZZWP010000173.1:0-4379 GCA_964657965.1 uncultured Rudaea sp. | reverse complement strand
CATTGGAGCAACGTGACACCGAAGTCGATCGCGCCGTGGTCGAAGATCGCTAGCGTCGATGTGTCCGCCGCGACGCCGGGCAGTGTGTATGTCGCCGTCGATACGCATCGCCTCGACCAATTCCATCCGCACGTCCTGCGAACGCGTGACAACGGCAAGACATGGACGGAAATCGATGCCGGACTTCCCGCGACATCGTTCGTCGATGTCGTTCGAGCCGATCCAGTCCGCGGCGGATTGCTGTATGCAGGCACCGATCGCGGTGTCTTCGTTTCTTTCGACGACGGCGATCACTGGCAGTCCCTGCAGCGCAATCTGCCGACGGCGTGGGTGCGCGATCTGCTCGTGCACGGCGACGACCTGATCGCCGCGACGCAAGGCCGCGCGATCTGGGTGCTCGATGACGTCGCACCGCTGCGTCAAGTCGCAAAGGTTGCCGGCAATAGTCCCGTCTTGCTCGAACCCGCCGCGGCCATTCGCGTGCGCGGCAGCCAGAATCGCGATACGCCGCCGCCGGCCGACACAGCCCTTGGCACGAATCCGCCGGATGGAGCGATCCTAGACTACTGGCTGCCCAGCGATGCGAAGAACATCACGCTGGAAATTCGGGATGAAACGAATTCCGTCATCCGCACGATCACGACCACGCCCGACGACGCGACCGCCGAACGCTATTTCACGAAAGCGTGGACTCACCCTGAGCCCACCCTCTCGGCGGCGGCTGGAATGCACCGCTACGTTTGGAACCTGCGCACGCAGCGTCCGCGTGCAACGCGCTACGAATACAGCATCGCCGCCGTATTCGGTGCATCGTCGCCGACGACCCCGGCCGGCATGCTCGTCGCGCCGGGAAAATATACGGCGTCATTGAACGTGGACGGACGTCGGTTCGATGCGGCGTTCGAGGTGCGAGCGGACCCACGCGTGGCCGTCGATACACAGGCGTTGCGGTCGACGATGACGTTCAGCCGCGATGTATACGGCGCGCTGGATCGCGACTACATCGCGTATGCGGAACTCGATTTCGTGAATTCGCGTGTCGAGGAGATCGAGAAGCAGTCGTCCGGCACTGCGATGAAATCGGCGCTTGCAAGCTACAAGACTGCCGCCAAACCCCTGAAATCGGGCGACGGCGACGCGACGAACAATCTCGGTTCCATCGGGGAGGTGCTATCCACGTTGGCAGCCGATATCGAAGCATCGGATGGCGCACCGACGCAGCCGCAACGCGAAGTGCTCGCCGCGACCGACCGGCGGCTCGCCAGCGCCATCTCGCACTGGACAGCCATCAAAGCGCACGAGTTGTTGCGTCTGAACGATGCGTTGCGTGCGGCGGGGCAGCCCGCTGTCGACATTCCGCCGGCAGATACCATCCGCATCAAGCACGCACCGGAATCGAAAGACCTGCCCTGACGGTTGAGCCGTCTAAATGTCTAGACGGCTTTAACTTTAACGGGGCGCTTGCGTCGCGCCGGCGCGGGTTTGTCGAGGCCTTCCAGCACGTCGAGGATCAGTGGCACGGTGCTAGCCAGACCGACCGCAACCAGCGCCAACCCGATGGGTTTCCGCGCACCGTTCAATTTCCCGGCGGCGAGTAATCCGATTCCCACGCCCAACAGCCCGCGAGTCATTGCGATCAAACCAATATCGGGCACCGAAATTTCCGTTTTCATGGCGAACTCCTGTTTGCGGCGGCCAGTGTGCTTGCCTACGCATGAACGCGGTCTGACATGCCGTTGCGCATTTTTTTGCCGGTTTAGTCTAGAATCGGATTTCGCGCAGGCTTCGGATAGACCGTCCAAACGGTCTTTTGCCTCTGTCTGCAACGCTGCCGCCAGCGCCGGAGTTTGTTCGACCGATGAACCCTCAGCCTCTTCAGGTGTTTTGCGACGATAGCAACTGCACATGGTCGTTGTCGCTCGACACGACCGGCGCCGATACGTGCGCGCTGCGGCTGTCCGTGGCGCCGCGTGATCAGCGCGGCGCACGGCGCGGCAAGATCGTCGCGGAAATCCGCGACACGCGGCAGATGGATGCTGTCGTCACCCGCATCGCCGACGAATCGCTCGAAGCCAGCCAGTTGTCGCAAGAACTCGTGGATCTGTTGATGACACTGGCCGAGGAACTGCCCGGCCCGGAATGTGTCGATTTCCTGCAGTGGCGGCTCTGCGAATGGATCGTCGAGAATCGTCGCGTCCGCTTCAACGGTGAAAACGCGGCCTGACGCGCAACCGCCAAGCCGGCAGGTTCGGACGTTTAGCCGTCTAACCGTCCGAAATCGCGATCAACGCGCCGATTTTGCGACATTTACGAAAAAAGGGTTGACACGGCATTTCACGTTCGCTTAAGGTCGGACGCATGTCGCAACGCAACAGCGCCAGCAACACACTCCTGACCGGCCCGTTTACTCGGTTCGGCGGCGTTGCCGGTTCGCGTTCTGTTGCACTTCTCGTCCTTGTACTCGTACTCCTTATTACCACCGGAGGTGCGGGTTAGGGCGCGTCGCAGACAACGACACAATCCTAAAACCCCGCACCGGGAAACCGAGCGGGGTTTTTTTTTAAGCCCAATGCCCGCGACACAGCGGAGCCATCATGCAAACCACAGAACTGCACGTAGTACCCGGAACACCTCGCGATCGCGTCAGCATTTTCGACACGACGTTGCGCGACGGCGAACAAGCACCCGGCTTCTCGATGAGCCGCGCGCAGAAATTGCGCATGGCCCATGCGCTCTGCGATCTCGGCGTCGACGTCATTGAAGCGGGATTCCCACAAGCCTCCGACGGCGACTTCGATTCGGTGCGTGCCGTCGCCACCGAAATTCGCGGACCGGTCATTTGCGGTCTGGCCCGTGCGCAAATCGGTGATATCGAAGCCGTCGCCCGCGCCACCGAATCGGCCGAACGCGCGCGCATTCATATCTTCCTGGCCACGAGTCCGATCCACCGCCGCCACAAACTCAACATGAGCCGCGAGCAAGTGCTCGAGACCGGCTTCAAGGCGGTGCGACGCGCCCGTGAACTTTGTGCAGAAGTGGAATTTTCCGCAGAAGACGCGATCCGCACCGAACCCGAATTCCTGATCCAGGCGCTGTCGCTCATGATCGAAGCCGGCGCGACGACCGTGAACGTACCCGACACCGTCGGCTATACGACGCCCGACGAAATCTTCGCGCTGTTCACGCGTTTGAAAAACGAAGTCAAAGGCATCGAGAACGTCGTGCTCAGCGCGCATTGCCACAACGATCTCGGCCTCGGCGTGGCCAACAGCGTCGCGGCATTGGCCGCCGGCGCGCGACAAGTCGAATGCACGATCAACGGCATCGGCGAACGCGCCGGCAACGCGGCGCTCGAAGAAATCGTCATGGTGCTGCGCACGCGCGCCGATCGCTTCCAGCTCGACACCAACATCCGCACGCCGCTGCTTTATCCGACGGCGCGCCTTTTGTCCGATCTGGTCGGCTCGACGATTCCGCGCAATAAGGCCGTCGTCGGCGACAACGCGTTCGCGCACGAATCCGGTATTCATCAGCACGGCATGCTGAAGAATCGCGAGACGTACGAAATCATGAAGCCGGAAGACGTCGGTTTCTCGCGCACGCAGCTCGTGCTCGGCAAACATTCCGGCCGTCATGCCTTGCGCGAACGGTTGGTGAGTCTCGGTCACGAACTCGACGATGCTGCGCTGGATAACGTCTTCGCGCGCTTCAAGACACTCGCCGACAAGAAGAAAGAAGTGTTCGACGGCGATCTCGATGCGCTCGCACTCGGGCAAGATCCCGAAGCGCTCGGACCCTGGAAGCTGGACAACCTCGACGCGACGACGCATCTCGGCGGCCGCGCGTCGGCGTCGGTGAAACTGCGGCACGAAGATGGCCGCGTTTCCACCGAGTCGGCGATTGGGGATGGTCCCGTGCACGCTGTGCTTCGCGCGATGGAGCGTGCCGCCGGTGTCGAATTCGATATCGCCGATTTCCAGATTCGCTCGCTCAGTTACGGCGCCGATGCGCAAGGCCGCGCGACGCTTGATGTGCGCCACGTCGATCGCGAACTGCGCGGACGCGGCACGTCGACCGACATCGTCGAAGCCACCGCGCTTGCCGCGCTCGAAGTGATCAATCGCATCGAACGCTTGAGTCAACGACCCACACCCGTTCCCGTCGCGGCCGCTCAGGCCTGAGGAAATAAAATGAACGCTTCTTCCCTGATCTGGCATAACGGACGACTCAAACCCTGGGCTGAAGCGACGGTCCACGTCGGCGCCCACGCATTGCATTACGGTTCTTCGGTATTCGAAGGCGAGCGCGTTTACGCCACGCCGAACGGTTCGCGCTTTTTCCGGTTAAAAGACCACACCGAACGTTTGCTGCTTTCTGCA
>CAZZWP010000172.1:0-4518 GCA_964657965.1 uncultured Rudaea sp. | reverse complement strand
ATAAAGTATACTTTTCTTCATGGCAATTTACGCCGCGGCAGCCGCGTGCGCCTCCATCGAGCGAATGAAATGATCGAAAAGTCCGCCCACGTCGTGCGGACCCGGACTGGCCTCTGGATGCCCCTGAAAACTGAATGCCGGCGCGTCGGTCAATCGAATGCCTTGATTCGATCCGTCGAACAGCGACCGGTGCGTGATTTGTACGTTGGACGGCAGTGTCGATTCATCGACGGCGAAGCCGTGGTTCTGGCTCGAGATCATCACACGACCCGTTTCAAGATCGATCACTGGATGATTCGCGCCGTGATGGCCGAACTTCATCTTCAACGTTTTCGCGCCAGCGGCAAGCCCGAGAATCTGATGACCGAGGCAAATACCGAACAAAGGAATTTTGCGACGGATGAATTCGCGCGCCGCCGCGATGGCGTAATCGCACGGCTCGGGATCGCCAGGACCATTCGCCAAAAATACCCCATTCGGTTTGTGAGCCAGCGCGTCGGCTGCCGATGTTTGCGCAGGCACGACGATCACCTCGCATCCGCGATCGACCATCATGCGCAGGATGTTGCGCTTGACGCCGAAGTCGTACGCGACGACACGGAATTTTTTTGCCGGGCTCGCGAATTTTCCGCTATCGAGATCGTAACTGCCTTCCTCGAAGCGATATGTCTCAGTGACGCTGACCACCCTCGCCAAATCCATCCCTTTCAATCCGGCAAACGCGCGCGCCTGAGCCAGCGCGTCTTGTTCGGAAATAGTTTCGCCGGCGACAAGGCACGCGTTCTGCGCACCCTTGTCGCGCAAAATTCGCGTGAGACGTCGCGTATCGATTTCGGCGATGCCGACGATGTTATGTCTACGCAAATAATCGCCCAGCGATTCGCGTGAGCGCCAGTTACTGGCCAGCCGCGGGAGATCGCGGATGACGAGTCCCGCCGCATGCACGCGGTCGGATTCTTCGTCGACGGGATTGCAACCGGTGTTGCCGATATGCGGATTCGTCAGCGTGACGATTTGCCGCGCGTACGACGGATCCGTGATGATTTCCTGGTAACCCGTGATGGCGGTATTGAAAACGGCTTCGCCGACGGTCTGGCCGTCCGCGCCGATGGAAATGCCGCGGAAAAGGCTGCCGTCGGCTAATGCAAGGAGTGCTGCGGTCATCACGTCGCCTGTGGTGGAAGGCGCAAACTTCAGATGCAGGCCAACCTGCGGGCTGATTGACACCAGTCCGAGGCGAAGGTTGCGGGCGAGCGAGAATGATACCGACGTGCGCCCGTTGCGTCCACCCAAAAAAAGCGAACGTTTACGCAGTCGAGTTAGAATGCGCCCATGAATGCCGCCATGAAGCCGACCGCGCAACCGGTTTTTTTCGACCCGGCCAATCTGGACCGCGCCGATACGGTGGTTCGCTCCGAACCGTTTCATTTTTTGATTGCGCGCGAGCAGTTGCCGCGCGACTCCGCGCGCACGCTTTACGATGATTTTCCGCAGTACGCCGGTGCGGGTTTTTTTCCCTATGAGGCGAAAGACTGCGGCAATTCGATCAATCAGCTCATCGGCGACTTGATCGACCCGGCTGTCGCCACCGCAATCGGCGCGAAGCTGGGTATAGAAAATCTGGGGCAGTATCCGACGCTGGTGACGCTATGCCGCGCGCTCAATAAGCGCCACGGAACGATTCATACGGATAGCAAATCGAAGGTGGCGACTGCGCTGCTGTACTTAAACGCGTCGTGGCCTGACACGAGCGCGGGGTGCTTTCGCTTTCTGGCGAGGATCGACAACGTCGACGATGTCGTCGCGCCCGAAGTAAAACCCGTCTACGGCAATTTTGTCGTGTTCAAACGTGCCGACAATTCGTTCCACGGTCATTTGCCGTTCGAAGGCGATCGCCGCGTGATTCAAGTCGCCTGGCTGACGAGCGAAGACGAAAAACTGCGCAAGACGAAACGCGGCAAGTTGTCGCGTCTATTCAAGAAACTCTTCGGATCGCTGGACCGGCGCATCGGCGCAAAACGCGCCGACAACGCGGCTCACAAAGACTAGTTCGCAAGCTCCGGCACGCGTTTGGAATCGCTCTGCCATACCAGGTGGTGCTGTCCAACCTTCGATATGCCGGCGATGATCTTGCGTTCATTGTCGCTATCGGTATTGACGACCAACAAAGTGCGGCCGGCGTCGATCTCATCCTTGAATCGACGGCTCAGATCGTTCGGCACCGAGGCGCCGATCATCGATGCGCTCCACGTGCCGATCAGCGCACCGCCAACCACGAAAGCAATCAGCTCAAATGCGCTCACGGACAAGCCCACGGCAGGAATCAGCGGCACCACGATGCCGATGAGAAGCCCTGTCGCCGCACCGAATATCGTGCCGCGCTTTATCGAGGGGCCGAAATCCATCGAGACGTCCACCAGACTATCGGGTAGTTCGCTTTCGCTGATGTCACTGCGCGCGATCAACGATACACGTTCTTCTTCGATTCCACCCGTGTTGAGATACTTGGCGGCTGCAACGGCAGCTTCTGGCGTATCGAATGCGTAGACGTACCGTGTCATGCGTTTCCCCTAGTTGTCCCGTTGCCGAGCCGTTGAGATCACTTTTTTTTGTCGACGATAAAGTATCTCGTCGTCTCCATATTTTACAAGGGCGCGGCGCAAATCTGCACGTTGCCTCATCCAACTGCCTCAGCGGCGCCGCTTTTCGAAACGTCGCAGCAGACGTCGCAGGGCTTTTTCTTCCGACGATAACGCAGTCTTCGGTCGGCGGCTGGCCGACACCGGCGCGGGCAATGCGAGCGCGCCTGCGGCGTAGGTTTCGAGCACTGCCGGATGCACATAAGACGCGCGACAAACCGTGGGCGTGTTGCCGAGGCGTTGCGCTACCTCGGCAATCGCGCTCGTGATGCGCGATTTCTCATCTGCCTTAGTCTCAGCCACGTCCGCCGCGCTCAATGCGCGCGCCGCCAACAGCGTACCCGCCCACGTTCGAAAATATTTGGCGCTGAATTCCGGTCCCGCGATGTCGCGGATATAGTCGTTCACATCGTTAGAATCCACTTCGTCAACAACGCCTTCGTCATTGCGAAACTGAAACAATTTCTGTCCCGGCAACTCTTGGCAACGGCGAACGATACGCGCCAGCCGATCGTCGTCGAGTTCGATGGCGTGAAATTTCCCGCTTTTCCCTCGAAACGAAAACTCGAGATGTTTGCCACGCACGCGGACATGACGATTGCGCATGGTGGTCAAGCCGTACGATCCGTTGGTGCGCGAATACTCTTCATTGCCGACGCGGATCAGCGATTTCTGCAATAACCGGACAACCGCAGCGACGACCTTGCGGCGCGGCAATCCCTCGAGTTTGAGGTCGGCATTGATCTGCTTGCGCAACGCCGGAAGCTTATCGGCGAATTCCGCCAACTTCTCGTATTTGGCCGCATCGCGCACCATGCGCCAACCGGCGTGATAGCGATATTGTTTTCTCCCGCGCGCATCGCGGCCTGTGGCTTGGAGATGTCCGTTATCGTGGCGACAAATCCATACGTCCTTGTAAGCGGGCGGAATCGCCAGACGGCGGATACGCGCGACGGTTTTTTGGTTACGCAAGCGCTTACCGTCGATGCCGAAGAATATGAAATGTTTTCCCGCCTTGCGCCGTTTAAAACCGGGCTCTTCGTCGCTCACGTAGACCAGGCCGGCTTCTTTCAACGTGCGCGGTTCTACCGCCAACGCTTTCGCCAATTCGCGCGTTGCTTCTTTAATTTGGCTCGCCGTGGCACTCATCGCATTCCTGGGCTCAGTTCCGAACATGTCCGCTGATCATCAAAATCATTGATACCGAATCTCTAAATGTGACGAAGCCTGAGCGAGCAGCCACCGGCAACTCGGCTCAGGCTGACATTGTTTTAATTAATGCGTCGGCGGCGGGTTGTTGTGTGTGCACGTCTTGAATTCGGCCCACGTCAACTTGCCGTCGTGGTCGACGTCGCATTTCGGAAAATTCTGCGTGAGGAACGGGTCTGCGCCAATGTCGTCGCTCGTCAAATAGCCGTGATGATTGTGATCGAGGCTTCCAAAGTAAGCGCGTTGACGTTTGGTCACATCGCTCCCGTCGGTAGCCATGCGATTTTGCGTATCGGCGTTATCACGCATCTGCGTTTCGGTCGGCGGCGACGTTTGCGCATATGAAATCGACGCAACCAGCACCATCGATGCGGCGACCAAAATTTGATTCATCCTTTTCATGTAATTTCCTTTTCGGTTGTTTGCAACAAGTTCGATTAGGCAGAGAGCATGCCAATTGCAACGATGTGGGATCGAACGCTCGACGCGTTTCATTCGCGGGCATTTTGCCCTCATGCGATGCTCACGTTTGGATTTTTGCAAACGAAGCGATCAAACCGGCGTGAAGATAAGGCGTTCATTCCATTTCATGGCACTGGTACGATGACGCCATGGCCCTTCGCGAATACACGCGCAAACGTAATTTCAAAAACACGCCCGAGCCCAGCGC
>CAZZWP010000171.1:0-4670 GCA_964657965.1 uncultured Rudaea sp. | reverse complement strand
GCAGATAGGCAGCACCGAGCGGCCGCTCTTCCCCAGGAGCGGCCGCTGTTTTTTGGGCCGGAATTTTTGCATCAGTGCGGCGCGGCGGAATCGTAAAACGCCGCCAGATCCTGCTTGAATTGCTTCAGCGCATCCACGTTCAAGTACACCATGTGACCCGACGGGTAATACGTGAAGCTGAGATTGCCGCGCAGTTTCGCGTCGATATCCATGTGGCCGAGATCGTATTCGGTGGCGAAAAACGGCGTGGCCAGATCGAAATATCCATTCGCCGACATCACTTTCAAATGCGGATTGGTACGCATCGCATCGCCCAGATCCGAACCCATGATCGGCAGCGGCACCGGACGTTGCGATCCGCGGATCGCGTGTTTCCAGTCCCAGTCGCGAATCGCGTTGGCCGATACCTTGTAATCAACGTCGCTCGAATAATTGAGGTCGCGTTCGAGATAGTCGTTGAACGCGCCCGTGAACGCGCCGCGGATGGCGGTATCGGCCGCATCGCTTTCGGGCGTTTCGCCGGCGGCGTCGCTGTCGATACCTTCGAAGCGTCCATCGTAACGGCCGAGCGTGCGGCGGTCGTCGCGCATCAGCTCTTTGCGAAAGCGCGGCTGGCTCACGCGCAGGTTCGCTTCTTTCAGATATGTCACGCTCAAGCCGGTGTACTTCGACATGCGCTCGGCGATGGCGTCGCGATCGGCGGTCGTCAGGTCCTGTCCTTTGTTCAGTGCAACCGCGTAATCGCCGCGCGCGAAATTGCGCACTTCGGTGAGGAACGGCTCCAGCGTCGCCGGCTTGTTCGCGAGCTTATTGTGATACCACGCAATCGCCGCGTACGACGGCAGAAGGTTGACGTAATCGTTGTCGAGCCCCGGCAAGCGCGTCGCGTAATTGATGATCGACGACAGCAACACCACGCCGTTCACCGCGATGCCTTTATCTTCCAGCCACTTCGCCAATCCCGCCGAACGCGGCGTGCCGTACGATTCGCCGAATAAAAACTTGGGCGAATTCCAACGCTTGTTCACGGTGATGTAGCGCTCAATGAAACGACCGAACGCATCGATGTCCTGATCGGTGCCCCAGAAACGTTTGCTGGGATTTTCGTCGTCTTTGTCGGGCTTGCCGTTTTCGTCTTTGCCTTTCGGCAGACCTTTCGAAAATCCCGTGCCGATCGCGTCGATGAAAACGAGATCGGATTTGTCGAGCAGACTGTCGCCATTCGGCACGACGCGAAACGGCGCGGGTGCCGTCGCGTCTGGGCTTTCTGTCAACACGCGAACCGGCCCGAGCGAGCCCATGTGCAACCAGATGCTCGCCGAGCCGGGACCGCCGTTGTACAGAAAAGTCACCGGGCGTTTGCTTGAATCGCCATCGAGCGTGTACGCGACATAGAAAACACTCGCATCGGGTTTGCCTTTGTCGTCGCGAATGATCAGCGTGCCCGCCGTCGCCTTGTACGAAAGACTGCGCCCGCCGACGGCGACACTATGATTCGTGACGACCGCTTTCTCGGGCGGAATGTCGTTCTTCTTTTCGTCGCCGCCTTTTTTGACTTCGGTTTCGACTTTTACCGAATCGTCGTGATCGTGCTCAGCCGCGAACGCGGGCACAAACTGAATCGCAAACAGAAGCGAACTCATCAACGCAGCGAAACGGCGCATAAAAAACCCCGGCGGTTAGACGTCCAAACCCCGAGTATGCCGCGCTGTCCAAATAGAGCAAGATGCCGAAAGACCTGGCGCAATCTTTACACTAATTTCGACTAGCGTGAGGCGCCGACGAGTCGATTGTCGTCTTCCGGTTCGAGACGCAACGTTCCAAATACGGAGAAAGGAATCGACCGCCGATCTTCGGTGCCGTTCGAGATAGTCCCCGTCAATACACCGGTTGACCAAATCGTCGTCCAGCGGCGGCCTTGCGTCGTTTGATTCTGTCGACCTATCCACTCGACGTCCGGCGTGGCCAATAGGTAACGGACCGTGTCCGACGGATTGAGGAACACCGTCGTTGTGTAATCAGCGCCGCGTTTGTTGAAATGCTCAAACGCGTAGGTTTTTATCTCCTCGAACTTCGCATCGAGGATTGCCACGTGAGCAGGCAATGTCGATTCTTTGCCGCTCACGCTCGTCAGTTTGAGATTGACAGGCTGTGTGATGGGATCAATTCGAATCAACAACGCCGGCACCGATTTTCCATCAGCCGTGAGCAAACAGTTTCCGCGCGAATCGACGACGAATTCCGAAGTTTTTGGCTTGCGATGCTCGTTGCTACCCGTGAACATCACGTAGGTTTGAACGCCCAGTGCGGATGCGTTCGCCGCGCACGCTTGGGAAAGCGCTTGTTGCGCCAGCGAATTGGTAGACATCGCCGCGAAAACCGATACGAGTAAAAAACGCTGCACGCTCAAAACTGCTTGGCCAACTCGTCGGCCGTTGCGTGGAAAGCACCCTGCAGACCTTTCACCGCTTCCGGTCCCGCTGCTTGGAGCGCGTTGAATTCGGGATAGACATAATGTTCGTCGGGCTCGACGGTGATCGGATCTTTCAAAAATGAAAACACACTGTTATAGACGATGAAATCTTCGAACAAAACTTTTTTGCCGTCGGCGCCGACCAAGCGCGCCGTGATCACGACCGTGGGTCGATAGGGCGCTTTATCGCTGCTTCCCGCCGCGGCATAGCCGACGAAACCGAAATCGATGTCGAGAATGGCATCCGCATTCGGGTCAGGCTGGTAAGTTTTACGCAAGCCGTAATTTTCTCGTGCCACGTCTTTCGCACCGTCGGCCAGCTGGACGGGGTCGCTCCAGCGAAGTTCGTAACCTCGATCGGCCATCGCCTTAGTGAATTCGTCTTTGAATTCGCCGATGTAGTCGAAATGATCTTTCACGACTTCGTCTTGCAGCCAATGACGTTTTGGCACGATATTGGCCTCCGCGACCGCCAGTCCGATCAAGCCAAAGCTGAAACCCGGATTGTTGACGATCATCAAGTTGATTTCAGAATGTCGCATCGGCAGGACGACGATGCGCTTGATCGGTGCGCTGGATTCTTTGTTGTAACCCAGGTGCTTCGGTGCTGCGACACAACCCGCTAGAAGCAGAAAAAACCAGGCGATGGCAAGCTTTGAAAGCGCGTAGCGACGCATGCGAATCCCCTTCCCCAAAATGAACAACCTGCCGTTCTAATGTGCGGCGATCGTCGCAGCGGCACGGGCTACAAGTCAACGACCGATGGATAAAAAAAGGGCGCCCAAAAGGCGCCCGTTAATTCTCGATTGCGCGCATGACGCTTGTCAGCGCTTCATCGCGTTGAAAAACTCATCGTTCGACTTCGTATTCTTCATCTTGTCGAGCATGAATTCCATCGCCGCCAGCTCATCCATCGGGTGCAGCAGTTTCCGCAGGATCCAGATCTTCTGCAGCATGTCGGGCTCGATCAACAATTCTTCGCGACGCGTGCCGGAACGATTGATATTGATCGACGGATAAACACGCTTCTCGGAAATGCGACGATCCAAATGCACTTCCATGTTGCCGGTGCCTTTGAATTCTTCGTAGATCACCTCGTCCATCTTCGAGCCGGTTTCGACCAGCGCGGTGGCGAGAATGGTCAAGCTACCGCCTTCCTCGACGTTACGCGCCGCTCCGAAGAAACGCTTCGGACGCTGCAACGCATTCGCGTCGACACCACCCGTCAGCACCTTGCCGGACGCGGGAACGACAGTGTTGTAGGCGCGAGCCAGACGCGTGATCGAATCGAGCAAGATCACGACATCTTTCTTGTGCTCGACCAATCGCTTCGCGCGCTCGATCACCATCTCGGCGACTTGAACGTGACGCACGGCCGGTTCGTCGAACGTCGACGAAATCACTTCGGCGCGCACGCCGCGCTGCATTTCCGTCACTTCTTCCGGGCGCTCGTCGATGAGCAGGATGATCAGATGCACGTCCGGATGGTTGTGCACGATCGCCTGCGCGACGTTCTGCAACATCATCGTCTTGCCGGCTTTCGGCTGCGAGACGATGAGGCCACGCTGGCCACGACCGATCGGCGCGATCAGATCGAGAATGCGGCCGGTGATGTCTTCTGTCGAACCGTTGCCGCGTTCCAGATGGAACATTTTGCGCGGGAAAAGCGCAGTGAGGTTTTCGAACAACACTTTGTGCTTCGACGCTTCGGGCGGCTCGGCGTTGATATTGTCGACTTTGAGCAGTGCGAAATAACGCTCGCCTTCTTTCGGCGGACGGATGCGGCCGGTGATGTAATCGCCGGTGCGCAGATTGAAGCGGCGGATTTGACTCGGCGACACGTAAATATCATCGGGGCCGGCCAAGTACGATTCATCGGGTCCGCGCAGAAAGCCGAAGCCGTCTTGAAGGATTTCGAGGACGCCTTCGCCATAAATGCCGCCGCCGCTGCGGGCGTGGGCTTTCAGGATTAAAAAGACGATGTCCTGTTTGCGCGCGCGGGCGACGCCCTCCTGAATGCCGAGTTCTTCGGCGAGTTTCAGCAGTTCGAATGCCGGTTTGCGCTTGAGTTCGTTGAGATCGATCAGCGGACCGTCGCCGCCGCCGTTGCGGGCGTCTTCGACGTCGTCGTCCTTGACGTGGAGAAGGGCCTGTTCGGCGCGGCCCGGGCGATCTCCAACGCCCGCGACTCGCTCGA
>CAZZWP010000170.1:0-4989 GCA_964657965.1 uncultured Rudaea sp. | reverse complement strand
GTTCGTGCGGCGTTTGCTCGGCGAAAAACTCGAATCGCGCGAGGAAACCGACAAAGCCGTCCAAGAAGCCGCCCACTCGCACCGAGAGGCGTGAGGTCATAACACGACGGTGTCGACTGGACGTTACGTCCAGTCGTTGGCGGGAAGATGGTCGAACGCGCTGCGTAGGCCGTCTTCCCATCCGTTGCGGATGGTTTCGAGGTACGGATCGTTCTCTTCCAGTCGGCGTTTCATACCGACTCGCAAACTGTCGATGTCGTAAATCAGCAAATCGATCGGCGCGCCGACGGAGATGTTCGATCGAATCGTCGAGTCGAAGGAAACCAGCGTGCACTTCACCGCATCGGCCAGCGTCGAATCGCGACGAATGATGCGGTCGAGAATCGGCTTGCCGTATTTGATTTCGCCGATCTGCACGAACGGCGTGTCGTTCGAGGCTTCGATGAAGTTGCCTTCCGAATAAACGAGGAACAGCCGCGGTGTTTCTCCCGCGATTTGCCCACCCACGATGAAGCTCGCCGAGGCATCGATGTATTGCGCGCGCAGATAGCTTTCGTCGCGCGCGCGCACTTCGCGCATCGCGTCGCCCACCAACCCCGCCACCTCGAACAGCGATTTGGCGTTCCAGATATTCAGGTTTTGCGGCTCATTGCGTGCACGCAGTTCGAGCAGGCTTTGTGCGTTCTGCGTCACCGACAGATTGCCGGCTGACAGCGTCACGATCATCCGATCGCCGTCTTTGGCGAACACGCGCATCTTCTCGAAGCGCGCGATGTTGTCCACGCCGGCATTCGTGCGCGAGTCCGACGCGAACACGAGCCCGGCTTGCAGATTGATGGCCACACAATAAGTCATGTGTCGAAATCAGATGAGTGAGCGGCGGCGAAGTCTAACAATCGCGCGATCAATTCGCGACGACATCGATGGATGTCATGAACTGTCGCACGATTTCGTTGGTGAGCGTATCGATGCGTTGCATGACACCATCGAGAAACGGCTGCATGCCCGCTTCGAACACATCGTCGATGCGGCCGTAACGGAATGACGCTGACAGCGATCCGGCCAACCGCGACGCTTCGATCGCTTCGCCACCGGACAGTTTCTGCAGGATCGAATGCATCGCCTCGCAGCACGTCGCCAGCGAACGCGGCACGTCGCTGCGATAAATCAGCAATTCGATCACGCGTTCGGCCGTTACGGTGTCGCGAAAAATCTTGCGGTACGTTTCGAAGGCGGAAATGGCCTGCAACATCGCGCTCCATTGATAGTATTCGACGATGTTGCGCTCGGCATTCATCTCGTCGTGCTCGGCTTGCGCGTATTTGATGTCGAGCAGGCGCACGGTGTTGTCCGCGCGCTCGATGAACGTGCCGAGCCGCATGAAGTTGTAGCCTTCGTCGCGGCCCATCGTGCCCACGACAACGCCGCGAAACGCCGCCGAACGCGTCTTCAACCACTCGAGAAACGGTGTGACACCGTCGCTGACGATCTGGCCCCACGCCATCTCGTTGATTTCCAGCCAGGACGCGTTGAGATCCTGATACATCTCTGCGGAAATCGCGCCGCGCTGCGCGCGACCGTTCTCACGCGCATAGCGCAAACAATTGTAGATCGAGGTCGGATTCGCCGGATCGAGAATCAAATAATGCAATACGCGTCCTTCCGTCGGCGCACCGTGCGCTTTCTCGTACGCTTCATCCAGTCCCAGTGCATCGAGTGCACGCTGCCAACTCGCGGCCTCCGCGCGGCGGGGGTCGAGCCGTGCCGGCAACAGCGCGATGCGTTGTGTGAAATCGATGAAGCGCGCCGTATTCTCGGCGCGTTCGATATAGCGCGACAGCCAGTACAGATCGCTCGCGGTCCGGCACAGCATCTACGCCTCCAAGACCCAGCTGTCTTTCGTGCCGCCGCCTTGCGACGAATTCACCACGAGCGAGCCATCGCGCAACGCCACGCGCGTCAATCCGCCCGGCACGACGACGATGTCCTGCCCTGACAGCACGTACGGACGAAGATCGATATGCCGTGGCGCGATGCCGGCGTCGACAAACGTGGGACACGTCGACAATGCCAGCGTCGGCTGCGCGATATAACGCGCCGGATCGGCTTTGATGCGCGCACGAAAATCTTCAAGCTCCGCTTTCGACGCCGCAGGCCCAACCAACATACCGTAACCGCCGGCACCGTGGACTTCCTTCACGACCAATTCGTCCAAATGTTCCAAAGTATACTTACAGTCGTCCGGCTTGCTCAGGCGATAGGTCGGCACGTTGATGAGGATCGGATCTTCGCTGAGATAAAAGCGGATCATCTCCGGCACGAACGGATAAATCGATTTGTCGTCGGCCACGCCCGTGCCGCACGCATTAGCCACGGTGACGCGTCCCGCACGCACGGCCGCGAACAGTCCCGGAATGCCGAGCACGGAATCGGCGCGGAACACGGTCGGATCCAGAAAATCGTCGTCGACACGGCGATAAATCACGTGCACGCGTCGCGGACCGCGCGTCGTGCGCATGTACAGCGTTTCGTCCCGCACGAATAAATCCGGCGCTTCGACGAGCTCGATGCCCATCTGCTGCGCGAGGAACGCGTGCTCGAAATACGCGGAGTTGTACTGGCCCGGTGTCAACAGCGCAACGGTCGGCTGCTCCGAACCTTCGGGCGCGACCGAGCGCAACGTCGCGAGCAATTCGTCCGGATAATGCTCGACCGGTGCGACGGCCTGTCCCGAAAACAACTCCGGAAACAACCGCATCATCATCTTGCGATTTTCGAGCATGTACGAAACGCCCGACGGCACACGCAGGTTATCTTCGAGCACGAAATACGCGCCCTCGCCCGCGCGCACGACATCGATGCCGGAGATATGCGAATAAATCTGGTTCGGCAAATCCAGGCCGATCATCTGCGGCCGATATTGCGAATTACGCAGCACGAGCGATTCGGGGATCACGCCATACGCAAGGATGCGGCGGCCGTGATAAACGTCGTGCAGAAACATGTTCAGCGCGCGCACGCGTTGGCGCAGACCCGCCGCCAACACTTTCCATTCACCGTGCGGAATGATGCGCGGCACGACATCGAACGGAATCAGCCGCTCGCCGCCGGACTCGTCGCCGTACACCGCAAACGTAATGCCCACGCGATGAAACGACACTTCGGCTTGTTTGCGTTTCTGCGCCAGTTGCGCCGCGGGCGTGCGCTCCAGCCACTCGCCGAACGCGCGGTAATGCGGCCGCACGGCATGGTCGGCGTCGTACATCTCGTCGTAGGCGGTCTTCTGGCTCAGCGGTCGCACTCCCTGAGTCGGTCGCTTGCAGACTAACAGCCTATGCTGCGATGCGGAAGTATGTCGGCGAGGTTACAGCGTGCTTGGCGACGCGGGTGTAATCGACGAAAATGGCGGTTCCTCGCCGGCACCTCGCTGCGCCGTGTTTTTTCTCCGGAGACTTCGATGACCGAACCCACGCTCACGCCGCCCAGCGGCGGCGCCAAGATCACCATTTCGCAAAGCCGGTTGCACGTTCCGGATCAGCCGATCATCCCGTTCATCGAAGGCGACGGGACCGGCCCCGATATTTGGCGTGCGAGCGTTCGCGTCTTCGATGCGGCGATCGAAAAAGTATACAAAGGCAAACGCAAGATCCACTGGATGGAAGTATTCGCCGGCGAAAAAGCGTTCAAGCAATACAACAACTGGCTGCCGGACGCGACCGTGCAGGCGTGCCGTGACTATCTCGTGTCGATCAAAGGTCCGTTGACCACGCCGGTCGGCGGCGGCATTCGCTCACTCAACGTCGCGCTGCGGCAGATGCTCGACTTGTATGTTTGCTTGCGTCCTGTGCGCTGGTTCAAGGGCGTGCCGTCGCCGGTGCGCGATCCGTCGAAAGTCGACATGGTGATTTTCCGCGAGAACACTGAAGACATTTACGCCGGCATCGAATACGAAGCCGGCAGCGCTGCCGCGCAGAAGCTGCTCGATTTCCTGCAACAAAACGATCCGAAGGGGTTCGACAAGATTCGTTTCGGCACGAAAGCGAAAGCCGACGAGTGGCAAAAACTGCTCGAAGGCATCGGCATGCCGCATCGAGACGTCGGCGTCAATGTCGGCATCGGCATCAAACCGGTGAGCCAGCTCGGAACCGAACGCATCGTGCACAGCGCGATTTCCTATGCGCTGCAAACGAAGCGTAAATCGGTGACGATCGTGCACAAAGGCAACATCATGAAGTTCACGGAAGGCGCGTTCCGTAATTGGGCTTATGAAGTCGCCGAGAAGTTTTTCCCGGGCAAGGTTTATACGTGGGAACAGTGGGAAAAGACCAAAGCCGCCAAGGGTGAAGATGCTGCCAACGCGGAACAGAAAGCGGAGCTTGCCACCGGAAAAGTGCTGATCAAAGATTCCATCGCCGACATCACCTTGCAGCAGGTGTTGACGCGGCCGAGTGAGTTCGACGTGATCGTCACGCTGAATCTCAACGGCGATTATTTGTCGGATGCGCTTGCCGCCCAAGTCGGCGGAATCGGTATTGCGCCAGGCGGCAACGTCAACTATCTCACCGGGCATGCCGTCTTCGAAGCGACGCATGGCACGGCGCCGAAGTATGCGAACTTGGACAAGGTCAATCCGGGGTCGGTGATTTTGTCGGGCGAGATGATGTTGCGGTATATGGGGTGGACGGAAGCGGCCGATGCATTGATCGGCGCGATGGATAAGGCGATTGGTCAGAAGACGGTCACTTATGATTTTGCGCGGTTGATGGAGGGAGCCAAGGAAGTGAAGTGTTCTGAGTTTGGGGATGCGTTGATCAGAGCGCTTTAGTTGATGCTTCTCGTCGTTGCTGTCATTCCAGCGAACGCTGGAATCGAGCTTTTGTCTTTGATCTTTGTTGTCTGAACGCTAGAGCTTTCACTCGCTGCGCGAGCGAGTCACTTTCTTTGCTGGTGCAAAGAAAGTAACCAAAGAAACACCTTGTTCGTCACGTA
>CAZZWP010000169.1:0-5011 GCA_964657965.1 uncultured Rudaea sp. | reverse complement strand
CGAAGACGTACGGCGTTTACGTGCAGGACGAATGGAATCTCACCGACAGACTGACCATGAATTACGGATTGCGCGCCGACAAAGTCGACGCGTATGTCAGCGAAGGCCAGATCAGCCCGCGTCTGGGATTTGTTTTTCAAGCAACCGACTCCACAGTGATCCATGCAGGCTACGCACGCTACTTCATGCCGCCGCCGACGGAATTGATTTCATCCACCGACATCGCGCTGTTTCAGGGCACGACCAATCAATTGCCCACCAACGTCAACGCAGAAACATTGTCGGAGCGGTCGAATTATTTCGACGCGGGCATTTCGCAGAAAGTCGGAAGCGGCTTCACCGTCGGCTTGGATGCGTATTATCGCCAAGTCCATAATCTGCTCGACGAAGGACAATTTGGTACGGCGCTTATCTTCTCGCCTTTCAACTACGCGCAAGGCCGCGTGCGTGGACTGGAGCTGTCATCCGATTATACAAATGGAAATTTCAGCACCTATCTCAATGTGTCGAGCAGTCGCGCGATGGGAAAGGATGTGGTTACCGGACAATATAATTTCGAGCAGGACGAGCTGGACTACATTGCCACGCATTGGGTCCATCTAGACCACGATCAACGACTCGCCGGAAACGGCGGTATTTCGTATAACTGGAAAGGCACGCGGATCGGCGGCGACTTTCTCTACGGCTCGGGATTGCGCGCCGGATTTGCGAACACCGAACATTTGCCGTCGTACTACCAGGTCAATCTTTCGGCGGATCGCGATGTCGAGCTTCCGCAAATCGGCAAAACCAATGTTCGAATCGCCGTTATCAACGTAACCGATCGCATCTACGAGATAAGAGACGGATCGGGTATCGGTGTCGGCGCGCCGCAGTTCGGACCACGGCGTGGTTTATATGTCGGATTGACGAAAAATTTCTGATCAGTTTCGGCGACTCGAAAACACGCGGCCGATGATTGCAGCCGCGACTGCTACCGTGGCCAACGAGGCGACGGGGTGATCGGTGACAAGATCGCGCACGAGTCCCGGAGTGCTCGCCGGATCTTTGCCGACGGATCGGAGGACGTCGCCGAGCTGCTCGCCGAAAGTGGGACGGATTGCGTCGGCGACGGCCGCAGCGCCATCTTTCACCGCGCTGCGCACACGTCGCGCACCGCGTTTTACGTCGGCGGTAAATTGATCTGCTTCGCGACTGATATCTTTTTCCGCCGAGGTTGCGTTGGTCATTTCGAAATTCCTGAGTTGGATTGATAAAGGTGTACGCTTGAGGATGAAGAAAGTGAGCAAGCCTCGTGCCGCAGATAAAGGTTGTTCATACGCTGTAGCGTCGCGCGACCCGGGCAAAATCACGATTTCCGTCTGGCGCGGCATGCAAACTGCGCCTTTTGCGACAGTTTGTTGACTGCACGGTCTTCGAACAGGAAGTGCTCGACGGCTGACTATATACTCATCGAACGTTCGCATTTCATGAAGCCGCACCGCCGTGCCCTTTTATTCAAGTCTGGAAATCGCGCGGGCTAATGAAAGCTGACCCGTCTTCGCCGGCGCCGCGCGCATCGGCCGGATCTTTCTTGTCGTTGTTCATCTGCATGCTGCTCATCGCATTCGACGCACGCGCGGAGGGCGATGGAACGCTCTCAGTTCCAACCATCGCCTCGCATAAAGCGACGTTCGACATGAACGGTCATCTCTTACCTTGGATTTCGATGCGAACGGCCATCGAACGCGAGATGCGTTTCTATGCGACCGCTCCCACAGAAAATGGCTATCCCGTATTCGTCACCACCACGTTTCTCGACGGCGAGTGGAAACCGGTCGACGGACGCAACGACACGATACCTGCGACACAAAACGGCGTCGGCATCCTGTCATATCTCAAATTTTATACATGGACGAATCGACAAAACCCGAAGACGCTCGCGATCGCGCGATCGATGGGCGATTACCTCATCGATCAAGACAGTACGCCCGACGCCGGATCTTATCCGCGCTTCATCCGCTCGACCGGCCGGCGCGGTTCCTTTCCGCAAACGTCGGACAGTGGCGCGCAAAGCGATCGTGCGTATGAGATCGAGCCGGACAAGGGCGCTATCGCAGCGTATGCATTACTGCTCCTCTTCGACGAAACGAAAGATCACCAATACCTCGATGCAGCGGTGCATCATGGCCGCGTATTGGCCGCCAATCAGACTGAAGGAGATGCCCATCATTCGCCATGGCCATTTCGCATCGATATTCGCGATGGCACGAAGCGCGGGCCGGTTTCCGGTAATTCGGTTTTTGCACTGCGTCTTTATGATCGATTGATCGACCACGGTTATGGTGAATTCAGCGCGCCGCGACAATCGCTGTGGTCATGGATCAATCGGTACCAAATTCCCAGCGCGAGTGGAGACGGCAGACTCTTCGCACAATTTTTTGAAGATCACGAAAATCCAGCCAATCGAAATGCGTGGGCGCCGCTCAATCTGGCGCGATATCTTTTGGAGAGACGCGAGAAACTCGATCTTCACTGGCGAGAGGACTCAACCACACTTATCGAATTTGTACGAAGCAATTTTACGCACCGCGAATTCGGCATCCGTGTTTGTCACGAACAGGACGAAGATCACGATGCGTGGGGTGGAATAAATTCGACATATGGCGCCGTGCTTGCGTTATATGCGAAATCGATTCACTCACGCCAACTGGCCGACGAAGCACGCGATGCGCTGATCTTCACGTCGTATTCGATCGACGAACGCGGACATCCTCGTGATCTCGCCAAGCACACGACATCGGGCGGTTGGCAGGAAGACGCGCATACGGATGTCGTCCACAACTTCGTCGATGCACTGACCATCTTCCCCGAGTGGAAGGATTAGGCGGCGCATCCCAAAACCGCGAGCACAATGGCTAAGGAATGTACGACGAGAACGCAGTGTGTGGCTTAGTTCGTGCGCCTTTTCGTCGGCGCAACTTTCTCTCACTATTCTTTTAGTCGAAGATGACCCATCCTCGGGCCGCTCTGCAGAAACCGTGCACCGCGGAGCAAATTAACGCGATGCTGGAGCGGGCAGTACGTGGCGAGCGGCGCGCCTAAAACTAAGAAGCCGCGACGAACGCGGCTTCTTTGTGCGACCGGTTTTATATGCGCGCGAGTTTTATATCCGCCCGAGCAGCGCCAAGATGATCACGATAAGAAGTATCAGACCGAGACCACTGCTTGGGTAATAACCCCAGCCTGTGCTGTAAGGCCAGCTCGGCAGCGCACCGAGCACAAGTAGAACCAAAAGAATGATGATCACCAGACGCATGTGTCGCTCCTGTTGTTGTGTTATTCGCCGTTCCGTTCTTGAGCGAAGAGAGCAAACGTCATGCCGATGCTAATGTGGCGTCAAATCGGTATGTGTGTTTCGTGAGTTCATGCAAAGCGCAGGGAAATGTCCACGTACCCATGCATAACGCACTGGGCACGTTAGCGCGCGCGAATCGCATGTTGCACTAGTGCGACTTCACTTCCGACGCGATCAACGATGGAACACAATTGAAAGGGCGTAACGCCCAGCCGCCTGCACCACATCATCAATTCGCTGCGATCTTTGATATCGACCTTTCGGCGTTTAGGCCCATCGCGATGAAAATCGTTCTTGTAGACGGCAACGTCCCTGACTCCGCTTTCTTCCATGATTCGTTCTCAATTTCTCAAATCGTTTGTTCGACAGCAATCGTTATGCCGAGAACGACAACCGGCCATCATTGCGTTCAATCAACGGTTTGAAGCGGCAGTCGATGCATCTTGCGTCCTGAGACAGAGCGCTAGAGTGCAATTCGCCACGTGAGACAGCGCAAGGAACAAATCGCGCGGGCAGATCAACCGCGGCGAAGCGACATGGCGGTTTCTTCAACGACGACATCGTTGGGCTGCTGCATGGGAGGTTCCGCTACCTGACGCCGAACTTCGTTGGAGGCGTCGGTCTCTTTCGGATGAATCATGGCGAGATATTCATTGAACTGCGACAGCCGATCCATCACTTCGAAGCCGAATTTCGGAAACACGGTTTCTCGTTCGGTGCGAATACGTCGATGCAATTCGTTTAGATCTTCGAGCGTGACGTCGATTTCGTTTTCAAGTTCCCCGTAGGCATTGAGCGCAACGGGCGGAAATGCGGTCAACTTGTTCTCGAAACGCTTCAACCGCGCACTCGACGCGATGATCTGCTTCTGAGCCGACTCGATCGCATGTCCGATAATGTTTCGATCCAGCCGAGCGGTGAGCTTATGCGTAAGGTCCAGCATTGCCATGATCGCGTGATCGAAATTTACGCGAATGGCGCGTCGACTGCGGTCGACTTCGCGACGATCATTCATCCACATCAGGAATAAGGCCATGCCAAGCGTCGTGGCCGTGGCGACAAACCAGCCGATAGCGTAAGCGACGACAGCCGGAACGCGGATAGCGTCGAGCCGAGACCAAAACGTGGCGACCAGTAACGATACGACGCCAAAAAAAATCACGATTGCCAACGCACTCGCCACGACGGGATTTTCCCGCACGAAACTGCGGCTGCGACTGGCAGCGTTGTGTACTACGTAACTCATGCAAGCCCCGATTTCAAAGTGGCCTAACGTGCGGCGCGACGACCGCCTTTGGTAACCTACGTTTTTCTCGTCAAATATAGCGTTAGACCGCTGCCAGTGGTGTACACCGCATGTGAAAATGCCTGTAAAGGTTGGCGAGGTCAACGGGCAGAATTGACAGGCACCAGCGTCGGTTGGATGCGCGGAGGCCTGATAATTCAGACGTTTATCTCGTCATAACCGCCGCGTGACATTGACGGAAACCCGCTGTTGCTCTAACCTTCCGCCTCTTTCCCGGGGCCATAGCTCAGCTGGGAGAGCGCGACAATGGCATTGTCGAGGTCATCGGTTCGATCCCGATTGGCTCCACCAAGATGCGTTTGAAAAAGGCGTAAGACGCCGTTCAACCGGTCAAAAAAAAACTCCGCGCTACGGCGCGGTTTTTTTTG
>CAZZWP010000168.1:0-5078 GCA_964657965.1 uncultured Rudaea sp. | reverse complement strand
CGGAGATACAGATATGCTCAAGAACATTGCCAGACTTCGCCGCGCCAAGACCACACGCGCCCACATCCGCAAACTCGGCGTGCCGCGTTTGACCGTGCATCGCAGCGGCCAGCACATCTACGCGCAAGTGATTTCCGCCGAAGGCGACAAGGTGCTCGCCGCCGCGTCGACCGTGCAGAAGGATGTCGCCAAAGATTTGAAAGGCACCAAGAACAAAGCCGCTGCCGCGGCCGTCGGTAAAACGATCGCCGAAAAAGCGAAAGCTGCCGGCATCGAAAGCGTGGCGTTCGATCGCTCGGGTTTCCGCTATCACGGCCGTATCGCCGCGCTGGCCGACGCCGCGCGCGAAGCAGGTCTGAAGTTTTAATCGCACCACCGAAGTAACTACAACTCTAAGCGGCTTAGCCGTAAATACGTCCGTCTCCACCGGAGCGGCAAACAGGAACGAATATGTCGACAAATGATCGTGAAAATAGCGATGGCATGCTGGAAAAGCTCATCGCGGTCAATCGCGTAGCGAAGACCGTGAAAGGTGGCCGTCAGATGAGTTTCACCGCGCTGACCGTCGTCGGCGACGGCGACGGAAAAGTCGGTTTCGGTTACGGCAAGGCGCGTGAAGTGCCGGTCGCGATCTCGAAGGCGATGGAACGTGCGCGTCGCGGCATGGCCAGTATCAAGCTCAACAACGGAACCTTGTGGCACGCCGTCAAGGCGAATCACGGCGCGGCGCGTGTTTACATGCAGCCGGCTTCCGAAGGTACCGGTGTCATCGCGGGCGGCGCCATGCGCGCTGTGCTTGAAGTCGTCGGGGTGAAGAACGTGCTGGCCAAGGCCGTCGGTTCGCGCAACCCGATCAATCTGGTGCGCGCCACGATCAAAGGTCTGCAAGCGATGGCGACGCCGGAGCGCATCGCCGCCAAGCGTGGCAAGAAAGTGAACGAGGTGGGCGGTTATGGCCAGGGCTAAGCAAACGAAAGACGCCGCGGGTACGATTCGCGTGCGCCTCTACAAGAGCATGAACAGCTGCCAGTGGAAGCATCGGTTGAGCGTGAAAGCGCTCGGCTTGAACAAGCTCAACGACGTGCGCGAGTTGAAAGACAGCCCGCAGGTTCGTGGCTTGATCAACAAGATCAACTATCTGGTTCGCGTCGAAGATTAATTCCGTAGCGCACTGCGTTACGGATACAACGGAGTTTTGATATGCGTCTCAATACACTGAAACCAGCCAAGGGTTCGCGCAAAGTTCGCACGCGCGTTGGACGTGGTATCGGTTCGGGCCTCGGCAAAACCGCCGGCCGCGGACACAAAGGTCAGTTCGCGCGCACGGGTAAGGGCAAGGTCAAGCCCGGATTCGAAGGCGGCCAGATGCCGATGCAGCGCCGTCTGCCAAAGGTCGGTTTCCGTTCGAAAATGCAGCGCGATATTTCCGAAGTACTGCTTTACAAGCTTGATTCGCTGAAAGGCGACACCATTGATTTCGACATGTTGAAGAAGGCAGGCCTCGTCGCCACGCGCGCGCTGCGCGTCAAAGTGGTCAAGAAGGGCGAGATCACCCGTGCGATCAAGTTGAAAGGCATTGCTGCGACCGCCGGCGCTAAAGCCGCGATCGAAGCGGCCGGCGGAAGCGTGGAGTAACCCGGTGTCGGCATCGCAAGCCAGCATGCTCGGGAATCTCGGTAAGTTGACCGAGCTCAAGCAGCGCATCCTGTTCGTGATCGGCGCGTTGATCGTCTATCGCCTCGGTTCGTTCATTCCCGTGCCGGGCGTGAATTCGGACGCGATGAGCAAACTCATCGAAGGCCAGGGCGGCATCATCGACATGTTCAACATGTTCTCTGGCGGTGCGCTCAAACGCTTTTCGCTATTCGCGCTGGGTGTCGTTCCGTATATTTCCGCATCGATCATCGTGCAGATGTTCGCGTCGGTAATTCCGGCGTGGCAGCAGTTGCGCAAAGAAGGCGAGTCGGGTCGGCGCAAGCTAAGTCAGTGGACGCGTTTTGGAACGGTCGGTCTTGCGGCGTTTCAGTCGTTCGGCATCGCGACGATGCTTCAACACCAGCCCGATGTCGTGAACGCACCTGGACCCGGCTTCGTTTTCACCGCGATGATCGGCCTGACTGCCGGCACCATGCTGTTGATGTGGATTGGCGAGCAGATCACCGAACGCGGTATCGGCAACGGTATTTCGCTGTTGATTTTCGCCGGCATCGTCGCCGGATTGCCAAGCGCCATCGTGCGTACGTTGCAGATGTCGCAAGAAGGCGAGCTGAGCCCGCTTCGCGTCCTGACGATTCTATTGCTCGTTCTGGGCGTAACGGCATTCGTCGTGTTCGTCGAGCGTGGACAACGCCGTATCACCGTCAACTATGCGCGCCGCCAAGGCGGATCGCGTGCCTACAATAATCAGACGTCGCATCTGCCGCTGAAGCTCAACATGGCCGGTGTGATTCCGGCGATCTTCGCCTCGTCGCTCATTCTGTTCCCGGCCACGGCGTCCTCGTGGTTCTCGAGCGGAACGGACATTCGCTGGCTGCAACAAGTTACGGCTGCGCTGAGTCCGGGCGAACCGCTTTACGAAATTCTGTACGCCGTTCTGATCATCGTGTTCGCGTTCTTCTACACCGCGCTTGTCTTTAATTCGGGCGAAACGGCTGAGAATCTGAAGAAGTCAGGCGCTTTGATTCCGGGAATTCGTCCGGGCCGTGCGACAGCGGATTACATCGATGCCGTGTTGACGCGATTGACCGGCGCTGGCGCTTTGTACCTCGTCGCGGTGTGTTTGATCCCAACGTTACTGCAGCAAAGCTGGCACGTGCCGTTCTATTTCGGCGGTACTTCGTTGTTGATCGTGGTGGTCGTCGTGATGGACTTCACCGCGCAGGTTCAGGCTCATCTGGTGTCGCACCAGTATGAGAGCCTGCTCAAGAAGGCGAATCTAAAAGGTTACGGCCGCACTGGCGGCCAACGCTGAGCCGATTCTGGCTTGGTTTGAAGGATTGGGCTTGGAGCCGAGGGGCTTCAAGTATTGGATAAATAGAGCTATAATTCGCAGTTCCCTGCGCAATAGCTTGTTTTAAAGCACGATTTTCGGAGACGATTTACATGGCGCGCATTGCGGGCGTTAATTTGCCGGTTCAAAAGCACGTGGTCATCGGACTGCAGAGCATCTTCGGTATCGGGCGTGCGCGCTCGAAGAAGGTCTGCGAAGCGGCCGGTGTCGACCCGAGCACCCAGATCAAAAGTCTGAGCGAAGGCGAAGTCGAAAAGCTGCGTACGGAAGTGGCGAAGTACATCGTCGAAGGCGATCTGCGTCGCGAAGTCGGCATCAGCATCAAGCGCTTGATCGACCTCGGCACCTATCGCGGCCTGCGTCATCGCCGCGGCTTACCGCTCCGCGGTCAACGTACACGAACGAACGCACGCACCCGCAAGGGTCCGCGTCGCGCCATCAAGAAAAACTAATTTTTGAATACTGCCCGGAAACCTTGACTCATGAATAAACCGGTCGCCGTCAAGACCAAGAAGAAAACGAAGCGCGTCGTCACCGACGGTATCGTGCACGTGCAAGCTTCGTTCAATAACACCGTGGTGACGATTACCGATCGCCAGGGCAATGCATTGTCGTGGGCCACTTCCGGTGGTGCAGGTTTCCGCGGTTCGCGTAAATCGACGCCGTTCGCGGCGCAGGTTGCCGCCGAACAGGCCGGCCGTGTTGCGCAAGAGAACGGCGTAAAAACCGTCGAAGTGCGCATCAAAGGCCCAGGTCCGGGTCGCGAATCCGCCGTGCGTTCGTTGAACGCGCTCGGCATCAAAGTCACCAACATCGTTGACGTCACGCCGATTCCGCACAACGGCTGCCGTCCGCCGAAACGCCGGCGCGTCTGAGGATTATCGAATGGCACGTTATCGCGGTCCCTCCTGCAAACTCGCTCGTCGTGAAGGCGCGGACTTGAGTCTGAAAAGTCCGGCGCGCGCGATCGATTCGAAGTGCAAGCTCGAACAGAAACCCGGTCAACACGGCGCTGGCGGCAAGAAAGCGCGGTTGTCCGATTACGCTGTTCAGTTGCGTGAGAAACAAAAGGTCAAGCGTATTTACGGTTTGCTCGAACGTCAGTTCAGCAACTACTACGTCAAAGCCTCGAAGATCAAAGGCAACACCGGTGAAAACCTGTTGCGTATGCTCGAAGGACGTTTGGACAACATCGTCTATCGCATGGGCTTTGCGGTCACGCGCGCACAAGCGCGTCAGCTCGTCGCGCACAAGACGATCGAAGTCAACGGCAAGAAAGTGAACCTGCCGTCGTATCAGGTGAAGCCAGGCGATCAGATTTCGGTTGTCGAGAAATCGCGCAATCAGCTGCGCATACAGGAAGCGCTGACGTTGTCGCAGGAAATGGATCTGGCGCCTTCGTGGACGGAAGTGGACGCCAAGCAGTTCGTCGGCACGCTGAAAGCGCTGCCGGAGCGTTCCGATCTGCCGAGCGACATCAACGAAAGCCTGATCGTCGAGTTGTACAGCAAGTAATAAGTGGTACCGACTTATCGGATGCAACGCAGCTACGGAGCGCGTTGTATCCGGCCGATTGACCCCCATATCTATCGGCCTCACCGCCCCGGCAGTCGCCGCGGCATTGTTAAGTTCGGAATTTGTCTAAATTTATACTATCGGGAGTGTCATAGATGGCACAGTCGCCTACTACCATCCTGCGCCCGCGCGGTCTGCACGTGGAACGCATCGGTGCCAATCGTGCCAAGGTCGTCGTTGAACCACTAGAACGCGGTTTTGGTCACACTTTAGGTAATGCATTGCGCCGCGTCCTGCTGTCGTCGATCCCCGGCGCGGCCGTCGTCGAAGTCGAAATTGACGGCGTGTTGCACGAATACACCACGCTGGAAGGTCTGCAAGAAGACATCATCGAAGTGTTGCTGAACTTCAAAGACGTCGCGATCCGCATGCACAATCTCGACGAAACCACGCTCACCCTTTCCAAGAAAGGCAAAGGCGTCGTGACGGCGGGCGATATCAAGGTCGATCACAACGTCGAGATCATCAATCCCGACCACGTGATCTGCCACCT
>CAZZWP010000167.1:0-5107 GCA_964657965.1 uncultured Rudaea sp. | reverse complement strand
AACAGTCGGCCCAGAAAAAAGTATACACGGCGGTCGCGAAGGAAACCGTGCGTCGCGGCGAGATCGCGCAGAACGTCGCGCAGCGAAAACAACAAAGCGAGGTGTTCTATGCGCAAAACCCGGACTGGTGGCTTCAAGTACTCGCCGCTCATCCCAATGTTGCTGCTTGCGATATCGGCGATGACGGGCTGCGCGAGTGGAACCGTTGGAATCAAGGCCCCGGCGCCTTCGACCCCACAAGACCTCTTGGTCCCTTGCCCGCAGCTGCCGATGGCGCAAAGCGGTCAGCTGGAGGATCTGTCGCTAAACCACAAAGCGGTGACGTCGCTGTATTACGACTGCCAAGCCAAGGACCTGGCGCTGATCGCGGTGGTCAAAGATGACGAGCCGTCGTGGTGGGAGTTCTGGAAAATCTGGTGGTGATGCGATCGCGGCGCTCGCTCAAAAGTGGGAGCGCGAAGCGTACGAGCAGGATCGCGCCGCCGAAAGAAATAGCGAGCTGTCGTCGATCGAAAAACGGTTGGCGGCAATGCACGCGCGCGTAAAACGCGCGTGTGCTGCGGAGTTGAGAACGGAGTGTTCGAGTGGCTGACGAAATCGATCGCGCGCAAGAGTGCGAGCAAGCAGAGCGCGACCGCGCATTGAAGGCGACGCTGGAGCGCATTCGTCTGTCGCATCAGCCGCGCGATCCGAGTGTCGAAAATTTCTGCATCGAATGCGAGCAGCCGATCGGCGCCGCGCGCATGAAGGCAGTGAAGACGAGTCGCTGCAAGCACTGCGCGGATGCATTCGAACTTCGAGCGCGAGGCTTTGCTCATGTCGCTCGATGACATGAAGCTGTACGCCCAGATCGCCGGCGACGCGCTCATGGTGTGCACGCTGGGCGTCTCGATCTTTACGCTCATCCACACGTCGAGCAAAGCGCGCATCAACGACATTCGCAAGGCGATGGGCGACGGCGACCAGACATTGAAGGATCAGCTCGATACGTGTCAGGAAATAAACATCAAACGCCTGACGACACATTCGCGCCGACTCGACGATCACGGCATGCGCCTGACGCGACTGGAGGAAAAAGTGAATGGCATGCCGACGCATCGCGATCTTGAAAAAATTTCCGAAGGAGTGACGGAAGTCCGGGAAGACGTAGCGGCCAACACCGAGCGCACGAACGCGACGTTCGAGATGGTGCGTTCGATCCAAAACTATTTGATGGGTAACAAGCTGTGAGCTTCGAAGAACATCTCAACAAAGACCGCCGCCTTGTCATCCTGCGCTTCCTTCTCGACATGGGTGGCTATCGATCCAATAGCTCCGTGATCTGGGCATTCATGCACGACATGGGTCACGCCGTCTCGCGCGATTTTGTGAAGACGCAAATTCACTGGCTCGCCGAGCAGCAGCTCGTGTCCGTGACCGAGCCGGTGACTGGCGTGCTCATGGCATCGCTCACCGAACGCGGCGCCGATGTTGCGGCCGGCCTCGTCGCAACACCGGGCGTCGCTCGTCCGAGCGCTTAGGAGAAGCAATGCAAAACCAACCCATCACGGGCTATCGCAAGCTGACTGCCCAAGAGATCGAGCTGATCAACGAGATTAAAGATCAGGCGAACAATTTGGGCGCGGCAGTCGAGATGATCGGCCAGATGCCGGATGTCGACAAACGCGCGCTTGCGATTGCCAAAACGGAATTGCAAACCGGCTTCATGTGGCTCACTCGCGCGATCGCGCGGCCGGCCGGGTTCTGAGCTATCGCATGCCTCGCAAGAACACCATCACGAGATTGCCGGCCGAACAGCGTTCGTTCGTCGAGAAGCTGTTGCGCGAAGATCGACTCACGCTCGACGAAATGATCGCGGTGATCGCGGAGAAATTTCCGGCGGTGCCGAGTCGCTCATCGCGTCATCGCTACCAGGCTGCGCAACGTCAAGTTACCGACCGGATGAAGATGCAGGACCAGGCGGCCCGCGCGATCGTGGCCGAGCTCGGTGAGAATCCGGACGAACGCGCCGGTGCGTTGCTTGTGCAGGCGGTGACGACAGCCGCCACCGATGTCGCGATGCGCATGAACGAATCCGACGACACGACGATCGACGAAGTGCGCAAGCTCGCCCGCGCTGCGAAGGACACGATCCAGGCGCGGCAGTCGAGCATGAAAGAGCGTCAGCAAATCGAAAACGCCGCGCGCGAACGTCTCGTGCGCGAACAGAAAGAGAAGCTCGCCAGCGTCGAGAAAAAAGGCGGTCTGGATCCGGCGACGTTGAAGCGGATCCGCGAGGAAGTGTATGGGATCACCGACTAACGTACAGCGGCTGCCGACCAGCGATGTAGACATCGCCGACGGACTGCAATCGCTGGCCAATGACGTGCGCGCGGGTAAGATCGGCGCACGTCGCTGTTTCGTGGTATTCGAAACGCCGCACGGCGATGGCGGCGCGCTGGCTGGAACATTTTTCGGCGTTCCGGCGCCGGCGCTGCACATTGTGGGCATGCTGGAATTCGCGAAGTTCCAGCTCATCGCGGAGCACCGCTAATGCCCGCGATCGTCCTCGGCGCCTATCAGAAAGCTTGGCTAAAAAATAAAGCGCGCTTCAAAGCCGGCATGTTCGCGCGCCAGACCGGCAAGACGTTCACGACGACGCTCGACATCGTCGACGATAGTTTCGAAGCGATCGCGAACGGTGGACGCACACGCTGGATCATTTTGTCGCGCGGCGAGCGCCAGGCGCAGGAAGCGATGCGCGAAGGCATCATGCCGCATGCGGCCGCGTACAACGTCGGCATCAACGAGATCCAGTACGACTGGCAAGGCGAGTCCGGCGAGAAGCACAAAGCGTTCGAGATCGAGTTGCCGAACGGAACGCGCATCACGGCGCTGCCGGCGAATCCGGATACGGCGCGCGGATTTTCTGCAAATGTATACTTGGACGAGTTCGCGATCCACAAAGATTCGCGCGCGATCTGGGGCGCTTTGTTTCCCGTCGTGTCGGCACGGAATTTCCGTCTGATCGTCACGTCGACGCCGAAAGGCAAAGGCAACAAGTTCTACGAGATCATGACGGGCAATGATGCCGTCTGGTATCGGCAGACGACGGACATTTATCAGGCCGTTAAAGACGGTTTGCCGCGCAACATCGAGGAACTACGCGCGGGCTTGAACGACGACGAGCTGTGGCAGCAGGAATACGAATGCTTGTGGCTCGACGAAGCGTCGTCGTGGCTGCCGTTCGATCTCATTCACTCGGCCGAGCACGCCGACGCCGGCGATCCGGAAAAGTATACAGGCGGCATCTGCTACGGCGGCGAAGACATCGCCGCGCGCAACGACTTGTTCGTCATCTGGATCAAAGAGCGTGTGGGCGACGTGCTGTGGACGCGCGAGATCATCACGCGGCGTCGCGTCAGTTTCGCCGAGCAGGACGCATTGCGCGCCGATGTGTTCAAACGCTACCGCATCGGCCGCTACTTCATGGATCAGACCGGCATGGGCGAGAAGCCCGTGCAGGACGCGCAGCGTTGGCATGGGCTACGCGTGCAAGGCGTGCTGTTCAACGCGAACACGAAGTTGCAGCTCGCCACCGTCGGCAAGCAATCGTTCGAGGATCGCAAAGAGCGCATTCCGGAAGGCGATCTGGCGCTTCGCGCGGATCTGCACAAACTGAAAAAAGTCGCGAGCGAATTCGGGACACCGCGATTGATGGCTGACAGCGATGCATCGGGACATGCCGATCGCACGTGGGCAGGATTCTTGGCAACGGCCGCCGCGCGCGAAGGCAACATGCCGATCGAATTTTCGGCAACCGGTAAGCGCTTATCGACCGATGATCTCGGACGAACGAGTACTGGCTTCGGCACCGTGCGCGGTCAAAATGATTTTGGAGGTTTCGCATGAGCGGCGACGGCAACATTGTCAATGCAGAACAAAACAACGGCACGATCGCAAAGCCGGAATTAAAGCGCGAGATCGCAACGATCGGCGACGGCCGCGACATCACGCGCGGTTTTGTCGGGCCGCTGCTCATCTCGCAGGATCTGCTGTTGCAGACACGCGGTGGCGGCGACCTGCGGCTATACGAGCAGATCCTTTCCGATCCGGATGTGATGTCGACGCTATCGCAGCGACGCAACGCCGTCATCAAATGCGAATTCGATGTGCGTCCCGGCGGCACGGCCACCATCGATAAGCAAGCGGCCGACTTTTTGAAAGAACAGCTCAAGGCGATCAACTTCGATCGCATCACGGCCGGCATGCATTACGGCGTTTTCTACGGCTACGCGCCGGCGGAAATCATGTACGGCCAGGAAGGTGACAAGGTCACGATCGCCGACATCAAAGTCCGCAACCGCCGCCGCTTCGCATTCGCTCCGGATCAGACGTTGCGGCTGCGCACGTTCAACAACATGATCCCTGGCGAGCCTGCGCTTGCGCCTTACTTTTGGAGTTTCCGCACCGGTGCGGACAACGACGACGAACCCTACGGTTTGGGTCTGGCGCACTGGCTGTTCTGGCCCGTGTTCTTCAAGCGCAACGACATCAAGTTCTGGCTGATCTTCCTGGAGAAGTTCGGCATGCCGACGGCCGTCGGAAAATACGATGCCTCGGCGAGCGCGGAAGAAAAGCAGAAATTGCTCGCGGCGCTCGAAGCGATCCAGACGGATTCCGGCATGATCATGCCGAAGGAAATGGAGGTCGCGCTGCTCGAAGCTGCGCGCTCCGGAACGCCGGATTACGAAACGCTGCATGACACGATGGTCGACACGATCGCCAAGGTCGTGCTCGGTCAGACACTCACATCGCAAGTCGGATCCAGCGGCGGCAACAGCCGCGGCTTGGGAAGTGTCCACATGGAAGTGCGACAGGATCTGGTGAAAGCTGACGCCGATCTCATTTGCGAGAGTTTCAACCTCGGTCCCGCGCGCTGGCTCACCGAATGGAATTTCCCGAACGCTAAAATTCCACAAGTATACCGTGAGGTCGACGAGCCCCAGGATCTGACGGCGCGCGCAACGACTGACGGTCTCGTCTCGAAGATGGGATTCAAACCGTCGCTCGATTACATCAATCAAACCTACGGCGGCGATTGGTCCGCCGCGCCTGCGCCGGCGTT
>CAZZWP010000166.1:0-5107 GCA_964657965.1 uncultured Rudaea sp. | reverse complement strand
CGAAGCGGCGCTGCAGCTCGGTGTCACCCATGGCGCGGTGAGCCGGCAGGTCGCGGCGCTCGAAAGCTGGCTGGGGCAGCAACTGTTCACGAAAGACGGCCGCCGCATGGTCGCGACGCCGATACTCACGGTCACCGGTAAACCGACGCTCAGATTTTCCACGGCCAGCCTCACGTAATCGGCCTGCAATTCGGCGCCATCGAGTTTCGTCGATGGCAGAAGCAGCGCGAATTCCTCACCGCCGTAACGCGCGACGAAGCCGGCGAGACCGCGTTGCGCATGCAGCGCTTGCGCGATACCGACGAGGACGCGATCGCCTTCTGCATGGCCGTGCAGATCGTTGATCGTCTTGAAGTGATCGACATCGATCAGCGCCATGCACAAGGGCGTGCCGGTTTCGCGCGCGGAATCGATCGCCCGACCGAGCGACGCATCGAGCGAGCGGCGATTCGGCAGCCCTGTCAGCGCATCGGTGCGGCTTTGCTCGGCGAGCGCGGCGTTTTCGCGTTTGAGTTGCGCCTCGTACCAATCGCGTTCGTGCAGTTGATGGCGAAGTTGTTTGGTCGTGCGGCGTAATTCCATCAGCGCCACGACTTGGCGCGACAACCCGCGAAGGGCTTCGCGTTGAAACGGCTCGAGCGTGCGCGGTTTAGTGTCGATGACGCATAAGGCGCCAAGCGCGGTTCCTTTTTGTGTGACCAGCGGCGCGCCGGCGTAAAAACGCACGTGTGGATCGCCGGTGACGGATGGGTTGCCGGCGAATCGCGCGTCGGTGTGCGCGTCCGGCACGATGAACAATTCCTCCGGCGTCGATAGCGCGTGCGCGCAGAATGATGTGTCGCGCGATGTCTCGTTCGCGTCGATGCCCAGCTTCGATTTGAACCACTGGCGATCCGCATCGATCAAACTCACCGCGCCGATCGGCGTGCCGCAAATACCGGCGGCGATGCGTGTGAGATCGTCGTAGGCTTGTTCGGGAATCGTATCGAGGATATCGAGTGCGTGGAGATCGGCGAGTCGCTCGGATTCTCGCTCGGGTATCGGTGGTCGCATCATCCGGGTGAAAGGCCGCTGCAATAATCGGCGGCTTTCTAACACGCTACTTATCGGAGCGACGTGAAGGATTCCCCCAAGAATCGATCGCGGCTGCGATGAGCGGTACGAAATGAGCGACTACAAGGCGCTCTCGAAATTGTCTGCAAACAGGTAGTCCCGTTGCAGGAAGACGACATCGAAAAAAGCCGTCGTGCTGCAAGCGCCCGGATTCAGCAGTGTCACGACGGCATGCGTAGAACCCGGCGTGGGCATGCCGGATGCGGTGATTTGCTGCCACGTGCCGATGAGCGTCGACTGCGCGGAAATGGTGGCCGGGCTGGCGATACATTCGTCGTCGGCCCAGAACACGTCCAATCGTTGCCCGGCGCAACTCGAATTGACCCATGCCGTCGCGACATACACTTCGTCACGGATCGGTACGCATTGCGCGAGAACCGCATCTCCCTCATTGGAATCGAGTTCGGCAGAGCCGATGCGAAGGCTGTTATCGACATGGAAATCCATCGCATTCGTCCATATGACGCGTTCTGGAGCGGGAGGCAGCCAAGAATTCAGGCCATCGTCGAAATATGGATTGTCGAGCATGTTTTGGGCGTTGGCCGTTGCCGCGAATGAGAACGCCATGAACACAGTCGCTCGCAAAAACGTCGTCGGCGCGATCATCGCAGCGCCTTTCCTTCGAAGTTGTCGCCGAATATTTCTTCAGCGCCGAAAAACACGTCGTCGAAGTAAGCGCCGTCGTTGCAGCCAGGATTCACCAACGTGACCACCGCTTTCGTCGCTGCCTTCGGTGTGGTTGCCGGAATAGCGGAGAGCGACACCTGTTCCCAAACATTCGCCTTTGACGTTCGCACATTGACGGCTTCGAAGTCTCCCGTGTCTTTGCAATCGTCCTGCGTGGCCCAGAACACGTATAAACGAGAACCTACGCACGTCGAGTAAACCCACGCGCTCGCCGCGTAGGTTTCAGCCGTGTTGATGGGCAAGCACTGCACTGCGAATGATTCGGGTGTCGTAAACGACGTCGCCAAGCGAATCGAACCGCCGGCACCTGTTCCTTCGCCGGCGTGGTCGAACGTATTCGTCCAGGATACTAGTGGCGTTCCCGGCGGAGGCGGAGGTAACGGAAAGTAGCTCCAGCCATCGAGCGAAGCATCGAAATGCGGATTCGTCAGCAGATTTTGCGCGAGCGCGTGCTCGCTTAAAAGCGGGACGAATATCGTGACTGCAGTAACTACTGCATTGCGTTGCCAAGCGCGCATCGTCGTCTCCCCCAACGTTGAACTGCGATGGCGTGCAATCTAGAACACGCGCCAAGGTTCGTGTCGGACAGGAAGCGGACAGAATCAAGACATCAATCGTTGCCCGAGTCGGCCAAGAGCGACAGATCGCGCACGAAACCGCGGTAGCCTTCGTCGCGTTCCGCCGCGCTGGGTTGGCGCAAAATCCACGCGGGATGGACGGTGGCGAATGCGCGCAATCCGCCGGGCGTGGTTTGCCACGTTCCGCGTTCGTCCATCAGACGGAACTGCGAACCGAAAATTGCGCGCGCCGACGAGGCACCCAGACACACGACGATGTCGGGTTTGACGAATGCGAATTCCCCCTCGAGCCACATCGCACACGCACGTTCGTGCGAACGTTCTGGATTGCGATGCAGTCGCCGTTTGCCGCGAAGTTCGAAACGGAAATGCTTGACGGCGTTGGTGACGTACATCGTTTTGCGATCGAGATTCAATGCACCGAGTGCGCGATCGAGCATTTTTCCGGCAGGCCCGACGAACGGGCGTCCGACGAGATCTTCCTCATCGCCGGGTTGTTCGCCGATCAGCATGATGCGTGCGGTGGCCGGGCCTTCGCCGAAAACGGTTTGCGTCGCCGGTTCCCAGAGCGCACAGGCGTGGCAACGACTCGCGGCGTTGCGCAGTCCCGCCCATCCGGGCTCGTCCAGTGCGGGCGCGACGGCACGCTCTGGGATTTTTCTGCGCGCCGGCTCAGGTTCGCGTGCGCGCATATCGTGCGTGCGCTTCGACGCGTCGCGGATCATAGTGGGAAACAACTGTGCTTCCGGCAACAATTTCCAATATTTTTGCGCCATTTCCTGACGCATCATGTCGGTGTTCAATCGCGCCGGATTGAAGATATTCGCGTAGTACGTTTGCCATAACGATTCTTGTGCGTCATCCGCCGGCGCATCGGCGCGCACGCGGCCGGGACCAAACGTCAGCGATGCACCGTCCCAAGCGACACTACGATACGGCGTGAGAATCGCCCAGCGCATACCGGCGAAACGGCGCATGAAGAACGGCGCGACGCGATCGAGAATGAAATGATCCGGCTCGAACCATGCGACGAACGCGTTCGTTTCGCCCGGCACTTCGCGGAAGCGCACGAATGCTTTCATCTTGTGCGAATCGCGACGGACAGATTTCGCCAGCTCGACAGCGCGATGCACGTCGACATCGGTTGCCCGCGCCAGAAGCCGCGGTTCGCCGTTTGCAATGCGCCAAAGCAATCGGTACAGCAACGCATGACGTTGCGCATCGCGATGGCATAGAACCATCGCCGCCAGCGACAAGAAATCTTTCGGCACACTCGGCGCTTCGCGAACGGCAGCCAATCCGCTTATCGCCGCGCCGTCGAGCAGATCAGGCTGCTGATCACCGTTCCAGACGATTTGATCCGGGGCGACGTTCGCGCATAACGCGCGGCGTGCCTGTTTACGCCATGCTGATACGTCCCACGGCGGATCGACCAGCGCGGTGAACATCGATCAGCCGAACAATCCCGCTTGCCGCGGCGGCGGCGCGAGTTGTGCGCGCAGACGACCCGGATCGTCCAACTGCTGACGAGGATGATGATCGAGCATCGAGACGAACGGTAATGTCCTACGCAGCGGGACGCGAAGGCGCGCGAGATCCGCTAGTCGCAACGCGCCATGACGGCGCGACGAAATGATGCGCTCGACATTGCGCGTTCCCAATCCCGGCACACGCAACAACATTTCGCGGGGTGCTTTGTTCACGTCGACAGGATATTTCTCCGGATGTCTAAGCGCCCACGCGGTTTTTGGATCGATATCGAGATCGAGCATTCCGTTCGCGGTTTGCGGCGCGATTTCTTCCACGCCGAAACCGTAAAAACGCAGCAGCCAGTCGGCCTGATACAAGCGATGTTCGCGTTCGAGCGGCGGTGCCTGCAGCGGCAGTTTCGATGACGCGTCGGGAATTGGACTGAACGCGGAATAGTAAACGCGGCGCAATCGATAATTGCCGTACAAGTTGGAACTCGTGCGGAGAATGTCGCCGTCGTTCGCACTGTCGGCGCCGACGATCATTTGCGTGCTTTGACCCGCCGGAGCAAATCGCGGCGGCTTCACGATCGATTTCTTCGCATCCTTGCGCGCCTGTTTTCCTTCGTCGATACGCCAGCGCAGATTGCCCATCGCCGCGCGGATGTCCGGAAGTTTTTTCTCGGGCGCCAGCTTCGCCAATCCTGCTTCGGTAGGAAGCTCGATGTTGATGCTCAGACGATCCGCATATTTTCCCGCCAGCGCGAGCAAATCCGGCGACGCGTCAGGAATCGTCTTCAGATGAATATAGCCGGCGAAGCGATGCTCCTCGCGCAGGCAGCGCGCGACTTCGACAACTTGCTCCATCGTGTAATCCCCGTTGCGGATGATGCCGCTGGAGAGAAACAAGCCTTCGATGTAATTGCGCTTGTAAAAATCGAGCGTGAGTTTGACGACTTCGTCGGTCGTGAAGCGCGCGCGGCGCACGTTGCTCGATACGCGATTGACGCAATACACGCAATCGAACGTGCAAAAATTCGTCAGCAGGATTTTGAGCAGCGAAACGCAACGACCATCGGGCGTATACGAATGGCAAATACCCATTCCCTCCGTACTGCCGATGCCGCCCGTGCCGAGCGAATGGCGCTTGTCCGCACCACTCGATGCGCACGACGCGTCGTATTTGGCCGCGTCGGCGAGGATGGCCAGCTTCTCAAGAACATTCATGTCGCAAGTGTTGGTGAGGCGCGTCTCATTGCC
>CAZZWP010000165.1:0-5113 GCA_964657965.1 uncultured Rudaea sp. | reverse complement strand
GGCCGCAGGACAGCGGAAGCCCTTGCCTCACGGCACACAAAGATCACAGAAAGGAACTGGATTCCACCTTGCGCTAGATTGACAAGCGTTCAATAACTGTCACTCGCCAACATCTGCGCATCCCCCACCGCATTCGACTTCAACCTCAACAAACTCGACTCCGCAAACCGCCGCGCCGCCGCCGCAGGGCGCGGATCATTCTCCGCCCGCAACGCCCACTCGGCGTGCCGCGTCAACAGACTCAACGCCAACGTCCGCGCGAGCCCAATCGCGATATCACGCGCACCCGCTTCCATGCGATCGCGATCACCGGCAGTTGCCTTCTGCAACCACTCGGTCAATTGTGTTGCCGACTCGCGCGAGACGCGCGCGCAAGATTCCAGCTCTTTCGCCTGCACCTGCGACAAAATCGCGCGCTGCGCACTCAACAACGGCTGCAACCCGCCATTGCTGCGAAACGCGCGCAGGAAATCCAGCGCCTGGACATTGCTCGTACCTTCCCATATCGACCACACCTGCGCATCGCGAAGCAATTGCGGAATGCCGCTGTCTTCCAAATAGCCCGCGCCACCGAAGCATTCGCAGGTTTCCGACGCAATCGTTACCGCTAGCTTTCCCGTCCACAACTTGATGAGCGGCGTGAGCAGCCGCAACAGATTTTGTTGCGCGTCGTCGGCTTGGCCGGATTGCGTGCGGCCGAGCAGTTCCGTGACGTAAAACGAAAGATGAAACGCCGCTTCGAACTCCGCCTGCATGCCGGCGATGGTGTCCTGATGCAGCGGCTGCTCGGCGAGTGGACGTCCAAACACGATGCGTCGATTCGAATAATCGCGCGCAAGTGCGATGCAGCGGCGCATCGTCGCCAGCGCGCCGATCGCATTCCAGGTGCGCGTGATGCCGAGCATTGGCGCGATCTGACGAACGCCATGTTTCGCTTCACCGACGAGTTCCGCCGGTGCGCCTTCGAGATGAATTTCCGCCGTCGGCAATTCGCGCGTGCCGAGTTTGTCTTTCAGTCGATCAAGGCGAATATTGCGCCAGCGGCCATCGGGTTTTTGCGGCTCGAGATAAAACAATGCGAGTGAATCGGTCCCCGGCGCTGATCCGGACGGTCGCGCCAACGCGAGCGCAGCTTGCGCGTTGATCGCAGACGTAAACCATTTGCGCCCATACAAACGCCAGCGACCTTTTTCCTCGCGCGCGACAGTTTCAGTCCCCGCCACATCGGAGCCGCCGGCGTTCTCTGTCATCCATTGTCCGCTGATCCAGAATTGTTCCGGATCGCGGCTGAGAAAATGCGGCAACGCGCGATCGATCAATACCTGATTGTTGGACGCCTTGATCGCCGTCGCGGCGCCATCCGTCATCGCCAGCGGACAAGTGTAAAACTCGCTTGCGCAATGAAACAGATACATCATCGCGAATTGGTGAACGCGCGCGTGCGCGCCATGCTTGGTTTCATGGCCGGCGGCGACGATGCCGTATTTCGCCGCGAGCGGCGGCGCCGTGATCCATGCCGGCGTCAGTTCGAGATGATCGAGGCGTTCGCCCCACGCATTCCACTGCGTGAGTTTCGGTTCGCTGCGATGACGCGAGCGAGCGAAGCTCCAGGCGCTGGCCGCGTATTCGCCGAGATCGACGAAATCGCTTTCAACCGAAGCAAGCATCGTCGGCGGCAACACGCGCCGCAGATACGAGCGCAGCACGCGATCATCGAGGTACTGATTGTTCAGCACCGGCGGCGATTGCAGAAAGGGCATGGAGTCGATCTCTGAGTCGTCGCTGCAAATTACACGCGCTCAAAAAATTCAACAAGTCGCAAAGCAAAAAGCCTTATTGCTTGCGTTTATAACCGCGCGCGTCCCAACCGAGAGCACCGATGACGACGAGCGACAAACCGATCTCGATCAACGCGCACGCTCGCGACGCCGGTTCGCTGTAAGCCGAGCTGACACCGTGCGAAAAGTAAGCGAGGCACAACATGCCGCCGACAAGAACACCGCGCCGTCGGTTGCGAAATCCGATCCAGAGGCTGAGCACCAGCGGCAACGCGGTTAGCGCGAGCATAGAAAACCGATGATCGTCCGGTGGATATAGCCACGCGTGCCACATCACTTCGAGTGCCAGCAGTCCGACGAGTGCCGCGATACCGGCGCGCAATGCGTTTTTCGATTCCGTCATGCCGACAGCTTCGACGCGATAGTGGCGACGCGCCGGCCGAGCGCGCGCGCCAGCTCGCGCTCGTGCTCGGTGATCGCCTTCTCGCCATCGACGCCTGCGACGTGGCTCGCGCCGTACGGCGTGCCACCGCTGCTCGTCGTGTTCAAGGCCGACTCGGTATATGGAATGCCGACAATCAGCGCGCCGTGATGCAATAGCGGCATCATCATCGATAGCAATGTCATTTCCTGGCCGCCGTGCATCGTCGCCGTCGACGTGAAAAACGCGGCGGGTTTTCCGACCAGCGAACCGGATGCCCATTCCGCGACGGTTGAGTCGAGAAAGTGTTTCAACGGCGCGGCCATGTTGCCGAAGCGGGTAGGGCTGCCGAAGATGAGACCGGCACATTCACGCAAATCGTCCAACGTCGCGTACGGCGCGCCTTCATCGGGCACGGGCGGCTGCGCGATCTCCGTCACGACGGCCACCGGCGGCACGCTGCGCACGCGCGCTTGCACGCCCGAAACTTCGCCGACACCCCGCGCAACGGCACGCGCCAGCTGTGCGGTGTGTCCGGTGCGGCTGTAATAAACGATCAAGATTTCCATGTGATGAGTGCTCCGTGCGATCGGACGCGACATGCGGCGATCGTTCAATCCCAAGTATTATCTTCGCATGAGACGAATCGATCGCCATCGCGCGCTGGCTTTTCTGCAATTTATGGCGCGGCGGTTTCTCGACGATCGCTGTCAGCAAAGCGCCGGCGCGCTGGCCTGCACCACATTGTTCGCGATAGTACCGCTGACCGCTGCGCTCGTCGGCATTCTCAGTGGATTTCCTGCATTCGCCGAATGGCGTGAGCGCATCACGATTTTCATCTTCGAGAATTTCGTACCGGCGACGGGCGAGGCGGTGCGCGGCTATCTCACGCAATTCGCCGACAACGCGAACAAAGCCACGGCGCTCGGCATCATCGTCCTGATCGTGAGCACGTTGACGCTGATGCTCAGCATCGAAGACGCGTTCAACCGTATTTGGCGTGTGCCGACGAATCGACCGGTCGGCATTCGCTTCGTCATGTACTGGACAGTGTTGAGTCTCGGGCCTGCGCTATTGATTGTCGCGCTGGCGCTCAGCACATATCTGCTCGCGCTGCCATTGTTTGGTGACGTCGATGCGCTCGCGCCGCTGCGTTCGGGGCTGTTGAACAGTTTGCCGTTTCTGATTGAATGGATCGCGCTCATCGCAGCGTACCGTCTCATTCCCAATCGCAGCGTGCATTGGTGCGACGCGGCGGTCGGCGCCATCGCGGCCGCGCTGATGTTCGAGGCGGCGAAACGCGCGTTCTCCTGGTACGTTGTGAGCGGAGCGAATTATCAGCAAGTTTACGGCGCGCTCGCCGTCGTCCCGATATTCATTTTGTGGATTTATTTTTCGTGGGTGATCGTACTGCTCGGCGCATCGCTGACCGCTTCGCTCACGGCCTTCGACTACCGCCCGCGCTCGAAGCGTTTGCCGAGCGGCGAGGAATTTCGTGGGCTTATTCGCGTGCTCGCGTATTTCGCTTCGGCGCAACGATCGGGCGTCGGCTTGCACAGCGAAGCATTGCGCGATCGCGAACCGTTTCTCACCGACGATCTCGTGCAGCGTTATCTGGCCGACTTGCATCGCGCCGGCATGGTCCAACGCAACGATGCGGGCGAGTGGGTGCTCACGCGCGATCTGGCTTCGGTCAGCCTTTACGACATCTATGCCGCGTGCGATTACCGTCTGCCGCTGGGCGAAGGGCTGCCCGTCACGAGCGATTCACCGTCCGACGCCGAAGCTACGGCGTTACTCGCGATTGCCGCGGCCGATGCGCGCAAGGTTTTGGCGATTTCGCTGATGGAAATATTTTCGCCGCATGAGCGGTCTGTGCATACAACGGACAAGGCGCTTTAAATAGGAGAATTCGCAATGAAATGGTTGAGTATGATTTTCTTGAGCGGCTGTCTCATCGCGTCGGCGCACGCCGCGACCGCTCAAAAACCGACGCTGGTCGTGAAAACGATCGACGACAAGACGTTCGATCTGTCCAAACAAACTGGAAAATGGGTCATTGTGAACTTTTGGGCAACGTGGTGTTCGCCGTGCCTGAAGGAACTGCCCGATATTTCCGCATTCGTCACCGCGCACAAAGATAAAGTTGTCGGCATCGGTTTGGATTTCGAAGACGCGGACAAAGCCGACGTCGTCAAATTTCTCCAGCAACATCCGCTGAGTTATCCCGTGGCGCAAGTCGGCATGGATGATCCGCCGAAAGATTTCGAGGCGCCGAAAGGATTGCCGAATACGTATGTCATCGCACCCGATGGGCACGTGGCGAAAGCGTTTCTCGGGCCCATCACGACGAAGGATCTCGACAGTGTGATAGCCGGCGGTTAGGCGGCATGGAGTGCGCGCGATTTATCGTCAGCGGTAGAGTTCAGGGCGTTTTTTTTCGCGCCTCCGCGCGCGATCAGGCGCAACGACTGGATTTGTCCGGTCACGCCAAGAATCTGGCGGACGGTAGCGTCGAAGTAATCGCATGCGGCGACGTCGCCAATATCGAGGCGCTGGAACGCTGGTTGCAAACGGGGCCGGCCGCGGCAAGGGTCGAAAGCGTTTCGCGTTTCGTTGAGGTAAGTGTGCCGCCTCGCGGATTCCGTACGTTATAACGATCGTCCAATGTTATTTGTGGATTAGTATACGTTTTTAACCCATAACGATTTGTCCGGCAACTTTTCGGTGCAGAGCTTGCCTTTCAGTTTAGGCAGGAGCAGCGGCTTGTCCGGCATCTTTCTGTCGGGCAAATGATCGAGCAGATGCCGCATCAGATTCAGCCGTCCGCTTTTTTGGTCGTTGAAATCCACGACATGCCAGGGTGCGTAATCGGTGTTGGTATGCTCGAACATCACATTGCGCGCGTCGCCAT
>CAZZWP010000164.1:0-5154 GCA_964657965.1 uncultured Rudaea sp. | reverse complement strand
CTCTTTCTGAATCGCGGTACTCGACGACAACGCAGCGTCGACGGCGCGTGCCGCGATGCTGTCTTTCTGCGAATACGTGACAAACGCCGCAAACCCGACGGCGACTGCGAGAAGAAACACGCTGCCGATAAAAAACTTCAGCGCCAGCGGCACGCTGAAGCCGCGATTCGGCGAATTAATATCCGCCATTGGAATCGCGGCCGTACGGTTTTCCGAACTTGTTCATGTGCTGCGGGATGCGCCGCTGCGTCAAATCCATCTTCACGTTGACAGGCGCGATCGCACTAGCGTTCCAGACGTCATGCCATGGCGCGGCGCGTTCACTCCACACCACAAGATCGCCTTCAACGCCCGGCACGTTGTCCATATGAAAGTTCCCGTTCGAATCCGGATGCATGAAGTACGGCGTATCGAGAACGAGTATGTGTCCCATCATGGAATGATGCACGTTGCAGTACACGCGCACATAGCCGACATGCAAAAAAGTGACCGCCTGGCCAGTGCCCTGACCATACAGGCCAACGTCGAAGCCATTGTCCTTCGACGTGGAGAACGCGTTGTGCAGAATCGGATCCTGATTCGGGAACCGCACGGTGCTGCCGACCGTCGTGGCCATCACGCGCGGCACGAACTGTTTGCGCACGGTGCTCATTTCCTGTACTGGCGTCACGGGCACGGCGACACTCGATGTCTTCGGACGAAAATAGACGATCGTTTCCTGCGCTTCTTCGGCGCGAAGCGGCTTGCCTTCCGAAAATAGTTCGATGTGTCCGTCGATCGTCGCCGCGACACCGGAGGACGAAATCAACAACATCGTCGTGATGACAAGAAAGCGCACGTTACCCCTTGTAACTTTGGCCGCCGACCGCATCATCGTGCGGTGTGCAGGCTGTGATGCGGATTTTGGGGCATCATAGCAAAGCCGCAGCGCGCGCAACGATTGAGCGAAGAATCACGCATGGCCAGCATCGACATCCGCCGAAAACATGGACAGACGCCCGAGCAAGCCAAGGCCTTGGTCTCCAAGACCGCCGCCGCCGTCAGCAAGAAATTCGGCGTTTCCACTGAGTGGAACGACGATACCCTTCTCTTCAAGCGCAGCGGCGTCGACGGCACCATTCGGGTGACCAAAACCGACGTCATCGTGCACGCCGAACTCGGATTTCTGTTCGGCGCGATGAAACCGATGATCGAACGAGAAATCACCGAACAGCTCGACAAGAATTTCAGCTAACCGGCGCGTCGAGCGATAATAGACAACACCACGCGGCGGCTGTCGCGACAATTTCCGGAGAACACCATGTCTGATTCCATCGTCATCGCCGGCGCCAAGCGCACCGCCATCGGTTCCATGCTCGGCCAGTTCACGGGCGTGCCCTCGCCCACGCTCGGCGCCGCGGCGATCAAAGCCGCGCTCGATCAATCCGGCGTGAAACCCGACGACGTCTCCGAAGTCATTATGGGTTGCGTGCTGCCGGCCAATCTCGGACAAGCGCCGGCGCGCCAAGCATCGCTCGCGGCGGGTTTGCCGACAGCCACTGCGTGCACCACGATCAATAAAGTCTGCGGCTCCGGCATGAAGGCGATCATGCTCGCGCACGATTTGATCAAAGCAGGGTCCGCGACGATCGTTGTCGCGGGTGGTATGGAATCGATGACCAACGCGCCGCACATGGTCAACGCACGCGGTGGCCTGCGTTATGGCGACGCCAAGATGGTCGATCACATGGCATGGGATGGATTGACCAATCCATACGACGGTCAATCGATGGGCGTCTTCGCCGAAGCGACCGCCGACAAATACAAGTTTACGCGCGAAGAACAGGATGCATTCGCGAGCGAATCGGTGCAGCGCGCGCAGAATGCGATCAAGTCCGGCGCATTCGCCGATGAAATTGTTTCTGTGAAAGTCGCCAGCAAGAAAGGCGATGTCGATGTGGCGACCGATGAACAGCCCGGCAAATCCGATCCGGCGAAAATTCCCACACTGAAACCCGCTTTCCGCAAAGACGGCACGGTAACCGCTGCGAGTTCGTCCAGCATTTCGGACGGCGCCGCGGCAACGGTCGTCATGAGCGAAGACGAAGCGAAGAAGCGCGGCATCAAACCGCTGGCCCGCATCGTCGCGCACGCGACGCATTCGCAAGAACCGCAGTGGTTCACGACGGCGCCCGTTACCGCCATCCAAAACGTATTGAAAAAAGCGGGCTGGAAGGTGGAAGACGTCGATCTATTCGAAGTGAACGAAGCGTTCGCCGTCGTTGCCATGGCGCCGATGCGCGACCTCGGTGTTCCTCACGAAAAACTCAACGTCAACGGCGGCGCGTGCGCACTCGGCCATCCGATCGGCGCTTCGGGCGCGCGTTTAGTCGTGACGCTTATCCACGCGTTGAAAGCGCGCGGTGGAAAACGCGGTGTCGCTTCACTGTGCATCGGCGGTGGCGAGGCGACGGCGTTGGCGATCGAAATGATTTAACCGACGATCACGTTGCGGCGAACGGATCACATGTTCGTCGCAGCGTAAAGCAAGCGAATGCTTGGCGACGGTGATCGAACAGCTCACGGAAAACTGGTGTAAGCTCCACCGCGCCGTCGATCATCGACGACGCACATCGGGGTTGTAGACGTCCCACGAACGACGTTCTCAAAACAAGGGAGACTTTCATGCAGTTCAAAACACTTCTTATCGGCGCACTCTTAGCGACCGCGCTGACCGGATGCAACAACAACGCACAGCAAGCCGCAGAAGACGCCGCCGCAAAAGCCAAGGCCGCGGCCGAAGCGACAAAACTTCAAGCACAACAAACCGCGCAAGCCGCGCAGCAAGCCGCCACCGCCGCGCAACAGGCCGCACAGCAGGCCAAAGCCGGTGACGTGAGCGGCGCCGCCGCATCCGCCGCTCAAGCCGCCGACGCCGCGAAGAACGCGCAAGACAACGCAAAACAAACCGTTGAAACCGCGAAGGCCGGCGTACAAGACGTAAAAGACGCCACTAACAAAGCCGCCGACGCCGCAAAAGAGCCCACGCACTAAGCAAAGCTCACAAAAAAGGCCGCGAAATGCGGCCTTTTTTATCACTACGAATCCACCCGTCCATCGGGGGCGCACAAGATTTGCGCCGTTCGCCGCTGCGACATCCCTGTCGCAGCGGCGAACACGTCGTACGTGAAGAACAAGGTGTCCCTTTGTTTACGTTGTTGCACCAGCAAAGAAAGTGACTCGCTCGCGCAGCGAGTGAAAGCTTAAGCGTTCAGGCAAGAAAAAGATCAAAAACACAAGCTGGATTCCAGCTTACGCTGGAATGACAAGCATAGCGAAAGTCCGCGCTGGCCATCCCTCCCACCGTTATGCTCTGATGCACAACCCAAAACACGATCAACCACGATGCCCGTCATCGAATCCCAACTCGACCCCCGCTCGACAGAATTCCGAACCAACGCCGCGCAGATGCGCGAAACGGTCGACGACTTAAAACGCCAACTCGAAAAAACCGCCCTCGGCGGCGGCGAAAAAGCCCGCACCAAACACACCGAGCGCGGCAAACTGCTGCCGCGCGATCGTATCAGGGCTTTGCTTGATCAAGGATCGGCATTTCTCGAATTCTCGCCGCTCGCTGCGCATGGCATGTACGAAGATCAGGCGCCGTGCGCCGGCGTCGTCACCGGCATCGGGCGCGTGCACGGAATCGAAGTCGTGATCGTCGCGAACGATGCAACCGTCAAGGGCGGCACTTACTTTCCGATGACCGTAAAAAAGCATCTTCGCGCGCAGGAAATTGCGCTCGAGAATCATCTGCCTTGCATCTATCTCGTCGATTCCGGCGGCGCTTTCCTGCCGCTGCAGGATGAAGTGTTCCCCGACCGCGAACATTTCGGCCGCATCTTCTACAACCAGGCCCGATTAAGCGCACTGAATATTCCACAGATCGCCGTCGTGATGGGGTCGTGCACCGCCGGCGGTGCGTACGTGCCGGCGATGAGTGACGAGACCGTCATCGTCAAAGAACAGGGCACTATTTTTCTGGGCGGTCCACCGCTGGTGAAAGCGGCGACAGGCGAAGTCGTCGACGCCGAATCGTTGGGCGGCGCCGATGTACACACGTCGGTTTCAGGCGTCGCCGACCATTTCGCCGAAAACGATGCGCATGCGCTCGCCATCGCGCGCGACATTGTCGCTAATCTCAATCGACGCAAGCAGTTGCCGGTGGCGATCCGCGAGCCCGTCGAACCGCGTTATCCCGCCAGCGATATTTACGGCATCGTGCCGCAGGAAGCGCGCCGTCCATTCGACATTCGCGAAATCATCGCGCGCATCGTCGACGCTTCGGAATTTCAGGAATTCAAAGCCCGCTACGGTAAGACGCTCGTTTGCGGTTTCAGCCATTTATACGGCTATCCGATAGGTATCGTCGCCAACAACGGAATTTTATTCGCGGAGTCCGCCCTCAAAGGCGCGCATTTCATCGAGCTGTGCAACCAGCGCAACATCCCACTCGTTTTCCTGCAAAACATCACGGGTTTCATGGTCGGAAAAAAATACGAAAACGCCGGCATCGCCAAAGACGGCGCAAAGATGGTAACCGCCGTGGCCTGCTCGCACGTGCCGAAATTCACGGTGATCATCGGCGGAAGTTTCGGCGCGGGAAACTACGCGATGTGCGGGCGCGGCTATCAACCGCGATTCCTCTGGATGTGGCCCAACGCGAGAATTTCCGTAATGGGCGGTGAACAGGCCGCGTCCGTGCTCGCTACTGTTCGCCGAGATGGTCTCGAAGCATCCGGAAAATCCTGGAGCCAAGAAGACGAAGACGCATTCAAGACACCAATTCGCGATCAATACGAACGGCAAGGGCATCCTTACTACGCAACGGCGCGACTGTGGGACGACGGCGTGATCGATCCCGCCGATACGCGGCGAGTACTCGGCCTCGCGCTATCGGCATCTTTCAACGCCCCCATCGAGCGCAAGAACTTCGGCGTTTTCAGAATGTAACGATCGAATTATTTCTCTGCAGCTCGCGAAAACATCGGGGGCGCACAGGATGTGCGCCGTTCGGCGCCGCGACAGGGATGTCGCGCCGGCGAACACACCCTAAGTGGCGAACAAGGTGTTTCTTTGGTTACTTTCTTTGCACCAGCAAAGAAAGTGACTCGC
>CAZZWP010000163.1:0-5461 GCA_964657965.1 uncultured Rudaea sp. | reverse complement strand
CAGCGTCCGCGCCGCAAGCGCAGGCATTTCCAGCCGCGCCCGCATCGGAACGAGCGCAATCTGGACCATCGAACGTCGCACCCGTTGATGCAAAGCCGGTTCCCTCTCCGCCAGTAAGTGACGCGCTCGCAAGACGAAAGGCCGACGACCTGGCTCGCGTACGCGAGACGATGGCGAGGCAAGGGGCGGCAGCGACGGCAATGACCAAGCGTGTCGACAAAGCCGCCGATGCACCATCACGCGCCGCTCCATTGCAACAGCTCGATTCGAATATCGTTGCTCCGAGGCAAGTCGAGAAAGAAACATCCGGTACAAGGGTGCCCAGTCAGACGCAGGCAGAGCAACCATCGGGCCGAGTCGAGTCGTCTGCTGGCGATCTCAAGAACGCGAGCTCGCCGCTGGCGTCGCCGGCACCCGCGCCGATGGCAAGTCCCGAACCTGCCACCGCGGCGTCGGCGGCCACCATGAAAATCGCGCCGGGAACTCATCTGTATCCTGAACACTGGATCGCAAACATCCAGCAACTTTTACGAAATAACAAACGCGACGACGCCCTTCGCAATCTCAACGAATTTCGTAAAAACTATCCGGACTATCCGTTGCCGGACGAATTGCGCGATCTTAAATAATTCCGTGCTGGATTGAATACGCCGGCGATGCCACCATTGGTTCCCAAGCATTCCCATTGATCGTCGCATGACCGAAACCGACAACACCCCCGCCGCGCCTACGCGACGATTTTCGCCGCTGCGCGTGATCGTTCCGTATCTGCTCAATTACCGCGCGCTGTTGTTCGGATGGCTGGGATTTCTCGCCTTGTCGTCGATCGCGACTTTATCGCTGCCGCTCGCTGTGCGCGTGATGATCGATCACGGTTTCGCGAACGCGGATCCGGCGTCGATCAATCGCAGCTTCGTCGGATTGCTAGTCGTGGCATGCGTGATGGCGGTCGCGACGGCCGGACGCTACTTTTGCGTGAGCATGCTCGGCGAACGCGTGGTCGCCGATTTGCGTCGCAAACTTTATTCGCATTTGCTGACACTCGATCAAGCATTCTATGAACGCACACGCGTCGGCGAGTTGACCTCGCGCCTCAGCGCCGATACTGAACTGGTGCAGACAGTGGTGAGTTCGAGCATGTCCGTCGCGCTGCGCAGCGTCGTCACCGCGATCGGCGGCGCGGTGATGTTGGTGACGACGAGTCCGAAATTGGCGGGCTACGCGGCGCTCGTGATTCCGTTGGTGATATTGCCGATCGTTCTTGCCGGTCGCCGTCAGCAGAAACTCGCGCGCGCCAATCAAGATCGTGTCGCCGACGCGTCCGCGATCGCCAACGAAACGCTCAACGCGATGTATGCGGTGCAAGCCTATGCGCGCGAACCTGTCGAGAAACAACGCTATGACGATGCCATCGCGCGCACGCTGAAAGCAGCGCAGCGCCGCGTCGGCCAGCGCGCCGGCTTGACGGCGCTCGTGATCCTGTTGATCTTCGGCGCGATTACTCTGGTGTTGTGGGCCGGCGCGCGCGCTGTCATGGATGGCAGCATGAGCGCAGGCGTGCTCGGGCAGTTCGTGTTGTACGCCGTGTTCGCGGCCGGCTCGCTGGGCGGGCTGACCGAAGTCTGGAGCGAGATTTCTCGTGCGGGCGGATCGATGGAACGCATCGGCGAACTGCTCGCGGCGAAACCGGACATCGCGACACCGACATCGCCCGTCATTTTACCAACGCCGATTCGTGGCGAAATTCGTTTCGATCACGTCGAGTTCCGCTATCCGAGCCGGCCGGAAGCGCCGACCCTGCACGATTTCAGTTTGCGCGTTGCGCCGGGCGAAACGGTGGCGTTGGTCGGACCGTCCGGCGCCGGAAAAAGTACAGTTTTCCACTTATTGCTTCGCTTCTACGATCCGCAACACGGAACGATCAGCATCGATGGCATCGATCTTCCTTCGCTGGGGTTGTCGGAATTGCGCCAATCGATCGCGCTTGTTCCGCAGGATACCGTCATCTTCGGCGCCAGCGCGGGCGACAACATCCGTTTCGGCCGCAGCGACGCGGACGACACCTTGGTCACCGCCGCCGCGCAGGCGGCCGAAGCGCATGATTTTCTCTCGACGCAACCGGAAGGCTACGCGACCTATCTCGGAGAACGTGGGGTTCGTCTATCGGGCGGACAACAGCAGCGCATCGCGATCGCGCGCGCACTGTTGAAAGACTCGCCCATCTTGTTGCTGGACGAAGCGACGAGCAATCTCGATGCGCAATCCGAAGCGGCGATCCAGAACGCGCTAGAACGCTTGATGCGCGGACGTACCACGCTCGTCATCGCACATCGGCTCGCGACCGTTCAAAAAGCCGATCGTATTGTCGTCATGGACAGCGGTCGCATCATCGCGCAAGGCACGCACGCGGAATTACTGCGGCAAGGCGGCCTGTATTCGGAACTGGCCCGACTGCAGTTTGCTGCGTAAAAAAGCATGCGCAGTTGGATACGACGTCAACGCAGCGCCGTGGCGTCGAACGTCAGACCGACTTGCAGCCACCCGAGATTCAGACCGATAACGGAAGAATTCGGATCGGCCCATGTGTAATCCATCACCTGCCCACTCGCATCGTCGATGACGTTGAGTTGTAGCACGCTCAACTTGCGTTCCGGATAAGTCTTGCGAACAAGCTCAATGGAGTATCCGCTCGACGCCCCATCACGCCAACGCACAGGCACTTTTCCGCCTTCGCTGCCCAGCTTCAGATCCTGGCGCGTGTGCCAATCTTTGCTGTCGATTTTCGCTTTCGGTCCAGCACCGTTGATCGCGGACCATCCGCCGAACCAGCGAACCCGGCGCGCGTCGATCGCCGCCGTCGCGCCGCGCGCTTGATCGGCGAACGTGGTGGTCGTGAGAATTTCGCCGTCGAATGTGAGTTTCAACGGCAACAATCCAGCGTTGCCGCCAAGTCCCGGCAACAAGGCACTACAGGACGCATTATCGGCGGCGACAACGAGCAAGCCGTTCTTGCGTTCGCCGTTCATGGCGCACGGCGCTAGTTCCGCCCATTGTTTTTCGTCGATTTTGAAGTCGCCGTCTGTGCTGTCGCGTAACGATTTATTCGCTGCCTCATCTAACGCACGGTACGGCGTGAACGTGAAACGCGCGCCGTTGTCGGCCGCAGCGATGCGATAAAGCCAGGCGGCGTCGGTCGTCGTGTGCGTATCGTTGGACTGTAATCGCCACAGCCACCAGTGACCGTTTCGATCGTTCTGCGCCATGCGCAACGTCTCGACGACGTGCGGCACCGACACACCGCTAGCCGCCTGCACTTGTTCATGGTTGTCGAACTCGCCGGTAAGGATCAGATCGCCGGCGGCGGGCAGCATTGCGTGATGCGCAACGGGCCTGACCGAATTGAGAGAATCGCAGCCGGCGAGCACGAGCACACCGGCGATTATGAGAAGAAGACGCATTCGATACCTCCGAATGCGCAAGCATAGCCGAAGCGCTGTCAGGCAACGAGCGTCATTGCACCACGTCCACGCGCAAGGCGCGCGTATCGGCGCGACCGTGATCGTCGACGGCGCGAAGCGTGAATTGGCCTGCGGCAGACGGCTGCCACAATAACGGCTCGTGCGCGTTCGTCGAACCGACAAACCCATCGTCGACAAACCAGTAGAGATTCTGCACGCTCGCATCGACGGTCGCGTTGAATGCGATGCGTTCGTCGCCCTCGCGACTGATGCGTCGCGTATACACTTCACCGCGTAACGGCGACACGATCTGTGGCGCTTGGCCTTCGTCCGCGGTGGCATCACTGGCGCAATCCGGCAACTCCGGTGGCACCCGGCGCGGAATGCCCGCTTGCCGAAACACCTTCGCCAGATCGGATGGCCAATATTCGTAGACTTCCGAATGTGACGTCGTTGGATCGAAAGGCGGACACGTGGGCTTTCCACTGGCGTTGTCGACCATGATTGCGCGATGCACCGTGCTCACGCGAATCGGTGATTTGCCAGGAATGAACCACGTGTCGCCGCGCTGCGGACACCACGCGTTGGGAAGATCGCCGCTCGCCAAACAAATTTGCACGCGCTTCAAATGTTTCGGCGGCGCATGCGCGGGTTCGGCGAGCGTCGGATCACGCGCCCGTAACGCGTCGGCGATGTGAAAGAACAAGGGCGCGGCCGCTTCTACGCCGACGAAGGCGGGGTTTCCAGCGCCGTCGAAATTGCCGATCCAGACGACGATGACGTACGGCCCGACGATGCCCGCGGTCCACGCGTCGCGAAAACCCCATGACGTACCGGTTTTCCAATAAACGGGCAAGCCGCCGGGCTGCGCAATCGTCGCGTCATCTGGCCGTGGATTTTGGCGAAGCATGTCGAGCACCATGAAACTGGCTTCTTCGCTCAGCATGCGGACACCGGCTGAATTCGGATCGTCCGACACTTTGCGCAAGGGTCTAAGCGAACCGCGATTGGCCAGCGTCGCGTACAACGTTCCCAATTCTTCCGGCGACACTTCGCCACCGCCCAGAACCAACGCCAATCCGTAATGATCTTCCGATGCCATCCGGCTTACGCCGGCGTCTTTCAGGAATTCATAGAACGACGGGTTCTGCAATTTCGACGCGACATACACCGCCGGAATATTCCGGCTGCGTATCAACGCTTCGGTAGCAGTGACGGGACCGAGAAACCGTCCGTCGAAATTTTCCGGCGTGAACGGCCCGAAGGATGTCGGCACATCGCGCAAGACCGTCTGCGGATGCAGCACGCCTTGATCGAATCCGAGTGCGTAGATGAAGGGTTTGAGCGCCGATCCGGGCGAACGTTTCGCGAGCGCACCGTTGACCTGTCCGGCGATCTCCGTATTTTTATAATCGGCCGATCCGACGAGTGCCTTGATGCCCATGTCGCGCGTGTCGATGGCGAGAGCGACCGCGTTGCGAATGCCGCGATCGGCATTGTGTTCGATATGCGCATTTATCTGTCGCTCGAACAATCGCTGCAAACCGAGATCCAGCGTCGTATGAATTTCGGACGGCATGTTCAAGCTGCGCATGCGTCGGTCGGCGATCACTTCTTCGACGAAATGTGGCGCCGCAAACGGCAGATGTTCCGGCGAACGCAAACGCAACGGCAACTTCATCACCGGCGACATCGCGGCATCTTGCGGGTGATCGACGAGCCAACGTTTGAATAGTCGCGCACGCGCCGCGACGAGCCGAGACCCGATGACATCTTCATTATTTTCGGCGCCGCCGTTCTCGCGCACGCGTCGGCTCGGATCCTGCGGAATCACGGCGAGAGCCAACGCCTCCGGCAACGAAATCTGCGCGACGGGCTTGTCGAAATAGATCAAGCTCGCCGCCGCCGCGCCTTCGATGTTGCGTCCGTATGGTGCGTAATTCAAATACGCCTCGAGAATGTCGTCCTTCGAATAGCAAAGTTCGAGTTCGATTGCGCGCATC
>CAZZWP010000162.1:0-5490 GCA_964657965.1 uncultured Rudaea sp. | reverse complement strand
ACGCGGCGCGCGCACCAGCGCCATGCCGCCTTCGCGTCCGAAGGCATCCTTGCCGCGCAGCGACACGATGAGATTCAGACTTTTATTCAAGATGCGCGGAAACGGATGCGCAGGATCCAGACCAAGCGGCGACAGCACCGGCAGCACTTCGTTCTGAAAATAACCTTGCAGCCACCGCTGTTGTTTGATCGTCCACTTTTCGTTCGAGACAAAATGAATGCCTTCGCGCTCCATCTCCGGGAGCAAAACATCGTTCCACAATGCGTACTGCGCCGTGACGAGTTCAAGCGCGCGCAATCTGAGCCGCGCGAGTAATTCAGACGGCGGAATCCCATCCGCACCGGCTAACGCATCACCGAATTCGACGTGATGGCGAAGGATCGCGACTTGCACTTCGAAAAACTCGTCGAGGTTCGAAATGCAGATGCACATGAAGCGAAGTCGTTCGAGCAGCGGCACGCGCGAATCTTGTGCCTGTGCGAGCACGCGGAAATTGAATTCGAGCTGCGACAGTTCGCGATTGAGATACAGCTCAGGCGCTTTGAAGTTGATCGGACTGTCCATTTATCTACTAATCCAAAAGTGGATTTTGCCTGAGAAATCGTCGACTCCGCATGATAGCGAAACCCGAAGCAGTCCGCCTAGCCGACTTCCATCATGCTCTGCGGCGCGAGCAGCCGTTCGGGGATGAATACACCGCTGAACGTACTTCCGACGCCGACTTCGCTTTCGATTTCCAGGCGCGCGTCGTGAACTTGTAAAACGTGTTTGACGATCGACAAACCCAATCCCGTACCGCCCGTTTCGCGCGAGCGGCTCGTCGAGACACGATAGAAACGCTCGCTGATGCGCGGCAGATGTTCCGCGGGAATGCCGACGCCCGTGTCATGCACAGCGAAGCGCGCACCGCCGTCGCCGGTCGTGCGCCACGTGATTTCGATGCGCCCGCCGGGCGGCGTGTAGCGCACCGCGTTCGAAATGAGATTGGAAAATGCGCTGTGCAAGTAATCGGAGGATCCGGAAATATCCAATTCGGATTCTCGATGTAGCACGATTTGATGTCGGCCTTGCGACAAAGCGTCGGCCTCGCGCTTGAGCGTGGTCAGTAACGCGCGCATCGCCACGCGATCGGGCGACGGTTGTTGCCGCGCGTCCAGTCGCGATAGCGTCAGCAGGTCTTCTACAATTTGCGTCATGCGGCGCGATTGACCGCGCAGATCTTCCATGATCGGCTCCAATGCCGGCGCGATTTCGGCATCGAGCATTTCCAGATAACCATGCAGGACGGTCAGCGGCGTGCGCAGCTCGTGAGAAACGTTGGCGACGAAATCGCGGCGAACCTGTTCGAGTCGCGCCAACGGCGTGACGTCACGCACGACGAGCAGCATGTGTTCGTGCGCGTAGGGAATCAGCCGGAACGACAAGCGGATATTTTCATCGCGCGCGGAGGGAACTTCGCGCAACGGTTCGTTGGATTGATCGGTGGAAATCCATGTCTGCGCTTCGACAGGCAGAAACCGGTTCATGTGTGCGCGGCGATCGCGCGGCGACGAAAGACCGAGCAGTTGCGCGGCCGCTTCGTTGAACCAGAGAATGCTCCGGCCTCGCGTCAGTACGACCACACCGTCCGGCAAGGCAGCGGCGGCCTCGCGGAATGCGCGCAGGAGGGCGATCAGACGACGCTTGCGCGAGCGCTCCGCGCGCAACTGTGCATACACGTAAGCGGAAATATCGGACCACACACCACGATCTTCCGGCGGAGCGCGGCGTTGCCGCGATCGCAGCCAGTATTGGATCCGATACAGACTGACCAGCGACCACACGCAATACGCCAATGAACCGGCCAGCAATGTATACAATTGCGCATTCCACGGCAGGCCGACGAGAAACGCAGTCGCCAGCAGGACGATGAATCGTCCCAACGACACTTGCCAGGCATGGCTTTGCAGGAATTGGAAACGCATCAGTGGCCGCTCACATCATGGCGTTCATGACCGCTTGCGAATGATAGATCGCAAATCGGTGCATGGCACGTCGTCACACGGTCGGCGTGATCGAGAAGCGATAACCGGCGCCGCGGACGGTTTGCACCAGACCGTCGAAACGGAACGGTTCAAGGGTTTTGCGAAGACGGCGAATATGCACGTCGACGGTGCGCTCTTCGACGTAAACGCTGCCGCCCCAAACATAGTCGAGCAACTGACTGCGCGTGTACACGCGCTCGGCATGCGTCATGAAGAAGTGCAGGAGGCGATATTCAGTCGGCCCGATCGGCACGGTGACGTCGCCGGCATAGACACGATGCGCGGCACTGTCGATCTTAAGTCCGCCGACTTCGATGATCCCGTCACTGTCCGTGCCATGCGTGCGGCGCATCACGGCGTTGATGCGCGCAATCAATTCGCGCGGCGAAAAAGGTTTCACGACATAATCGTCGACACCCGCTTCGAATCCGCCGACACGATCGGTTTCTTCGCCGCGCGCCGTGAGCATGATGATCGGCACGCCGCGCGTGAGTTCTTCTTTGCGCAGGCGGCGCGCCAATTCCAGCCCGCTGGTACCGGGTAGCATCCAGTCGAGCAGGATCAGATCGGGAACGCGTTCGGCGATCATGCCTTGCGCCGCGCGCGCATCGGCGGCATGAACGGGATCCATGCCGGCTTTGCGCAGGGCGAAGGCGACCATGTCGCGAATCGCGGGTTCGTCTTCGACGATCAGAATGCACTTCTGCATGGTGCGGCTGCACTCCTAACGCGATTGGCAGTATGACAATTCGGTTATTGCAGCGGTTTATTGTTACGTGCGGATGACAGCGCGTCGCAAGTGGTCGAAATACAAGCGGAAACGGCTGCGCCGAATTTGCCTTGATCGCCCGGTTTTATCTTGCGTCGGCGCAGTTCGAGCACGACCGGCGTGAATTCGGAAATCCGCGCTTCGATGCGCGAGCGTTGGTAATAATCGAGGTCGTTTCGCTTGAGAAGATCCTTGAGCTGATTCAGCGCATCTTCGGCGCGGCCGTTGAGGTAGGCCGCCGCTGCATGTGCTTCACCGGCACGCACCGGATCGCCCGCCAGCTCGCACGAGCGAGCGAACAAGGTTTGCAGATCGGGATCTTCGTCGTTCTTGGCCAATTGTGGGCGAAGGATTTCCTGTGCGCGTTTGGCGCTCGTCTTATCGCCGCTTTGCAATAAGGCTTGCGCCTGCGACATCACGAGCGGCCGGTTGTCCGGAAAATCTGTTTGCAGACTCGCATACCGTTTCAGGCTTGCGTCGCGATCGCCCGTCATCAATTCCGCTTCGCCGGCGGCCAGTTGCAGCACCAAGTTGTTCGGTTGCTGCGTGATCAATTTGCCGGCCACCGTTTCTGCTTTTTTGGAGTCGCCGGAATTCAGTAGCGCCAGCGCGTATCCATAGCGATTCGGCGTGTTGACGAATGCGGGATCGTTGTGAAGATTGTCCGCGTAATAAGCCGCCGTCTGCAACGGTTGTTGCGACGACAGCACGCGCACGCGCTCGCGCATGAGTTCGTAATATTCTTCCGAATTGGAGCCCCACAAATCGCCGCGACCGGACGCATCGATCAACTTGCCCAATCGCGACGTCGGCGCGAAGTTGAACGTCGGCATCAAGATCGACGTGGCGAGCGCGGCGGGATCGGGCGTCGTGTCGGTCGAAGCATCCGTATAGGTCTTCGTCGATTTGGGACACAACGAACCGACTTCGCACGGCGTGCCGACATCGATTGTGGGCTTGACGCCTTTGCGCATCGCCTCGGCGCGCTCGCGCGCTTCGCTGATGCGCTGATTGGTGACCGGATGATCCATCAGCAATGACGGCACGTCGTTTTCGTCGAAGCCCGGACGTAGCGCGTGTTGCATGCGATCGAAGAAATCCGCCATCGCTTCGGGATCGTATCCGGCTTTTGCCAACGTTTGAATCCCGACGCGATCGGCTTCCGATTCGTCGGCGCGCGTGAAGTTGATTTGCATCTGCGCGGCGAGGCCTTCGATCGAGGCGATCGCGCCCATGTCGGTGTTGCTCGTGCTGTACGGGCTTTGATGAGACGCCGCGACGATCGCGCCGAGCATCGCGAGCACCATCAGCGGCGCGTATTTTTGTTCGGCCTCCACGGCGCGCACGAGATGTTGCTGTGTCACATGCGAAATTTCGTGCGCGAGCACTGCGGCCAGTTCGTTTTCGTTTGCTGTCGTCGTGATCAATCCCGCGTTGACGCCGACAAATCCACCGGGCAGCGCGAACGCGTTGATCGACGTATCCCGAACGACGAAAAACGTGAACGGCTGATCGGGTTTCGGGCTGTAGGCGACGAGACGGTAACCGACCATATTGATGTAGTCGTTCAGCAGCGCATCGTCGATGACTTCGTTTTGATTGCGCAACTCGTGCAGCATGTAGAAGCCGTACTCGCGCTGCTCTTCCGGCGACGCGATCGCGCCGGCCGAACTGCCCATATTCGGCAATTGCTGATCGTTGGCGCGCGCGGGAAATCCCGCGAGAAACGTGCAAGCGAAAAACGGCAACGTGACGAAGAGAAAACGACGCATGGCGTACCGGACAGAAGGCAATTCAGGCAATGATCACGTGAGACAACATAACGCAGAGTTAGGTTCGCAGCTACACGTGAAGAATATGATACTCAGGCAACGTTAACGCGAGCGGCGAAACTGCGGGTAAACTGCTCCAGCCGCTTGAAATGGCACAGTTTCACCCCATTCCACGGTTCTCCAGCCAGGGCGACGATCATGCCTAAAGTCGAAATCTACAGCAGCGCCAATTGCGCCTATTGCGTGGCCGCGAAAAACTTTTTGAAGCAGAAGGGTCTCGATTACACCGAGATCCGCATCGACACCGATCCTGCCGAACGCGACAAGATGTTGGCGCGCGCGCAACGGCGTACCGTTCCGCAGATTTTTATCGGCGGCCAGCACGTCGGCGGTTACGACGATCTGACCAAAGCCGATCGCGATGGAAGTCTGGCGAAAATGATCGGGAACGCTGCGTGAGCGACGATCGGGTGAGCGAATTCGCCGATTTCCGTCGGCGCATGAATGAGCGGATTCTGGGCGAGGACAATCAAGTCGTTCGTCGGTTTTTCGCGCTCGATACGCAGACGTATAAAGACGGCGCGTTGCCATCGAAGACGAAAGAAATGTTGGGTCTCGTGGCGTCGATGGTTTTGCGGTGTGACGATTGCATCAGTTATCACGTGGCGGAATGCCGCAATGCGGGTGTGACGCGTGAGGAGTTTTTTGAGGTATTTAGCGTCGGGCTGGTGGTGGGTGGGTCGATTGTGATTCCGCATCTGCGACGGGCGGTCGATTTTCTTGATCAGCTCGAAAGTGGTGTGGAGAACTCTTAGCGATTTTTCTCCGCGCGTCATTTTGGTGAAGGGTGGAATTCAGTGTCATTCCAGCGAAAGCTGGAATCCAGTTTTTGCCTTTGATCTTTTTTTTCGTCGGGAAAGCAAGA
>CAZZWP010000161.1:0-5516 GCA_964657965.1 uncultured Rudaea sp. | reverse complement strand
CCGCGATCGCAACTACTTCGCTTTCTGACTATTTACACGTGACGTTGAGCTTGCGCTTCGTCTCGCTGGGGCTCGACGCACCCGATGTCGATCCCTCGTCGCGAGAGACGACGGTGTAGCCGCGTGAGCCGCACGCCGCCGCGGCTTTGCTGTCACATTCGTCCCAGCCGTGGCCCAAACCGGTGCACTCAAAGCTCATCGCTTTGCCGGCAGTCGGCTTCGTATCGTGCATGCATCCGACGGCGGCGAGCGTGAGCAAACTTACGATGCAAAAACCCAATCGAGACTTTTTCATGGAATCTCCCTGACTCACGTTTGTTCCGTCAAACCCGTTTAATGAGACGAATGATCACCAGAAGGATAATCGCCCCGATCGCCGCATAGATGATTTCGCCGACGATGCCGGTCAATCCAAGTCCCAGACGCGGCAAAAGCAACCCGGCGACGAAAGCGCCCAATATTCCGACGATGATGTCGCCGACCAAACCGAATCCGCCGCCCCTGACCACGACGCCGGCCAGCCAGCCGGCAACCGCGCCGATCAGTAAAAAGATAATCAATGCTTCTGCAGTCATACATTTACTCCGTTGCGCGACCGGAAGCAGCCGCATGCCATTGTGCGCTATTGCATCGCAAGTTCAAGCAGCTGCGGTTCGGTAATGCTCGACAGATCCGCCACGCATTCGCGCACGATGCGTTGCGCGACCGCTGCGTGGTGCTTGCGCAGATAATCGCTCAAATGATGGGCGGCGTTGCTCTTACCCGTGCCGTGGCCGACGATAATAATCCTGGTGGCGCGCGTCAGCGCGGTGGCGATAGCGTCGTAGAACGTGATGTCTTCCGGCGCTCGTTGTCCGCGTGCCGCCGATTGATCTTTATGCGTCAAATGATGAAGAAAATGGTGCGGGTCGTAGGGTTTGATGGTCTTGCCGGCGGTGAGATCGGAATCCGATGCGATGGCGTAGATTTTCGCATCGTGATGATCGACGACGACGATGAGATCGGCGCCGGAGAAATCCAGCGGCTTGACCGTGATCGGTTGCTGCGACGCCGACCACCCCGCATCGCTGAGAAATTTCCGCAACTTGATGACATCCGGACCGGCGATATCTTTTTTGTGCGGCTTGCGCATGAAATGCACTTCGCCGGAAACGCGGAATTCGAATTCGTTATTGGTGCGGCGTTCGACGTCACCGATTTTGTCGATAAGCGCGACGACATCGTTCCATTCGAGATTGTGCGCGGACGAATGACGGAACACCGCTTCCAGCGTTCTTCGATGGGCGCCCGATACATGCGTACCGTCGTGTGACGGTGTGTTGTCGCTTTCCGGCTGATTGGTTTTCATTGCACCCCGAGTTGATAGGCAGTGGGCACAATAGTGGCGATAGAAACCTCGTCGGTCTGTTCGTTGGCGAACGTAGAGATGTCACGTGGCAAGACTAAGCTAATCCGCGCTCATCGCGTGCCGCCTCTGGCAACTATGTTTTGGTCGCGGCTTCGTGCGCTGCTTCTTCTTCCAGCGTGAAAATCGCTTCGGGCATCGCTTCCAGACGCTCGCGCGAAATGGCTGCACCGCTTTCATCCGAAGCGCCGTAGGTTCCATCGTCGATTTTTTCGAGGGCGCGCTTGATACGCACGAGCCGATCGAGATTTCGACTGACCAACGTGCCTTCGATTTCGAGCAGCGTCAGTCGCTGCGCGTCGTCTTCCGCTTCGTGCGCCTGTCCGAGCGTTTCACTTTGCGTTCCGGTTTCTTCTGCGCGGTCAGCCTGTGTCGTCGCGGAGAATTCCTGCAGTAATGTCTCGAGTCGCTGGCGCTGGCGATCGATGAATGCTTTGTCGCGCTGTAGTGCTTCTGTCTTCATGGTGACTCCGGTTGTGCGCGCTGGAAATAGGTGGTCGTCGGTGCCGAGCTTATCAACTCGCCCGATCTCGCCACGGCGTCGAGGTCGTTTTTGAGGAGACCTCCGCTGATATTACCGTACGGAGAGGCGCCAGCTGACGTCGGTGCGGCAACGCACACGATGATGCGTACGGTACCGCACATACATTCCGAGCCAAATCGGTTATTGCGATATCAGCGTCAAACGCGACCGTGAAAAGTCTGCAACGAAACTGTTCTATGATGGCAAGCCCTTGGGGCTGCCGGCGGCTTCATTAAGGAGCAGGTGTTTGCCTACCGCACGAACCGATCCGAGAAGCAATCACTTGCTCGCAGCTATTCCCGATATCGAATGGGAACGCTTCGCACATCACTTGCGTCCGGTCGAGATGAAACTCGGCGATGTCATTTACGAATCCGGCACCGAGCAGCCTTACGTCTATTTTCCGACCAATTCGATTGTTTCCCTTTTGTACGTGATGGAAAACGGTGCGGCGGGTGAAATCGCCATCGTCGGCAACGAAGGGCTCGTGGGAATATCGCTGTTCATGGGTGGCGGCTCGACGGCGGATCGCGCCGTGGTGCAGAGCGCCGGACATGCCTTTCGCATGGAGGGCCGCTACATCCGCGAGGAATTTTTGCTGGCCGGTCCGGTTCAACAGCTCTTCCTGCGCTACACGCAAGCGTTGATTTCGCAGATGGGTCAGACGGCGGTTTGCAATCGGCATCACAACGTCAATCAGCAACTCTGCCGATGGCTGTTGATGAGTATGGACCGCCTGCCCTCCAACGAATTGACGATGACGCAGGAACTGATCGCCAACATGCTCGGCGTGCGGCGCGAAGGCGTCACCGACGCGGCCGGAAAACTGCAGCGCGCCGGCGTGATCGAATACCACCGCGGGCGGATTCGCGTATTGGATCGGCCGTTGCTGGAGAAGATGGCCTGTGAGTGCTACGACGTGGTGAGACGCGAATTCGCGCGCCTGCTGCCTTGGGACAAAAGCCAGGCGTCCGTGAAAGAAAAAAAATGACGTTCCGCTAAGTCGATCGCGTCAACATGGCCGTATGCATCGCGATCTGCTCGTCTTCCTCGGATGCGATAACGCTAACGGAAATTCGTGACGTCTTGGCGCTGATGAAACCTTGACCCATTCCGTTGTTTATTTCGTCCAGGGCGATTCCCGTCCACGCCAAGCGAAGGCAAATCAGCGACCGACTACGCGCATCGTTCTCGCCGATGCCGCCGGTGAGGACGATGGCGTCGGCGCCGTTGAGCGCGGTCATCATCGCTGCGATCTGTTTCGCGACCGAGTAGCTGAATATCTGTATCGCCAGTTCTGCCCGTGCGTCGCTTTCGGCGAGCGTTTGCAATCGACGCATGTCACTCACGGTGCCGCCCGCCAAGGCAAGCAGGCCGGAACGATGATTGACGAGATCTTCGATTTGATCCGCGTCGAAGTTTTTTTCACGCATCAGATAGACGATGAGCCCCGGATCGAGGTCGCCGCTGCGTGTACCCATAACGACGCCACCGGTTGGCGTCATACCCATGCTGTTGTCGACGGAACGTCCGTCCAGCACGGCGGTTATGCTCGATCCATTGCCGAGGTGCGCGATGACGAGCCGCCGCGGCACGTCCGCCGCCAGTCGACGCACGATCGATTCGCACGAAAGACCATGGAATCCGTACCGTTCGATACCTTCCGACCGTAGCGTTTCGGGCAACGGCAAGGTGCGGGCAACGGATGTCATCGACGTATGAAACGCGGTATCGAAACAAGCGACGTGCGGCAGTGTTGGAAAGTGGTCGCGCGCGAATCGAACGGCCGCCAGCGCGGGCGGCATGTGTAACGGCGCGAAAGGCACGGCGGATTGAAGCCGTCGAAGAACCGCGTCGTCGATGACGCAGTGCGCCCGCAATGTCGGGCCGCCATGAACGATACGATGGCCGATGCGCGTCGGCGGCGGCGCGTTCCATTCGTCGAACAGCCGAACGATGCGTGAGAGAATATCGCTTCCATCGTGCAGTTGAACTGTCTCATGGACTTCGTCGTCACTGCCGGCGTTGTGCGCATGAAACGCGACGGCGCCGTCGCCCGCGGATTCCGATATTCCGGTTACTAGCGGCGACACTTGCGAAGTGCCGGCGCGATACAAGCCGAATTTGAGCGAAGACGATCCGCTGTTGAGCACTAAAACAACGTCGTCGGTGACGTCGGCTGTTGTCTCGCTGGCTTGCGAACGCATTATTGAATCCAACGCCAGTCACGCACCTCAGGCATATCCTCGCCGTGTTCGCTGATATAAAGCTTGTGACGTTCCATCGTGGTCCAATAACGCGCCTTGGCGATTTCCACTTGGTTTTTGAATCGCGGGATGCGCTCGATGACGTCGAGCGCGAGCTGGTATCGATCCAGATTGTTGAGCACGACCATATCGAACGGTGTCGTGGTCGTGCCTTCTTCTTTGTAACCGCGTACGTGAAAATTACCGTGGTTGTGGCGACGGTACGTCAGTTTGTGAATCATCGCGGGATAGCCGTGAAACGCGAACACCACCGGCTTGTCTACCGTGAACAATTCATCGAAATCGCGATCATCCAGCCCATGCGGATGTTCGGATGGCGGTTGCAACACCATAAGATCAACGACGTTGACGACGCGAATGCGAATGTCCGGGACATACATGCGCAAACAGCTCACGGCGGCCAGCGTTTCCAATGTCGGCACATCGCCGGCGCAGGCCATCACGACGTCCGGATCGTGATCGTCGTTACTCGCCCACTGCCAGATGCCGGCGCCCGCGGTGCAGTGCCGCGCTGCCGAGGCCATGTCGAGCCATTGCCATTCCGGTTGCTTTCCGGCGATGACCAGATTGATGTAATTGCAGCTGCGCAAGCAGTGATCCATGACGGACAACAGGCAATTCGCGTCCGGGGGTAAATAAATTCGCACGACGTCGGCTTTCTTGTTGGCGACATGATCGATGAAGCCGGGATCCTGATGCGAAAATCCATTGTGATCCTGTCGCCACACATGTGAGGTCAACAAATAATTCAGCGACGCGATCGGTTTGCGCCACGCGATCTCGCGGCTGACCTTCAACCACTTCGCGTGCTGGTTGAACATCGAATCGATGATGTGGATAAAGGCTTCGTAACACGAAAACAAACCGTGTCGTCCCGTCAGCAGATAACCTTCAAGCCAGCCTTCGCAGAGATGTTCGCTCAACACCTCCATGACGCGGCCGGTCGGACTCAACTCAATATCCACGTCTTCGACGGCAGCCATCCATTGTTTGCCCGTCACCTCGATCACGGCTTCTAGGCGATTCGATGCCGTTTCGTCAGGACCGAACAATCGAAAATTTCGCGCCTCCAGATTGAGTTTCATTACGTCTGCGAGAAAGCGGCCGAGCACACGCGTGGCCTCGGCTCGAACCGTTCCTGGTGCTGAAACGGCGACGGCGTAATCGTGGAAATGCGGCAGTGCCAGCGGTCGCAACAATTCGCCACCGTTCGCATGCGGGTTGTAGCTCATGCGTCGATGGCCGGTCGGAGCAAGTTCGGCGAATTCATCGAGAAACTTTCCGTCCGCGTCGAACAGCTCGTCGGGACGATAACTCTTCA
>CAZZWP010000160.1:0-5546 GCA_964657965.1 uncultured Rudaea sp. | reverse complement strand
GCGACGGTTTACGTTCCGACATCGCGCGTTTCAGATCGTGAACTTCGGCGCGTAGTTCTTCGATTTCCTTTGCGGATTCCGACGAACGTCCGGCGCGCACTTCGCGACGCAGTTCGTGCAATCGCTTGTGCACGCTGTTCAACTCCGAGCGAGTGGGCATACCGAGATCGGTGCCGATGCGCTCGACTTCCTGCTGGATCGCCTGCCGCACGCGCATCTGCGCATTGACGACATCGCCGTATACTTTTCTGAATTCATCGGACAGCGCGATTTCCGCGTACGCTTCTTCCGCCGCGTCGACCCAAACGTCGTACAGCGCGCGCATCGAATCGATCTGTCGACCGGGTTCGTCGTGTTCACCGAGCTTGCTTTCGAAAATCTCGAAACTACGCTTGCTCGATTTCAGCATCAGCGCGTTGTATTTGCCGGTGGCTTCCTGAAATTCGATGAACGCCGCCGCCATCTTTTGAGACTGTTCCTGACGCTCGCGCGCGAAGCCAAACGCCGGCGCGTGCAGCCACGACAAACCTTCCTTCTTCATCTGATCGAGAAATGGCGCAAAGTTCTGCGGCAATTGGCCGAAACCCTGCACGTTAGCGCTACGCATATCGCCGAAAATCTTGGCGAACGGATTGTTGCGGAAAGCGTCCTCCAAGCCCGGCATATTGAAACCGTTGCGCATCGCATCGGTCCAGTTCGGCACGGAAAAGTTTCCTGGCATCTTGCCGCCGGCCGCGGACAACATCGATTGCATCAGCGCGACATAATTTTTCGCGCTCGACATCAATCGCTCGGCCGTTTCGCTTTGCTTAGCCGAGCCACCGAACAGTTTTGACCATTGTTCGATGCCCTCCTGCCACGGCGTCGACGCCGGTGGCGGCTGCACGACGCCGCGCGTCGCGTCCGACCACGCGCTCCAGTATTGGCTTTGCAGTGCCTGCCAGTCGTTTATCCAATCCTGGGGTGATTTTGTACCGTTCATGACACGTCTCCGACCGGATTTTTGGATGCTAGCACGCTGATTTTTGGGCGGCAAAAATGCGACTTTTTAACTCTCGACAAAAAAAAGGCGGACTCGCGCCCGCCTTTTTTAACGCGTTCACTGCACGACGCTTACGCCGCGCCAGCATCCTCGGTGACTGCCTTCATCGACAGGCGAATGCGGCCCTGCTTGTCGACTTCGAGCACCTTCACTTTGACGATGTCGCCTTCCTTGAGCTTGTCGGACACTTTTTCGACGCGCTCGTTGGAAATCTGCGAGACGTGGACGAGTCCATCCTTGCCGGGAAGGATCGTGACGAATGCGCCGAAGTCCATGAGCTTGGCGACCTTGCCTTCGTAGATGCGGCCCGGCTCGACGTCGGAGACGATCTGCTCGATACGCGCTTTGGCCGCTTCGGCCGCTTCGCGATTGACGGACGCGATGACGATGGTGCCGTCGTCGCTGATGTCGATCGTGGCGCCGGTTTCTTCGGTGATGGCGCGGATCGTGGTGCCGCCTTTGCCGATCACTTCGCGGATCTTGTCCGGATGAATCTTCATCGTCATCAGGCGCGGCGCGAATTCGCTCATTTCGGTGCGCGATGCGGTGATGACTTTGTTCATCTCGCCGAGAATATGCAAACGGCCACGCTTGGCCTGTTCGAGCGCCACCCGCATGATTTCTTCGGTGATGCCGTCGATCTTGATGTCCATCTGCAATGCGCTGATGCCATCGGACGTGCCGGCCACTTTGAAATCCATGTCGCCGAGATGATCTTCGTCGCCGAGGATGTCGGACAGCACGACGAAGTTGTCGCCTTCCTTCACCAGGCCCATCGCGATACCCGCGACCGGCGCTTTCAGCGGGACGCCCGCGTCCATCATCGCCAGCGACGATCCGCAGACCGAGGCCATCGACGACGAGCCGTTCGATTCCGTGATTTCGGAAACGACGCGGACGACGTACGGGAATGCTTCCATCGACGGCTTCACGGCCTGCACGCCGCGCTTGGCGAGACGGCCGTGACCGATTTCGCGGCGCTTCGGCGCGCCGAAACGGCCCGCTTCGCCGACCGAGAACGGCGGGAAGTTGTAGTGGAAAAGGAACGGGTCTTTCGACTCGCCTTCCGGCGCGTCTATGACCTGCGCGTCGCGTGCGGTGCCGAGCGTGACGGTGACGAGCGCCTGCGTTTCACCGCGCGTGAACAGCGCGGAGCCGTGCGTGCGCGGCAACACGCCGACGCGAACGGTGATCGGGCGAACGTCGTCGAGCTTGCGTCCGTCGATGCGGACTTTCGACGACAACACGCTGTCGCGCAGCGTGCGGTATTCGAGTTCCCCAAACTCCTTCGCGAGTTCGGCAGGATGCCAGCCATCGGCTTCGGCGCGGCCGGCGAGCGACTGCATGACGTCCTGTTTCGCGAGTTGAATCGCGTCGCGGCGCTGCAGTTTGTCGCGCACCTTGAACGCCTCTTCGAGACGGCCGGCGACGCTCTCTTTCAGCGCGCCGATCATGCCCGTGTTCTTCGCGGGTGCCACCCACGCCGACGGCTTGGTGCCCACTTCGACAGTAAGTTCGTTGATCGTGTTGATGACGATCTGCAATTCGCGATGGCCGAACATGACGGCGCGCAGCATCACGTCTTCCGACAGCAATTTCGCTTCGGATTCGACCATCAGCACGGCGTTCGATGTGCCGGCGACGACGAGGTCGAGCTCCGATGTTTCGAGTTCGGTCTTGGTCGGATTGAGAATGTAGTTCCCGTTCGCGTAACCGACGCGGGCGGCACCGATCGGTCCGCTGAACGGGATGCCGGCCAGCGACAGTGCGGCCGAGGCGCCGATCATGGCGGGAATATCGCCGTCCACTTCAGGATTGAGCGACAGAACCTGCGCGATGACTTGCACTTCGTTCTTGTACTCTTCCGGAAACAGAGGACGCACGGGGCGATCGATCAGGCGCGAGGTGAGCGTTTCCTTTTCGGTCGGGCGTCCTTCGCGCTTGAAGAATCCGCCGGGGATGCGGCCGGCCGAATAGAACTTCTCGACGTAGTCGACGGTGAGCGGGAAGAAGTCTTGGCCCTCGCGCGCCTTGGCGGCGGCGACGGCCGTCACCAGCACGACGGTGCCTTCCATCGACACCATCACCGCGCCGGACGCCTGGCGGGCGATTTCGCCCGTTTCGATCGTCACCTGATGTTTACCGTACTGGAATGACTTGGTTACTTTCGCCACTGTGGTTTATCCCGGTTTTTTTGAAGGGCGGCCGCCATCGGCCGCTCTTGGATTCGCGTTCGCGATGGACGTACTAATTAACGACGAATACCCAGACGTTCGATCAGCGTTTTATAGCGATCGTTGTCCGAGTTCTTCAGATAGTTCAGCAGACGGCGGCGCTGGTTTACCATCTTCAGCAGACCGCGGCGCGAATGATGATCTTTATCGTGCTCGGCGAAGTGCTTCGACAGATGTTCGATACGCGCCGAGAGCAGCGCGACCTGGACTTCCGGCGAACCGGTATCGTTGGCGGCGCGGCGGTAATCGGTGATGACTTTGCTGGTTTGTTCGACTGAAAGCGACATGACGTAAATCCTCTATTGCGTCCGGCGCGGTTCGGCCTGGTCAGCAGGAGCTGAGAAGCGCAATCCGCGTTAGTAAAAACCGACCCCGGCAAACCCGGCGGTCGACTCGAAAAAGCTCACTATTGTAACCGTTTTCGACGCTCGGCGGGCAATTCGCTTGGTTTTTTGACAGACGTGCGGCCTCAATCAGCAGCTCAACGAGACAGCGGGCTTGGACCGAAACCCCGGCGCACGCGGACTTCGCCGAATTCATCGATTTCGACCAGCGCCACGAGTCGATTCGAGGAATCCATCGCGCGTGCCAGCGGGATGTCGCTCAACGTCGTTTGCGCGAGCGTTTTGCCCTGACGTAAACGCAATTCCCCGGCCTCGTCGACCATAAGCGCCGGTAACGCGGCCAACCCGTGTTCGAGCGGAAGGAGATGCGTTTCCCTTTCTTCCGCCGTCGTGCCGGACAACGCGTCGAGCGTGAGCATCGACGGTTCGCGAAACGGATCGACCCAGAGGCGCCGCAACGCCGTCAGATGTGCGCCGCAGCCGAGCGTTTCGCCGAGATCGCGGACGAGACTGCGCACATAAGTCCCTGACCCGCATTCGACGTGGAGATGCAATCGATCGCCGCGACGTTCAACCAATTCGAACCGGTGGACTTCGACGTCGCGCGGCGGCGGTTCGACATCCTCGCCACGTCGCGCGCGTTTGTATAGCGCGACACCGTCCATCTTGATGGCGGCATATTTCGGTGGCGTCTGAACGATCTTTCCGCGCAGCGGTTGGAGGGCGGATTCGATGTCTAGATTTTCGGTGACAGGTCGCGCGGTGATGACTTCGCCATCCGCATCGTCGGTGTTCGTTGTCGAACCGAGTACGCACTCGGCGACGTACGCTTTACGCGATCCGAGCAGATAGCCGGCGATTTTCGTCGCCTCGCCGAAGCAGATCGGAAGAAGGCCTGTGGCGAGCGGATCGAGACTTCCCGTGTGGCCGGCCTTGCGCGCACCGAACAGATATCGAACGCGTTGCAAGGCCTGATTGGAGCTCAGGCCCTTCGGTTTGTCGAAAAGAAAAATGCCGTCGACGTCGCGAAACGTCCGCTTGGACTGCGCTTCAACCAAGCGCCGCGATACCTGCGCGCGCGACTTGCGCATCTTGATCCGAGCGCATGCCCGACACGCCGATGGCGCCGATCACCTTGCCATCCGCCATGATCGGCAGACCGCCTTCGAGTGCGAGCACATTCGGCATCGTCACGATGCGCACGCCGGCGCCTCCGCTGGCGATACCGTCCTCGAATACTTTCGTCGAACGGCGAAAATCCAGCGCAGTTTCCGCTTTCAGAGGCGCAATCTTGACGCTGCCGTACTGCGCCTGTTCCATGCGATGCAGCATGACCAAGTGACCCGTGCTGTCGACAATAGCGATGACCATCGGCCAACTCATCCTGGCAGCTTCCGCTTCTGCGGCGGCCATCACCTTCTTGGCCGCATCGAGCGTAATCGCCGGGCCGTAGTTGGGCGGTAGATCGGACATGTCATTCTTCCTTCTTCACGTCACCACGCAGCAACGCATCGATCCGTTCTCCCCGATCGACGGAATCGTCGTAGCGAAAACGGATTTCGGGAACGCGCCGCATCGTCATCGTCTGCGACAACAAGCGACGAAATTCCTTCGCCATTTCGTTCAGCGCTTTCACGCCTTCCTTTGCCGTATCAGAAACCAGCGCCGTCACGTACACGGTGGCGACATCGAAGTCCTTCGTCACCTCGACATCCGACACACTCATCGACGGCAATCCTTGATCGCGCACCGCTTCGTGCACCATCGTACCCAGCAGACGGCGTAATTCCGCACCGATGCGATCCGTTCTGGAGAAAGAATTCTTAGCCATCAAACAACTCCAAAAATCGCTTTCAAGCAAGCAGATTACCATGCCCTAGAGGGCGCACAGGAAGTGCGCCGTTCGCCGCCGCGACAGGGATGTCG
>CAZZWP010000159.1:0-5550 GCA_964657965.1 uncultured Rudaea sp. | reverse complement strand
GCAGGCCGATCCGCGTCATCGCCGCATCCGCAGTTTCGTTTTGCGCCAGGGTCGCTTCACGCCGGCCCAGCAGCGTGCGTTCGACGAACATTGGTCGCGCTACGGACTTGATCCGGCCGAGTCGAAACCGGATTGGCGCACGCATTTTGGACGACAGGCGCCGCTGGTGCTGGAAATCGGTTTTGGCAACGGCGACCAGCTTCTTTATTCATCGCAAAACGAGCATGACAAGAATTTCGTCGGCATCGAAGTGCATCGTCCCGGCGTCGGGCGCCTGATGAATGCGCTGGCCGCCCACAATGTCCACAATGTGCGTTTGTATAATCACGACGCCGTCGATGTTCTGGATCGATTGTTCGGCGCAGACTCGATCGATGAAGTGCGCATTTATTTTCCCGATCCGTGGCCGAAGAAACGTCAGCAGAAACGTCGCTTGATCCAACCGGAATTCCTGGCGCTGCTCGCCTCGCGCGTGAAACGCGGAGGACAACTATTCCTCGCCACGGATTGGCAGGAATACGCGATGCACATGCTCGCAACGATCGACGCGGATGCCGCGTGGCGGAACAGCGCGGGCATCGGAAATTTTTCGGAGCGTCCGTCGAATCGAATCGAAACGCATTTCGAGCAACGCGGCACCAAGCTCGGACACGGCACATGGGATCTCGTCTATGAACGCGTTTGACACTTCGACGCCAGGTCGATAAGAAAAATATCGCGCGATGAATCCCGGCCTGACACTCACTCACGACATGCTCCTCGTGCTTGGGCTGTTGGCGTTCACCGTGCTGATGCTGGTGCTGGAATGGATTCGCGCCGACCTCATCGCGCTGCTAATCGTGGTCGTCATCGGCATCACGCGACTGATTCCGGTTGAGCAGCTTTTCGAAGGATTCGCGGGTAACGCCGTCATCTCATTGCTCGCGGTGATGATCATGGGCGCGGGTTTGGATCGCACCGGCGTACTGAACAAAGCCGCGTCGTTCATCCTGCGATTGTCGGGCGGCGTCGAATCGCGATTGAGTTTTTTCATCAACGCGATGGCCGGATCCATGTCGTCGGTGATTCAAAGCCAGGCGCTCGCGGCGTTGTTTCTCCCGGTCACGGCACGGGTCAGCGCACGTACCGGTGTGCCGCTGAGTCGGCTGCTGCTGCCGATGGCGTTTTGCATCCTTGCCGGCACGAACACGACGATGATTTCGAACTCGCCGCTGATATTGCTCAACGATCTGATCGCGAACGCGAACCGCAACTTGCCGCCGGGCGCGCAGACGATCGAGCCGTTCTCGCTGTTCGCCATCGCGCCTATCGGTTTGCCGCTGCTGCTCGCCGGATTAGGTTACTTTGCACTGTTCACGCGCAAGCTGTTGCCGACGGATGAAGAAAGCCAAAATGTAACGCCCGGTCGAACGGAAACGTACTTCGCTGAAACGTACGGCATCGTCGGCGAGGTGTTCGAACTGACGGTGACGGGCGAAAGCCCACTGGTCGGCATGAGCATCGGTGAGGCCGAAGCCCTGCGCGGCTCGCCGCTGATGCTGGCGATCAAGAACGGCGACGAAACGCGGCTGGCCCCGCCGGGCGATACGATGATCTGGGTCGGCACCGTGCTCGGTGCACTCGGCAAACGCGATCAGGTCAACGAATTCGCGAATCTGAACTTGCTGCGCGTACAAAGCCGCTTGAGCAATTTTCGCGATATGTTCAATCCGAATCGCGCGGGCATTGCCGAAGCGGTGATTCCGCCGACGTCGCGCTTCGTAAAAAAAGAAGTCAGCGAATTGCATCTGCGCAAACGTTTCGGCATCAGCGTCCTGGCTATTTATCGCGGCGAGGAAGTGTTCCGTGAAGACGTGCGCAAGACGTCGTTGCGCGCGGGCGACACGCTCGTGCTGCACGGTTTCTGGCGCGATCTGGCGCTCGCGCAAGACGAACGCGACATCGTCATCGTCACCGACTACCCGAAAGAAGAACACCGCCCTGGAAAAATCTGGCATGCGCTCGTGTTCTTTTCGCTGGCGATGGGACTTGGTCTTTTTACGGACGTAAAACTTTCCGTCGCGATGCTCACCGGCGCGGTCGGCATGCTGCTCGCCGGCGTGCTGAACATGGAAGAGGCGTATCACGCCATCAACTGGAAAACGATTTTCACATTGGCCTGCCTGATTCCGCTCGGTTGGGCGATGGACAGCACCGGCACCGCCGCATGGATCGCGCAGGAGGTGTTGCGCTACCTCGGCGGCTGGCCGGACTGGGCGCTGCAAGCCGTGATCGCAATCCTCGCGCTGTTCTTCTCGCAGGTCGTCTCGAACGTCGGCGCGGCGGTGATGATGGTGCCGATGGCGATCAATATCGCACTCGCGTCGGGCGGCAACCCAGCGGTTTATGCGCTCATCGTGGCGATCTCGACGTCGAACAGTTTCATCATCGCCAGCGCCAACCCGGTGCTGACGATCGTTGCCGGTCCCGGCGGCTATCGCGCGCGTGACTTCATCCGCGTCGGCGTGCCGCTGACGTTGTTGTTGCTAGTCGTGCTCCTTGTGTCGGTAAATCTCGTCTTTCGCTGAACTTCCGCGACGAAGGTGGCGCCGGTGCCGTCTGATATCCGACTTTTTCATAATCGGAGGTCCACGATGAAAACCGTAGCCGTAATAAGCGCACTCGCACTTCTCGCCGTTTCCACTGGCGGCGACGCGTGCTCCGTGAGCGGCACCGCCTATACGGTCAAGGGTCAACCATGGCATGGCGCAGTCGTACGTCTCGTCGATCTGGACTCGCAAACCGCCATGTTCGCGGTGACCGACGCCAGCGCCAAGTATTCAATCGATGCCAATTCGATGTCAGGGCAACGCATGCGCGTGGATCTCGTCAGTGATCCGACGATCGTCACCGGCACGCACTTGCCGTCGCGCTCGATCCTTGGACAGTCGGACTCATTCGCCTGCTCAACTGGGCAGTCGCACGAAGATGTGCGCGCTCAGGTCGATTGATTCACACGGTGTCGCTCGACAAACGCACTTCACCCGCGATGACGGCGACTTTGATCGGAACGAGGCTACTGCCCACGCATGGCCCTGCATAACAGCGCCCGCTGTCGACGAGAAAACTCGCACCGTGCGCGGCGCAAATCACGAAGCCCGCATCGATCAGAAATTTGCCCGGCGACCAGTCGAGCCGGCGCCCGGCGTGCGGGCATTCGTTGTGATACGCGAAGACGCGTTCGCCCTGGCGCAACAGGATCAGCGAGAAGCCGCCGGTACTCGATTCCACGTCCACCGCGAGCGCGTTGCCGTCCGGGATCGCGTCCAGCCGGCATAACGTTTTACTAACGTCCATCGGAGTATTTAACCCGTCCCGCACACGCGTGTTGCGTGCCGGCCATTCTGCCACAGGGAGCGAAGCCGCCATGCAGTATTGGCGCTTGTTGAACCGTCCACGCCACCCGCTCGCGCGCATCGCGCTGGCCGTGGTCGGCGTCGCGTTGCTCGGCGGCATTCTCGTGCTCGGGTTCTTTGCGGTCGTCGCGTTCGCTTTCATCGGTGGCATCGTCGCGTTGACGCGGGCATTGACGCGTCCGCATGCCGGTTCGCAAGCCACACCCAACGCACCGGCCGACCCGCGCGTCATCGAAGGCGAATACGCGGTCATCAATGACACGCGCGTCGTCAGGCATTGATCGCAAAAAACGGATAGAAGCGGTGGTGGTACGTCCTTATCCTTCGCGCTAAGGAGATCACGCCATGACTATGCAACCTGCTTCGCTCGACATCGATCCGCTCGACCGCGCACTGGCGCTACTCAACGACAACGCCGATGCACCCCCGAAACTCGCCGACTTGGCGCGTGTTGTCGGATTGAGTCCAAGTCATCTGCAACGGATTTTCCGCAAACGTTTCGGTGTGACGCCATCCGATTATTCGCAATCGCTGCGATTGAAGAATCTGAAATCGGCGCTGCGCGAAGCCGCTCGCGTGACGGACGCGATTTACGATGCCGGTTTTGGATCGGGCAGCCGCGTCTACGAAAAAACCGATCAGCTTCTCGGCATGACGCCCGCGAGTTATCAACGTGGCGGTGCCGGCATCGCAGTGCGCTACACGACATTGAAAACCGCCTTGGGCCAGCTGCTCGTCGCGGCAACGGAACGCGGCGTGTGCAAAATTTCGATCGGTGACGACGACGCAGCGCTGGTCGCCGATCTGCGCGACGAATTTTCGCGCGCGACCATCGCGCGCGTCGACGCCGGCCGCGACGAATGGCTCGCCGCAATCGTCGCGCGCATCGACGAAGAACTGCGCGGCGACGCGACCGAGACAAAATCGCCGCTGCCGCCGATCGACATTCGCGCGACGGCATTCCAATGGCGCGTGTGGCAAGCGTTGCAACACATCCCGCGCGGCGAGACGCGCAGCTATTCCGAGATCGCCGATGAAATCGGTGAACCGCGCGCGGTCCGTGCAGTCGCCAACGCATGCGGACGCAACCGGCTCGCCGTCGTGGTGCCCTGCCATCGCGTGATTCGCGAAGACGGTTCGCTCGGCGGCTATCGCTGGGGCATCGACCGCAAACGCGAGCTGCTCGCAAAAGAACGGGGCGAAGTGGCACCGCGTTAGCCGTGACCAGTGGCGCTTCCGCAGTACCAGATTCGCGGTTAGAGTTTGATGCCTTCTCGTTGGAGTTCGCGTCGTCATCGCTGGCGACGCCGACCATGAATAAAGCCGTCACCGTCGATCTGCCCGCTCGCGCACCGCATCGGTTTCTCGTTCCGTTGGCGCTGATAGGCGTCTACTTGATCTGGGGTTCGACCTATTTTGCGATCCGCATCGCGCTGGAAAGTTTTCCGCCTTTTCTGATGGCAGCAATCCGCTTTCCCATCGCAGGCGCACTGATGTTCGCATTTTTGCGGTGGCGCGGCGTGCCCGCGCCGACACCCCGGCAATGGCTGAACTGTTTCATCACCGGAAGTTTGCTTCTCGCAATGGGCAACGGCTTGGTGTGTTACGCCGAGCAGACCGTCGCGTCCGGAATCGCGGCGGTTGCGGTCGCCACCGTCGCCTTGTTCATCGCGTTGTTCTCCGGCCTGTACGGTCAATGGCCGAATCGAATTGAATGGCTTGGTCTCGCGATTGGATTCGTCGGCGTCATCGTGCTCAACGTCGGCGGCGAACTGCGCGCCTCACCCATCGGCGCCATTGCGCTCGTCTGCGCCACGCTGGGCTGGGCGTTCGGCTCGGTGTGGAGCAAACATCAAAACATGCCGCACCCGGCGATGAGTGCGGCGGCTCAGATGTTTTGCGGCGGTATCACGCTCGCCATCATTGCGCTGATCCGCGGTGAGCACGTGGTTGGCACGCCGACACCGCACGCGCTCGCCGCGATGATCTACCTCATCATCTTCGGCTCACTGCTCGGTTTCAGCGCTTATATTTATTTGCTGCACAACACGCGGCCGGCTGTGGCGGCGAGCTACGCGTACGTGAACCCGCCGGTTGCCGTGCTGATCGGCGTCGTGATCGCCGGCGAAACCGTGACGCGGTTCGACATCATCGG
>CAZZWP010000158.1:0-5633 GCA_964657965.1 uncultured Rudaea sp. | reverse complement strand
CATCGATGACATCGGCCAGATCAACGCGGCGCGCGCGCAGCAGAATCAGCAGGTGATAGATGAGATCGGCCGCCTCGGACGCGATCGATGCATCGTCTTGAGCCACACCCGCCAACGCCGTTTCGACACCCTCCTCGCCCACTTTCTGCGCGATGCGACGAATGCCCGATTCGAACAGTCGCGTGGTGTAGCTATCGGCCGGACGATCGCGATCGCGTTGAGCGATCAAATCTTCCAGTTGTGACAGCACGCTTAGCGTCGGAACCGCATCGTCATCGAAACACGTCGTGGTGCCGCGATGGCACGTCGGCCCATGCGGTTCGGCGAGTATGAGAATTGCGTCGGCGTCGCAATCCGGATGCGCCGATTTGAATTCCAGGTAGTGGCCGGATGTCTCTCCTTTGCACCACAACCGCTGCTTGCTGCGACTCCAAAATGTTACTTTTCCACTTTGCAGCGTTTGTGACAATGCTTCCTGGGTCATATAACCGAGCATAAGCACGGCGCCGCCTCGCCAATGCTGGACGATCGCGGGTAAAAGACCGTCGGACTTTTTCCAGTCGAGTCGTTCGATATCAAGCGCGTTCATTGCCGCACCACGATGCGATGTTCGGCCAGTTCACGCTTCAAATCCGTAATCGCGATGTCGCCCGAGTGAAAAACGCTGGCGGCGAGTGCGCCATCGACATCGGCCAATTCGAACACGTCGCAAAAATGCTGGGTCAGGCCCGCACCACCGGAAGCCACGAGCGGCACGCCACTCAGCTTGCGCACCACTTTCAATTGTTCGATGTCGTAGCCTGTTTTCACGCCGTCGCTGCCCATGCAGTTCAGCACGATTTCGCCCGCGCCGCGCTCCTGAACTTCCACGACCCAATCCAGCGTGCGCCGGTTCAAGGCACGCATTTTTTCCGCATCGCCGGTGTATTGGCGAACGCGCCATTCGCCGTCGTCATCGCGCAAGGAATCGATGCCGACCACGACGCACTGAACACCGAAGGCTTCCGCAAGCTCGTCGACGAGCTGCGGACGTTCCAATGCCGGTGAGTTCACCGATATTTTGTCGGCACCGGCGAAAAGAATTTCCCGCGCATCGTCGACCGAGCGGATTCCTCCGGCAACACAAAATGGAATGTCGATCACGCGCGCCACGGCTTCGACCCATGATTTATCGACCACGCGATTGCCCGGACTTGCCGAAATATCGTAGAAGACGAGCTCGTCGGCACCATCATCTCTATACTTCTTAGCAAATTCCACAATGTCGCCCTGAACCACATGATCGCGAAACTGCACGCCTTTCACGACTTTGCCGTCGCGAACGTCAAGGCAAGGAATGATGCGGCGCGCTAACACGCGATGACGCTCGGCAGATCGACGCGTCCTTCGAGCAAACTGCGGCCGAGAATCACGCCGGCGACGCCGATCTGCGCGAGCGACGAAATATCCGACCCATCGCGGACGCCGCCCGATGCCTGAATCTTCATCGTAGGTACGATCTCACGCAAAAGTCGATACAGATCGAAATTCGGCCCCGCCATCATGCCGTCGCAATCGATGTCGGTGCACAGAAGATGGATCGCGCCGCTGTTCGCATAACGTGGTGCGAGTCGATCCAGGCGGGCCGATTCGCTTTTCGTCCAACCGACACTCGGCAAGGTCCACACACCGCCGATCGACCGCGTGTCCAGCGCGACACAGACGGCCTCCGCGCCGAGATCGGAAATCCACATTTCCACTTTTTCGGGATTTTGTATGGCAAGACTGCCCACCACCACGCGCGAAACGCCGCTGGCGAACAGCTTGTCGACATCGGCGCGCTCGCGCACGCCACCACCAGCTTGGATGCGCAAACCTGACTTCGACAATTCCTCGATCGTCTGAAGATTCTGCAAGCCACCCGCCCGCGCGCCGTCGAGATCGACGACATGCAGCCATCGCGCGCCGGACGCCCGATAGGTTTGCGCAAGCTCGATCGGGTCGACGGGGTATCGCGTCTCGCGCGAGTAATCGCCCTGCGCCAAGCGCACGACTTTACCCGCGCGCAGATCGATGGCAGGAATGATTTCCATAGTCACAGCGCCAAAAACTGTTGCAGCACGCGCGCACCGAACGTCGACGAACGTTCAGGATGAAATTGGACACCGAAGAAATTATCGCGTTGAATGGCAGCGGAGAAGTCCGATCCGTAATTAGCGGTGGCGATAGTGAATTCGCTAGTCGGCGCAGCGTAGCTATGAACGAAATAGGCGCGCGATTCGTCCGCATCGCCGTCCAGCAACGGATTCGTTTTTTCCACGCGCACCGAATTCCAACCCATGTGCGGTACGCGCAATTTTTCGCTTTGTGGAAAATGCCGCACGGTGCCCGGCACGATGCCCAGACATCCTGTGTCGTCTTCCTCGGAGTGTTCGAACAAAAGCTGCATGCCGAGGCATACACCAAGTACGGGCTGCGTGAGCCGTTTCAGCGTGTCGACAAGTTTGGCCGCGCGCAAGCGCGACATCCCAGGCGCCGCGGCACCGACGCCGGGAAGGATGACGTGCGTGGCCGATCCAATTTGCTCGGCATTTGCACTGAGCGCCGCGTCGACGCCGAGCCGTTGCAACGCATAACGAACGGAACCGATGTTCGTGCCGCCCGCATCGACGAGAACCACGTTCGCCATCACAGCGTGCCTTTCGTGCTCGGAAGATCGGTACCTTCGCGCCGAATGGCTTGCCGCGATGCGCGCGCGACCGCTTTGAAACACGCTTCAACCATGTGGTGCGTATTTTCGCCACGGACGGCCAAATGCAAATTCGCACCGAGACTATCGCTCAGCGATCGAAAAAAATGCGTAATGAGTTCGGTGGGCAGTTCGCCGACGCGGTCGCGCGGAAACGATCCGTCGAAGACAAAATACGCGCGCCCGGAAAGATCGAGCGCCGCGCGGGCCAACGTCTCGTCCATCGGCAACACGGTCTCGAACGTGCGCGCGGCCGATTCGCTTTCGGTATCCGAACCATAGCGACCGATGCCGCGTTTATCGCCGAGCGCGCGGCGCAGCGCTTCGCCGATCGCCAGCGCGCAATCTTCGACGACGTGATGTTCGTCCACATGCGTGTCGCCGCGGCACGTGACGCGCAGTGAGAAACCGCCGTGCTTGCCCAACTGTTCGAGCATGTGATCGAAGAAGCCGATGCCCGTCGTGATGGCCGGTGCGCGGCTCGAATCCAAATCGACGCTCACCTCGATCGTGGTTTCGTTCGTGACGCGTTTGACGGTCGCAACGCGCGGCGCATCGCAAAGCATGTGCGCGATCTCGATCCAGGATGCATCCGCGCCAATGCGCAGGCAGCGAACGCCGAGGTTGGCTGCGAAGGCCGCGTCGCTATCGCGGTCGCCGATGACGGCCGAATTTGCCCTGCTCCATCCGTCGTCGGCCAGGTAATGCCGCACCATACCCACACCGGGTTTACGCGTTTCGCGCTGTTGATGCGGAAAGCTTTCGTCGACGAGAATTTCCCGGAACCGGATGCCCTGCGACGACAAAATTTGCAGCAGGAGATTCTGCGGACCATCAAATGCTTCGCGCGGAAACGCGTCCGTACCCAGTCCATCCTGATTCGTGATCATCACCAGTTCGTAGCCGGCGTCCACGCAGCGGCGCAGAGCGGGAATCACGTTGTCGACGAGAGCGAATTTCTCGAAACGATCGATCTGTTCGTCCGGCGGTTCGACGATCAGCGTGCCGTCGCGATCGATGAACAGCACTTTGCGGCCGCTCACGCGGTCAGCTCACTAGTGCTCAATGCGCCCAGCAAGCGCGCATTTTCATCGGGCGTTCCAATGCTGATACGCAGGCAATTCTGTAAATTCTGATATGCGCCCACATTACGCACGACGATACCCTTGGACAGCAAGTACCGGTACATCGACGGGCCGTCGGTGAAATGGATGCAAAGGAAATTTGCCGCGGACGCATAGACGGCTAAAACATGCGACAGTTTTCCGACGATCGCAGCGACCCGTTCACGCTCGCGACGCAGCAGCGCGACAAAGTCCTGCGTGCGCTCGCGCGACGTCGCCGACAATGCCGACAATGCGATATCCACACAGGGCGTCGGCAATGGATACGGCGCTTGTATGCGGCGCAGTAGTGCGATCACGTCGGAATGTGCGATCACGGTGCCGATGCGATTTCCCGCCAGCGCAAACGCTTTGGATAGTGTGCGCAGCACCGCAATGTTCGGGAACCGAGACAACAGCGTCGTCGCACTTTCCCCATCGCTGAATTCGATATAGGCCTCGTCGACCACCACCAGTGAACGCTCAGCGAGCGCATTGGCGATCCGCGCGATCGTTTCGATGTTGGTCACCCCGCCCGTTGGATTGTTGGGCGAACACAGAAAGACAATCTTGCAGTCGGGTGTCGTCGCCGCGAGCAATTTTTCCTCGTCGACTTCGAATGTCTGCGTCAACGGTATTTCGATAACGCCGGCATTCTGAACGCGGGCGCACACCGCATACATGCCGAACGTGGGCGGGCAGACGAGGACGGAATCTTTGCCCGCACGACAAAATGCGCGGACCAGTAAATCGATGGCCTCGTCACTGCCCCGGCCGATCAAAACATTCGTCGGCGCGACGTCATACAACTCCGCTAGTGCATCGGCAAGAACCGAAGGCTGCGGATCGGGATACCGGTTCAGCCCAACACCCGCCAGCGGCGGCCACGGTGATTCGTTCGCATTGAGATGCACGCTGCCGCCGCTCGCTTCCATGCGCGCCGATGAGTACGGCACCAGCGCACGAATTTCCGGTCTCGCGATCGCCACGATGCTCATGCTCTATGTTCCAACGTGTCGAGGCGGATAGTGACTGCGCGTTCATGCGCGTTGAGCTTTTCCGCGCGCGCGAGCGTCGCAGCGCACGGACCGATCGCGCGCAATCCGGCAGCGCTGAGTTCTTGCACGGTGATCTGCTTTAGAAAACTGGCGACCGACACACCGCTCCAGGCACGCGCGTGGCCGTACGTCGGTAAAACATGATTCGTCCCGCTGCAATAATCGCCCACCGATTCCGGCGACCAGGCGCCGAGAAAAACGGAACCGGCGTTTTCTATTTTTGCCAACCATTGCCGCGGCGACGCGACGTTGACGATGAGATGTTCGGGCGCGTAATCGTTACTGATCGCAAATGCATCGACGAGCGATTCTGCAAGAATGAAGCGCGCGTGCTTCAGCGATTGTCGGGCGACATCGGCTCTCGGCAGCGTGACCAGTTGATCGGAGACGGCGTCGAAGACGGATTCGATCGTCGGTGTATGGTCGCTCACCAACACGACTTGGGAATCGACGCCGTGCTCGGCTTGCGCAAGAAGATCGGCGGCGACAAAACGCGGATCGGCGTTTTTGTCCGCGATAACGAGGACTTCGGACGGTCCCGCCGGTAAATCGATCGCGGCGCCATCTTCGTCCAGCGCCACCTGGCGCTTGGCTTCGGTTACCCAGGCATTGCCCGGTCCGAAAATCTTGTCGCAGCGAGTTATCGATTGCGTGCCGAATGCCATGGCCGCGATGGCTTGCGCGCCGCCGACTTTGAGGACGCGCGAAATTCCGCAAACGGATGCGGCATATAGAACGGCCTCG
>CAZZWP010000157.1:0-5638 GCA_964657965.1 uncultured Rudaea sp. | reverse complement strand
TACGCGATGCACGTTGGCGATTGAACCCGCGCGTAATGTCGCGCCATCCATGATGGATGCATCGAGTTCGTTCTTGCCGTCGTGATTGAACACGGCACCTTTGCCCGCGTTGAATTCTGGTGCGTCTTCCATGATCACGATGGCTTGCGTGACGGCATCGAGACCATCGCCGCCGTTTTTCAAAATCGCGTAGCCGGCCTTCAGCGCTTTTTCCAGATCGGCGCGGACGATCTTTTCTTTTTCAGGCGTGACGTTTTTGGCAATGACACCCGCGCCCGCATGAATCACGAAAACGGGCGTTGCTGCATTCCCCATCGACACTCCAACCATGGCCGCAGCAAGCGCAAGCGAACGGACGATCATCTCGATACTCCGGCAGCGTGCCGCCGATTATATCGGTTCGCTGGGGAATGGCTTGGCTTGCGGAAAGCGGATCGTCGCCGTTGTGCCGACATTGAGTTCGCTATTCATTTCAACGGGCCAGCCGAAGCGATCGGACAAGCGCTGCACCAGACTCAACCCAACGCCGTACCCGCCTTGCGTGCCCTTGCCACCGCGATAGTAAGGTTTGAAAATGTGGCGCAACTCCTCTTCGCTCATGCCGATGCCGCTGTCGCGAACGCGTACGTAATCGGCGCCGATCTGCACGTCGACCTTCCCCGCTTCGGTATACAAACACGCGTTGCGGATCAGGTTGCCGACCATCGACGCGAACACTTTCGGCGGTGCGTGCAATTGAAACGTCGCCTGTTCGTCGAGAACGAGGTGGACGGGTTTGCCCTCGATCAACGGCTGGGCGCGTTCGATTTCTTCGCGCACCGCTTCATTGGCGACGAAATCTTCCTCGGGCAATCCCATGTCGGATTCGCGCGCGAGAATCAGGAACGCTTCGATCGTCGCTTCCATGTCACGCACCGAGCGTCGAATGCGGTCAACGGCGCGGCGTGGAAACGCGTCCATTTCTTCCTCCGCCAACACATCGCCGGCAACTTTGATCACGGTGAGCGGACTGCGCAATTCGTGGCTCGCATCGCGCGTGAAGTTGCGCTCGCGTTCGACAAATTCTTCGATGCGTGTGGCGAACCCGTGCAGCGCCCGCGCGAGTGCGTCGACATCGCCGTCCGGATCGCTGATCACGTTGCGCGGATCGAGCGCTTCGAGATTCGGGTGTTTCGGATCCCACTCGCGAACCGCCTTGGCGAGCGAAATCACGGGCGACAAGGCACTTCGCGACGCGCGGTATGTCATCCATATCGTGAGATAAATGATCAGCAAAACCACGATCAATGGCACGAACCCGAACATCAGCGCGAGCTTACCGACTTGTTCCTGATTGAAAACGAGATACAACCGCCCCGGCGGTCCGTCGGACACCAGCACGAGCATCATGCCGTTGCGCTGGATGCGGTGATAGCCGGGATCCAGGTCGCGCAGCGGGTCGGGCAATGCCGTTTTATCGCCACCGACGGGGACGAGATAACCGGTCATGTTGTTGGTAACCGGAACGGGTGCCTGCGCATTGTGCTCGACGCGCTTCCAGAAAAAATCCGCCTCGCCCACGAGCGCGTGACGGATCAACACATCTTCCAGAACGGTGGCGGCCGCATACACGCCGAGAATCGTCGCGAGGCTGATCGCGGCGACTTGAAGGACGTAAACCGTCCAGATTTTGCGGCGAATGCCCGAGCGGTGCGGCATGCGCGGCGTGGTCACGCGCTCTTGCTGGCGGCGACTTCGGCGTCCAGATCCGCCAAACGATAGCCTGCGCTATGGATCGTGTGCAGCAACGGTTTCTGGAATGGCTTATCTATAATTTTGCGCAAATTATACAAATGGCTGCGCAGCGTATCGGAATCGGGCAGCAGATCGCCCCACACTTCGCGCTCGATGTCGCGACGGCTGACCACGCGCGGCGATTCGCGCATGAGGATGCCGAGCAGTTTGAGTCCGATCGGTGACACCGTGAGTTCTTGGCCACCACGCGTCAATCGCAGCGTGGCGGTGTCGAGCACCAAGTCGCCCACGTGCAAAACTTCCGCGCTCACTTGACGGCGATCGCGACGAATCAGCGCGCGCACGCGCGCCTCGAGTTCACGAATCTCGAACGGCTTGACCAGATAATCGTCGGCGCCCGCATCGAGTCCGACCAGCTTGTCTTCGAGCGTGTCACGCGCGGTGAGCATCAGCACGGGCGTCGACTTTTTCGCCTCGGTGCGAAGCTTGCGGCAAAGTTCCAGGCCGTCGATGCCGGGCAACATGAGATCGAGCACGATGACGTCGTAGCTGTTGGAAACAGCCAAATGCAATCCGGTGACGCCGTCGATGGCGTAATCCAACCCATAACCGCGACGTTCAAGAAACTCGCCGACCATTTCCGAAATACCGCGGTTGTCTTCGATGAGAAGAATCAACCCGGCCTGATCTTCGCGCTGTTTCATAGCAGTCACCCGTTTTCACATTTGTGAAGAGTGCTACGCGGCGGGTGACTAGGGCGTGAAGGCTAATGCGGCTCGAAACCGTCCTTGAATACCGCGTCCGGCGGATAGTATTCGAACGCGCCGATATCGGCGGCGGATCCGGCAACGCGGAAGAAAGGGGCGCCGCGCTGATCGGTCGCGAGCTCTGCTGCGTTGTTGCCCGTATCTCGGGCCGGGCTCGACGGGGAAATCGCGTGAGTTTGCGTGGGGCCGCCGTTGAATCCGAGCGGCAATAGTTGCGGATCGCCGCGCAACGTATCCGCCGGCAACACGTCCTCCTGAGCGGCGACCACGAGATTGTTCATCCCGGAAATCGGCGTCGCGGTTTGCATCGCAATGTCGGCGAATCCCGACGAGACGAAGTTATTCGCCACGATCGAACTTTGCAAAGCGATGCCAGAACCGGCGCCGAGCAAGCCGCTGCCGTATACACCGCCACCGCGGGCGGCGGCGTTGTCGGCGATCGTGGACGCGGTAATAACTAGTCCATCGCGCGGCGCGAAGATTCCACCACCGCCTTTTTTTGTCGCTGTGTTGCCGGAGATCGTGCTGTTCGAGACACTCAGCGCGCCATGCGCGGCGATCCCGCCACCCGTTCCGTCGGTGTAGTTGTCGTTGATCGTCGATCGCAAAACGTAGCCGCCGTCATCGCTGAACAGGCCCGCGCCGGTGTCGTAACTTCCGTAATGATTCGACGGATCGGGAACGGCACGGTTGCCCGACACGGTACTGTCGTACAGCGCCAACGTGCCGCGGTAGGCGACTGCGCCGCCGCCGTAGGACGCCGTCAACGTCGTCAGCGACGATCCTTGGGCCGTGTTGTCGGAGAGTGTACTTGTATACATCAGCAAACCCGTTGCCAGAATTCCGCCGCCATAAGCGCCTTCGCCGACCGCCTTGCAGTTGCGGACGGTCGCGTGATCGAGTGTCACCGTGGAATTCGACACGATGCAGGCGCCTCCCGCCAGGTGATAACCCGCCACCGCGTTGACGCCATCGCGCACGGTGAGATTGCGAAGCACAAACGCCGTGTATCCGTATTGCGCGAAAACGCGGTCGGCGTTGTTGCCGCTGATGACGGTGCTCGTGGCACCGCTTCCCACGATCGTCAGAGAATCCGCGTACGACGGGATAACGCCATTGGTCAATAGGATCGGACCGCACGACAATCCGCTCAGGTCGACGACATCGCCGTCCGCCGCGCCGCTCACGACCGACCTCAACGTACCGGCGCCACCGTCGTCGGCGCAACTCGTCACCGTGAGCGTGTTCGCAGTGAGGCGCTGCGTCGTTCTGTGTTTTGCGTCCATCGCGCGAAACAAACTCGCCACCGCTGTTCGATCGCCGGGAACCCAATGCGGCGGAATTGTCGCCTGCAGCGGTGCGGCGCCAACCTCCGATCCGATCGCAAAGGCGAGATAGATCGAAGTGGCCAAGAGGCGGCGCACCGGTGTTCGGCAATGAAGCGTCATCGACATTCCTTTTTTTTCCACAACTAACGCGATCCACTCTTCTATAGACGCTCGAAGAGCGCGTACGCGGACAAGCCTTCGACATTGCCATTGAATCGAATCAAATAACAGCTTGCTTCCGCGAGATGGCGACGACTACCCTTGGCGAAACAGGAGGGGTTTCGTCCGTCATGTCTCATTCTGAAAAGCGCCGACATCCTCGTCTTGCCATCTATTCGGCCGCGCTTGCCGTGAGCGGCAACGAAGGGTACCTCGCCGACGTCAAGGATCTGTCGCAAAGCGGCGCATGTGTCGGACGTCCGAAGAACTGGCCGGATGCCGCGCCCGCCGATTGCCGGCTGTTTTTCATCTTTGACCAGGAAACGGTGATCGGCGTAGACGTGATCATCGTACGAACGACATCCGACGAACTCGGCATCGAATTCAAGCCGGATCAGAACGATCGCATCGACAGTCTTCTCTACGAGTCGCGCTTTCTCGATCGTGACGAGCTGTGATATCGACGTGCGACGTATGTTTCGACGCGGGCATCAGCAATGACACCGGTGCCAACCTGACGATGCGTAACGTCTCGGCGCAGTCGATATCGGCGCATACGAATTCGCGCCGGATGAAATTTTCGCCGACGGTTTCGATTAACCGGCTATCAGCGAGCGGACGATGCCGATCGCCGCGATGATCCAGAAAATTCCGATCGCGCCGAAACTGAGCGCCGACGCGCCCGCTCGCGATTTTGGCTCTTTCACGTACGCGACAAAATACCAGCTTCGGCCGATCAGAAATAAAACGCCGATCGCCGCGACATACGTCGGATACCAATATCGAACCGCGAGCCACATCGATGGAATGAATATCACGAGCAACTCCAGCGTGTTTTGATGCACGCGAAAGTAGCGCTCGAATATCGGATGGCCCGACGTCGCGGGCGCGTGCACGCCGAATCGATTGCGCGCCTTCGACACGGCGGCCGCAAACAGAAAAAATTGGACGAGCGCGAGCAGCGTGACGATATCGACCCAGACCATCGTTGATCCTTCTTGAAGACGCGGAGAGACGTTCTAGAACTTCAGACGGCCGCTGATGACCTGCCACCACATCACCCAGTCGCCGATGAGACTGTACAGTGGGTGCGTGAACGTGGCGGGCCTATTTTTCTCGAAGAAAAAGTGTCCGGCCCAGGCGAAGCCGTAACCGATCACCGGCAGCAGCCACAACCACGTCCAATGCTGTGTGCCGACCGCAACGAGCAGTGTGATGACGACCAGCGTCGAGCCGACGACGTGCAACCGACGGCACGTGCGGTTCGTGTGTTCGGCCAGATAAAACGCGTAGAAATCGCGGAAGCTCGCGTAGGTCGTCGCCATGCGGGCGATTCTCTGCCTCCGATCGTCGCCGTGCAAGTCAACCGTCGTCGAGGCGGCGCGCGCGTCATGTCGGTCGGAATGTGGCCTCGCTGATTTGTCAGCGACGCCTTGCCATCGGGACTTCGCTGCGAGTCGAGATCCATTGACGGCAGCGGGCTCCTCCCCCAAGCCCGCCGCTTTTTTTTCAAAACTCAATCGTCATCGTGATTTTTCGGAATGCTGACCTTGCCCTTGATGCCGCTGTGGTGGACATCGCCGCTACCGGCGGATTTTACGATGAGATCGCCGCTGACATCCGTTGCATTCACGTCGCCAGAACCGATGG
>CAZZWP010000156.1:0-5701 GCA_964657965.1 uncultured Rudaea sp. | reverse complement strand
GGTCCATCGTCATCGACCCCGGCCACCACGTTACCCTCGACGACGACATCGACGACTACGCCGCCGTCGACCACAACACCATCGACCACAGCAACGACACCATCGACGACCGGCGCGACGCCGAGTTCGACGACAACGACCACCACGCCATCGACGACACCTTCGTCGACAATGACGCCGTCGACCACAACGAGCACGACTACGACGAGCACGACGCCAGCGACGACCGCGGTATCGACTCCGGCCGCTCTCAAGCCGAAACCGACACCGAGCGTTACGCCGATTCAATCGGCCGACCAGCCTTGGTATCAAAACACGATGACGCTCGCCATTGCGGGCGTGGCGCTATTTTTAATCGGACTGCTCGCGCTAATGCGTTTCCTGCGCAAGCCCAAACCGGTGGAGCTGACCACGGGCGACGGCGACGTGCTCGTCGAGGACGCACATCATTACGGCGAAGTTCCCGTCGAAAGCGAAGCGGAACTGCTCGACGCGCTGGCGCAGCATCCAGGTGATCCGGAACTTTCGCTCAAGCTCTTGCGCATGTATTACGCCGAGCGCGACGCGAGCAAATTCGAGGCGGCTGCCGAGGCGATGTACGCGCATATCGCCGATCCGACGCAGCCGGAATGGCGCGAAGTCAAAGCGATGGGCGAAGACCTCGTCCCGCACAATCCGCTGTTCGGCGGCAGCGACGATCTCGGCAATTACATGCACGAAAGCGTCACGCCGGCCGATCACGCATCGGCGAGCACATCCGACGACAACTTCGATCTCGGCGGTTTCGACGCCGACGGCACACCGGCCGCCGAAGAAAGTTTCGATTTCGATCTTACCGATCGCGCCGCCCCGACACCGGCAGTCGTCGAACCTGTTGTCGTGGCGCCCGTCGTGGTTGCAGCTGCGCCGACACTCGTTCCTACCAGCAAACCGGCCGACGATTTCTTTGCCGGCGAAGACACCATCGGCACCAAGCTCGATTTGGCGCGTGCCTATCTCGATATGGGCGACCCGGAAGGTGCGCGTTCCATGCTCGACGAAGTGATGTCAGAAGGTAACGACACTCAGAAAGGCGAAGCACGTAAGTTGCTTGCCGAGATTAAATAACGAGCACTCTCTCTCGTGATTCGGGCCGGGTAATACCGGCCCTTTCTTTTTATGCGCATCGCACTAGGCATCGAATACGACGGCACCGATTTCTGCGGCTGGCAGCGGCTCAGTCATGGCCCTTCGATCCAGACGGCCGTCGAGCACGCGCTATCGTTCGTCGCCGACCAACCCATCGAGGTCACCTGCGCCGGTCGCACCGATTCGGGTGTCCACGCGCGCTGTCAGGTCGTTCACTTCGATACGCAAGCGCAACGTTCGGAACGCGGCTGGATTCTTGGCGTGAACTCGCGCTTGCCATCGAGCGTCGCACTGCGCTGGGCGAAAACGGTACCCGAAAAATTTCACGCGCGCTTCAGCGCCCAAGCGCGACGCTACCGCTACATTATTTTGAACCGACCTATGCGACCGGCCCTCGACGCGCGATTCGTGACATGGGAGCGCATCCCGCTCGACGCGAATGCGATGCGCGATGCCGCGCAGGCATTGCTGGGCGAAAACGACTTCAGCGCGTTCCGCAGCGCGCAATGCCAAGCCAACACGGCAATGCGCAACATGCAGGCGATCGACATCCAGCGTGACGGAGATCGCATCGACATTCAGATTCAAGCGAACGCATTTTTACATCACATGGTGCGCAACATCGTCGGCAGTCTGCTACCTGTCGGGCGCGGCGAGCGACCGCGGGAATGGATGGCGGAATTGCTGAAAGGAAAAGATCGCAATCTTGCGGGCCCGACAGCCGCGGCGTCAGGTTTGACGTTCTTGAAGCCTCTATATCCGGAGGGTTTCGGGCTGCCCGAGCAAGTTGTCGCGTCATGACTCGCGTTCGCGTTAAATTTTGCGGCCTGACGCGGATCGAAGATGCGCATGCCGCGGTGAAGGTTGGATGCGATGCGATCGGATTCGTTCTAACTAAACGCAGTAAACGCTTCGTTGATCCCTCGCTTGCCCGGGAAATGCGAAACGCGCTGCCGCCGTTCGTCTCCACGGTCGCGTTATTTAGCGACGACGAAGAGCAGTGGGTGAAAGAATCGATCCGCGACGTCCAGCCGACCTTCCTGCAATTTCACGGAAGCGAGTCGCGTAACTATTGCGAATCGTTCGGCGTTCCCTATATCAAATCGATCGCCATGGCGGACGGCGGTGGCATCGATCAAGCGATCGCCGAACATCCCAATGCAATTGCGTTGCTGTTCGATAGTCACAGATCCGGCGAAAACGGCGGCAGCGGCCTTGTTTTCGACTGGAACACGATGCCGAACCGCTTACCGAAACCGGTGATACTGGCAGGCGGACTTACCTGCGATAATGTCGCACGGGCGGTTCGTACGGTGCGCCCTTACGCGGTGGATGTTTCCAGCGGAATCGAATCCGCGCCCGGCATCAAAGATGCCGAACTCATGCGTCGGTTTATCAATGAGGTCAAACGTGGCAGCGGCGACAGTTAAAATTCAGGCGATCGATTACAACGCATGGCCCGACGCGCAGGGGCGATTCGGGCCTTATGGCGGCGCGTACGTTGCCGAAACGCTCATCGCGCCATTGGCGGAATTGACGGACGCATATCTGCGTTTGCGCCGCGATCCGGCATTCATCGCCGAACTCGACCACGATCTTAAGCATTATGTCGGCAGACCGAGCCCGATTTATCACGCCGAACGGTTGTCGAAGAAAATCTGCGGCGCGCAGATTCTGCTGAAACGCGAAGATCTGAACCACACGGGCGCGCACAAGATCAACAACACGGTCGGCCAGGCGCTCGTCGCCAAGCGCATGGGCAAACGCCGCATCATCGCCGAGACCGGCGCCGGTCAGCACGGTGTCGCGAGCGCAACCGTGGCTGCGCGACTCGGCATCGAATGCGTCGTCTACATGGGTTCGGTCGATATCGAACGGCAGGCGATAAACGTTTTCCGCATGAAATTGCTCGGCGCTCAAGTCGTGCCGGTGACTTCGGGTTCGAAAACGCTGAAGGACGCGCTCAACGAAGCGATGCGTGATTGGGTGACGAATGTCGACAACACGTTCTACATCATCGGTACCGTCGCCGGGCCGCATCCGTATCCGATGATGGTGCGCGATTTCAACGCGATCGTCGGCCGCGAAGCGCGCGGTCAGATGCTCGACGAATACGGTCGTCTGCCCGACGCGCTTGTCGCGTGCGTCGGCGGCGGCTCGAACGCGATCGGGCTTTTTCACGCGTTTCTCAACGATGCGAATGTAGCGATCCACGGCGCGGAAGCGGCCGGCGATGGAATCGCAACCGGCAAGCATGCCGCCTCGCTCGCTGCCGGTCGTCCCGGCGTGTTGCACGGCAATCGCACCTATGTGCTTTGCGACGACAACGGACAGATCGTGGAAACGCACTCCATTTCCGCCGGTCTTGATTATCCCGGCGTCGGCCCTGAGCACGCTTGGCTGAAAGACTGCGAACGCGCCTCATACGCAGGCATTACAGACGACGAAGCGCTTGCCGCTTTCCACGAACTTGCGCGGACGGAAGGCATTCTTGCCGCGCTCGAATCGAGTCACGCCGTCGCGCTCGCCATCAAGCTCGCGCGCGACATGAAAAAAGATAAAATGATACTTGTGAACTTATCCGGCCGCGGCGACAAAGACGTCCACACCATCGCGCACCACGAAGGCATCACGCTGTGAATCGCATCGACATTCGATTCGCCGAGTTGGCGGCGGCGGGGCGAAAAGGGCTGATTCCATTTATGACGGCGGGCGATCCGTCGCCGGAATCCACGGTTGCCGTCATGCGCGCACTCGTCGCCGCCGGTGCCGATGTGCTCGAACTCGGCGTCCCGTTTTCCGATCCGATGGCCGACGGACCCGTCATCCAGCACGCCAGCGAACGCGCCCTGGCGCGCGGCGTCGGTCTGACACACATCCTCGCGTACGTTCGTGAATTTCGCACCACCGATTCGACGACGCCGATCGTGTTGATGGGATATCTCAATCCCATCGAAATTTACGGCTACGAAAAATTCGCACGCGACGCAACGGCCGCCGGTGTCGATGGAACGTTGATCGTCGATTGTCCGTTGGAAGAAACGCAGACGGTCGACGTGTTGCGAGCGGCGGGCTTACGTCAGATCTTGCTGGCCGCGCCGACCACGGACGACCGCCGCATTGCCTTGATGCGCGATCGCGCCGAAGGCTTCCTGTATTATGTGTCGTTCGCCGGAATTACCGGCGCGAATCGGTTGAATATCGATCCGGTGCGGGCGCGCGTGCAACTGCTGAAATCGACGTCGCGCGTTCCGGTCGCCGTCGGATTCGGTGTTCGCGATGCGGCGTCGGCCGCCGCCATCGGCGAGTTTGCGGATGCCATCGTAATCGGCAGCGCGTTGGTCGAGCAGTTGGCGACGGCCACATCAGCGCAAAACGCCGCGACGATCGCCGGCAATTTCTTAGCACCGATCCGTACCGCGCTCGACGCAACACAGTCAGCGCATGCCGCGTGAGTCGACGCCAGACGATCCCGCCCAGCCGATCGACGCGCCTGAGCCGTCGGAAAACGGAGAAACTGAAGATATGAGTTGGTTGCAAAAATTGATGCCGTCGCGGATACGCACCGAAGGCAACGCCGCCAAGGGCCGCGTGCCCGAAGGCCTGTGGGAAAAGTGCGAGGGTTGCGGCGCGATCCTTTATCGCCCGGAACTTGAGCGTAATCTCGAAGTGTGTCCGAAGTGCGGACATCATCATTACATCAGCGCGCGCAAGCGTTTGGGCTCGTTGTTCGACGAAGGATCGAGCGAAGAATTGTTCGCGAATCTCGAACCGGTCGACATGCTCAAGTTTCGCGATTCGAAAAAGTATAAAGATCGCATCGTCGCCGCACAAAAAAATACGGGTGAGAAAGATGCGCTCGTCGCCATGCACGGGCTTCTAAAATCGCAACCGTTGACGGCGTGTGCGTTTGAATTCGCGTACATGGGCGGATCGATGGGATCGGTGGTCGGCGAAAAATTTACGCTCGGCGCGGAACGCGCGCTCGACGAAGGGACACCGTTTGTGTGCTTTTGCGCCAGCGGCGGCGCGCGCATGCAGGAAGGGTTGTCGTCGTTGATGCAGATGGCGAAAACGTCGGCTGCGCTGGCGCGTTTGCGCGATGCGGGTTTGCCGTTCATTTCAGTGCTGACGAATCCGACGACGGGTGGCGTGTCGGCCAGTCTCGGGATGTTGGGCGATATCAATATCGGTGAGCCGAAAGCATTGATCGGGTTTGCGGGGCCGCGTGTGATTGAGCAGACCGTGCGTGAGACATTGCCGGAAGGGTTTCAGCGGTCGGAGTTTTTGCTGGAGCATGGCGCGATCGATATGATCGTGGATCGGCGGGAGATGCGGGATAAGCTTGCGTCGTTGACGGCGTTGATGATGAGGATGGCGCGGGCGGCATAGCATCGGTCGGTCGTCATTCCGGCGAAGGTCGGAATCTAGTAACGTTGATTCATCGCTTGTCATTGCTTGTCATTCCAGCGGAAGCTGGAATCCAGTTTTTGTCTTTGATCTTTGTTGTCTGAACGCCAGAGCTTTCACTCGCTGCGCGAGCGAGTCACTTTCTTTGCTGGTGCAAAGAAAG
>CAZZWP010000155.1:0-5747 GCA_964657965.1 uncultured Rudaea sp. | reverse complement strand
GGCAGCCGCGCCGCACGTATGGCCGGATACAAGCCGCCGATGAATCCGATGGCGAGCGCCCATTTGATGCCCGTCCACAGCAATGCGGGTGCGACGTTGAATTCGAACGTCAACTGTCCCGTCGTGCCTGCGGTCAGTGTCGAGGCAGTGTAGCCATTGAACAACGCCCACGCGATGAAGCCACCGATCGCGCCACCGATCAACGCGAGCAGCATCGTTTCGAGCATGATCGCGATGACGACGGGAAAGCCGCGGAAACCAATCGCACGGAGCGTGGCGATTTCGCGTGCGCGCGACGCGACGGCCGCGAACATCGTGTTGAGCGCGCCGAACACCGCGCCGATTGCCATGATCGTCCCGACGACGATGCCGATCACTTGGATCGCTTTGGACGTGCCTTCCGATTGTTTGCTGAAATAATTGAGCGTGGTGTCGACATCGACTTGCAGGCGCGGATCGGAAACCAGCGCGGCCTTGAATGCGTCGAACGAATCCGGGCTATTGAGCCGGACGAATACCGACGATGCGCTCTTGCTGCCGGATGGACGATACGTCGGACCGACGACATCGGCATCGCCCCATAATTCAGAATCCATCGCATCGTTGGATTCGAAAATGCCAACCACTTTCCATGTCTGGTTGCCGAGTTTGATGTCGTGATCGACATCAAGACCGGCGAATTGGCGCTGCGCGCCTTTGCCCGCGACGAGCTCACGCAAACCCGGTTGAAATCTGCGACCGGCGATAATCTTCGCGTTCGTGCGCAACTTCCACGCTTCGTCGCCGATGCCGCGGAGCTGCGCGCTGCCGAAATCCTCCTCAGGATTGCCGCCTTTGATCGGCAAGTTCGCAGCGACGACCAGTTCGGGCGATGCGATGGGCTTGCCCTGATCGTCTGTCGCAATACCCGGCGCCTGCGCGATGACGACGACCGCATCGTGCGACAGCACCGACGACACTTCCGATGCCGATGCGCCACGCAGCACGAGGGCCGTATCGTTGCTGCCCGTGCGACGCAACGTTTCGCTGTAGCCGTTGGCCATGGCGAGCATCGCAACGAGAACGGCGACGACACCCGCGATGCCGACGACGATCACCGCCGACGAACCGATGCGTTGCACCAACGTACTCACGCCCACCGCGGTGATCGATGCCGTGCGCTGGCCGCTGCGCGTGAGCGTCATCCACAAGGCGATCGCGATCAGCATCGCTGGCAGCGCTTGCCACGGCAATATAAGAAAAATCACGACGCCGATAATGACGACGACTAACGTACCCAAACCGATCAGAAAATTCATAGTCGTTCTCCCTCAGCGTCCGGACAATGCATCGACGATATTGAGCCGCATCGCACGCAACGCAGGCAACGCGCCGATGATCAGACCGATGACGATCGCAAGCCCGATGCCCATCGACCAACTCGCCAATCCCACATGCGCGTTGTTGATGACGCCGCCGCTGAACGCGGGCAGCATCGCGCCGATCGCACTGACGATGCCCAAGCCGATCACGCCGCCGATCAGCAGCAGCAAAATCGATTCGGCCAGCACCATACCCAACACGCTGTTGCTGGAAAATCCGATCGTCTTGAGCACCGCCAGTTCGGATGTGCGTTCGCGCACGGCCTGCATCATCGTGTTGCCGGTCAGCAGCACGAGCGTGAAAAATACCGCACTCATGATCGACGTGACGATGAGGCCGATATCGGCCAGCTGCTTGATCCAGTTTGCCGTCGCGGCCTGTTCGGTTTGCGTTTTGGTTTCGTGCTCGGAATTCGCGGAAATCGCATCGATGGCTTTCGCCACGCGATCGGCCTGATTGACGTCTTTCACACGACTGATGTACCAGCCGACGGAACCTTTGTTGTATGGCGTCGTCTCGTCGAAATTCTTCCAGTGCAACACGATCATCTGACTCTGGAATGCTTTGTTGTCTTTCGATTTCATCACGCCGACCAGATCGAAGTTCCAGTTCTTGCTGCCTTCCTTGTTGGGAAAGATCTGCGATTGCAAAGGAATCTTGTCGCCGATCTTCCAGCCGTATTTCTTGACGATGATCTCGCCGGCAAGAATGCCGTTCAGATCGTTGTCGTACGCTTTGCGGTCCTCCGGCGATACCTCGACTTCCGGATAGACGTCCAAATAATTCGGGCTCACCGCAAACGTGAATACCTGGTTGTGCGGATCCTGATAGGCACCGCCGAACCAGTTCGCGTAGGCGACGTCCTTGACGCCATCGACTTGCGCGATCTGCGACTCCAACGCCTGCGGCAGCGGCTGGATGAACGAAAGTCGCGCGCCGGTCTGCAACCGCTCCGCGCCATTGGCGGACTTGCCGGCATTGTTGAACGACACGCGCACCGCATCGAGCAAACCGAACAAAATAAACGCGGCGATGATCGATACGAGCGTAAGAATCGTGCGCGTCTTACGGCGAAACAGCGCAGCCCAAATCAGATGGAAATATTTCATGGCGACCTCTCAGTAGCGGATACGAATGCGCGGTTCGATCAAGCGAACGCGCTCTGTTCCACCAACGTGCCTTTGTCGAGATGCAAAGTATGACTCGCGTATTCCGCCGCTTTCGGATCGTGCGTGACCATCACGATCGTCTTGCCGTGACTGCGATTCAACGTTTGCAGCAAACCGAGAACGTCTTCGGCCGATTGGCGATCCAGATCGCCCGTCGGTTCGTCGCAAACCAGCAGCGTGGGATCGGACACGATCGCGCGCGCGATCGCGACGCGCTGCTGCTGTCCGCCCGAAAGCTCGGTCGGCTTGTGACTGGCGCGATCGGCCAGACCGACGAGCTGCAGCGCGATCGCCGCGTTCTTCTTGCGTTGCGCGGCCGATAGTTTCGTCAGCAGCAACGGCAGCTCCACGTTCTTCTGCGCCGACAACATCGGCAGCAAATTGTAGAACTGGAATACGAAGCCGACGTTCGATGCACGCCATTTCGCTAGCGCGCCCTGACTGAGTTTATCGATACGCTGCGCGCCGACCTGAATACTGCCGTCGGTGGGCGAATCCAGCCCGCCGATGAGATTGAGCAACGTCGTTTTGCCCGAACCGGACGGACCCATCAGCGCCAGAAAATCGCCTTGCGGAATGTCGAGATTGACGTGATGCAGCACTTCGACCTTCTGTTTGCCGCGCGTGTATACTTTGCTGACATTGCTGATTTGTACCAATGTGCTCATGACATGCTCCGGTCAGATACCCTAATTATCGCTTGCGCTTATTTCTTGTCGTTGACGATGGTGATTTTCGCGCCATCCGTCATTTCCGCCGGCGGCACCTTGACGACCTGCGTGCCGGACGAGATACCTTCGACCAATCGCAATTCGCCGTAAGTCTGCTGCGGCGTCACGGGTTTGGCTTGCGCGCGATCGCCTTCGACAGCGAATAAGACGCTATGCCCGTCTCGCTGCGTGATACTCGTCGTCGGTACGAGCACGCCTTTCGGCGGCGCGGCGTTCGCGGTCGTCTTCTTCGTTTCTTCGAGAAACGACACGCGCGCACCCATGTCCGGCAGCACGCGCGAATCTTTGTTTTCGATGGCGATGCGCACTTTAACCGTGGCTTTGCCGCGATCGGCCGTGGGGATCACGGCAATGACGTGCGACGGAATTTTCCAGTCGGGATACGCATCGAGCACGGTTTGCGCCGGCTGATTCGGCTGCACGCGATTGATATACGCTTCGGTGACATCGACTTCGATTTCCAGCGAGTCCATGTCGACGATCGTGCCGACGCCGGTGCGCGTGAATCCGCCGCCCGCCGACAACGGCGACACGATTTCACCGACCTGCGCCGCCTTCGCGATGACGACACCGGAAAACGGCGCGCGCACCGTGCAATAGCCGAGCTGCACCTGCGCGGCCTGGACCGACGCTTGCGCGAGTTCGATCTGTTTTTGCTGCGTGGTCACTTGCGCGATTTCGGTATCCACTTGCGTCCGCGTCAGTTCCACCGCCTGTTCGGAAACGAGTTTGCGGCCGACCAGATCTTCGTTACGTTTCAGGTCGCGGCGATTCTGTTCCAGCGTGCTCTGATAAAGAACCAGCAACGATTGGGCGGCGCGCAACTGCGCCTGCGCCTGCGCGAGGGCGGCGCGCTGCGCGGTATCTTCCAGCGTCGCGAGCACTTGGCCTTCCGCGACATGATCGCCTTCTTCGATCAGCACCTGAGTCAGCGTGCCGGTGATTTGCGCGGACACCGTCGCCTGGCGGCGCGCGGTCACGTAGCCCGTCGCCTGTAGCACCGCGGTATCGCCGCTGCCGGCCGAAGGCGCCACCGCCGTTGCCGTTTGGACATCGAAACGCGGCTGGCCGAGCATCATCCACGCGCCCACGCCGATGGCCGCCACCAGCACGACGACGGCCAGCGCGATCCAGATCCACCGCTTGCTCGACGTCGCCTCGTCGCGCTCATGGCTTTGCAGCCGCAACTGATTGAGCAAATCCGTTTTTTCCACGTCGATCGCTTCCGCCCCAGAGGTTTTCCAGTGTGCCATAGACTCGCAGACATCGTCTTGCGCCGGCAGGGCCGGTGGTCACCATTCACGCATGACAAGTGTCAGAACCCGCATCGATAATTAGGGTTGCGGAAACTGCGATTTGCTATGCTTTTTCGCTCGGCACATGAGGAGCGACGTCAATGGAGTTCGTTTTCGCGGCACCCGAAACGCCATCAGTGGCTATTCTCGATTCGACGTCGCGGTTTCCCGTGCATCGCATTTATTGTATCGGGCGCAATTACGCCGATCACGCCAAAGAACTCGGCATGTCGGTCGATCGCGAAGTGCCGATGTTTTTCTGCAAGCCGAGCGACGCGGTCGTGCCCGACGGAAGTTTTATTCCGTATCCGCCGTCGACCAGCGATTTTCAACATGAAGTCGAACTGGTCGCCGCGCTGCAATCCGGCGGCGTCAATATTCCGAAAGCCGATGCATTGCGGCACGTGTATGGCTACGCCGTCGGGCTCGATCTGACACGACGCGATTTGCAGTTCGCGTCGAAGTCGAAAGGTCTGCCGTGGGATACCGCAAAAGCCTTCGACAAATCCGCGCCGATTTCCGCGATTCGTCCGGCCAGCAAGGCCGGACATCCGTTGCGCGGTACGCTCACACTCGAAGTGAATGGCGAGGTCCGCCAGAAAGGCGATATCGCCGACATGATTTTCGGCGTGCCGCAGATCATTCACGAGTTGTCGAAATTGTTCGAGCTGCGCGCAGGCGATCTGATTTTCACGGGTACGCCGGCGGGCGTCGGCGCGATGAAGAAAGGCGACCGGTTCCACGCGCGGATGGAGAATATCGGCGAGTTGAAAGGCGCGATTACGTGAGATCGATCCACGATGTTTTGCTAGAGTAACGTCAGGGCAATCGAAGACTTCAGGAGACGGCGATGAGTCTGGTCAGCGAATTCAAGGCGTTTGCGATGCGCGGCAATGTGGTCGATCTGGCCGTGGGTGTGGTGATCGGCGCGGCATTCGGAAAAATCGTCAGTTCGTTGGTCGACAACGTCATCATGCCGCCGATCGGATACGTCATCGGCGGGATCGATTTTTCTGATTTGATGATACGCATCGGCAATCCGATCGCGGATGCGAAAGGCAACGTCACGGGCGGTGCGATCATCAAGTACGGTGCGTTTCTTAATACGGTGATTCAGTTCGTCATCGTGGCGATCGCGATTTTCGTCGTCGTGAAATTGATGAACAAATTGATTCGCAAGACGGCCGATG
>CAZZWP010000154.1:0-5798 GCA_964657965.1 uncultured Rudaea sp. | reverse complement strand
ATACGAGACGCGCGAGTTGCATCGTGATCGTCGAGCCGCCCTGCCGATTGCCGCCGCGCACATACGTCACCCAGCCGCCGCGCGCGAGACTTATCGGATTAAAGCCGGGATGCCAGGGAAACCAGGCGTCTTCATGCATCATCACGCCGCGCACGAGCGAATCCGGCATCTCACGCAACGGCACCCACAAGCGGTAGCGTTGATCGTTCGCTAACGTGAGTCGCAACAAGTGTCCGGCGTCGTCATAAACTGCGGTCGACGACGATTCCAGTTGCGACAGCGGCTCGTGGGGCCAAAAACGAATACCGATGAGCGTCGCGAGAACGAGCGCGAACGCCGCCAGCACATTCTGCCAGCGGCGCAGGAATCGGAGCAGACGATGCGTCATCACAAAACGTCCGCCGATTTATTTCTTGACGACCTCGATCTTGCCACCGAGCGATCGCGCTTGCACGGTGCGGTCGTACATCGATTCGCCGTACGCGGGCGGCACGATGAAGTTACCGGCATTCGTGGCGCGGATGCGATACACAAACTCACCGACGCCCCTTGTCGCCGTGCCGTAAATGACCACGCGGTCGTCACGAACGTCGGCGTATTCGGGCGACCATGTCGAGCCGGCGACGCCGACCGGCGATTGCCACTTCGGCACCGCCGGTGCTGCGTCGGCGCTGTCAGTTGCTGCGGCCGAATCGGCCGGCAATGTCGGCGGCTGAATGACCGCTTCGAATCCGCCCGGCAGCAAATCGACGATGGCGATATTGCCGATGCTGTCGACTTCGGTCGCACGGATCTTCAGGTGCACATCGAGCTCCTCACCCAACGTCGCTTGCGTTACGGTTTTTCCATTCGTATCCGTGTACTCGCGCAGGATTTCCAATCCCTGTTTGAGTTCGGTCGTCGGTGGCGCGCTGTCGAAACCGGCCTGCGTCACTGAATACCACGCGTGCAGGTCGACACCGTTTTCGACCCGCAGCGCCGTCGCCGCGGCATCGAATGCGCCGCGCACGAGCACGCTCGGTTGAGCGACGATCGGTTTCGCTGAACCGTCCTTCACGATTTCGCTCAGCGTCAATTTGCCTTCGCCGATGCGAGCGCCATAGACATCCAGCGCAAGAATCGTCTGCGCTGCCGACAGCGTGTTGAACCAGCCGCGCTGAATGGGACGCAGCAACGTGGCGACGACGGATGCGGGCAACGCATTCGCGCGCTCGGGGAAATGTTTGCCGATGAGGTACAGAACGCTCGCGTCGCGGAACAGCGTGTCGTAATACCGCTCGAATCGATACGCGTTTTGGATAGTCGCACGCGTGAGATTATCTTGGAGCGGTGCGATCAACCGATCGGCTTCTTTGTCCTGCTTGAGCAGTTTCAGCGACGCCGCGATGTAACCGGCGACGAGATTCGAGTCCCAACTACTGCCGCCATCGATGAAGTATTCATTCTGGCGGATGAACTCATATTCTGTCGACAATGATTTGCGCGAACCTTTGGAGTAATTGTCGTCCAAGCGCTTGTGCACGGAAGCCAGATAATTCGTGGTGACGGTACCTTGCCGCGTCAGCAGATAAATCGCGAACGCGCGTTCACGCAATCCGGCCAGCGAGCCATCACTCTCGTCCGCAGCGAGCTGAAGCAGATAACGATTGCCCGCCTCGAGCATATCCGCCGGCACGCGCTGACCGCGCTCCTTCGCCTCGATGAGGAACAACATCGAGTAAACCGAAATGAAACGTTCCGATTGCGGCGTGGATGTCCACAGACCGAAACCGCCTTCCGTGTTTTGGCGCGAGTGCAAAACGGCGTACAACGGCTGGAGCGGATCGGTTTTGGTCTTCGCTCCATTATCCGTCTTGACCGCGCCATATTCTGGATGCGTGGCGAAGACCAGCGCCGGGAAACCTTGGCTGACCAATTGTTCGGTGCAGCGATGCGGGAAATCGGCCAGATAGGTCGACAAGCCCTGTGCCAGTACCAACGGTGTATACGATGCCGCAATTTCCCTTTTTGCAAACGCATCGTACATGTCGCGCAGCGGTTTGACGTCCGCCGCACCCTTATCGAGGTCGCCGGCGACGACATCGGTTCGATAAGCGGACGCCGGACGCACTGACACTTCCGTACCGATCTTCGCAGCCTTGTCCTGATAGGTGGCATGGAATGTCAGCGTCGCTGGACCAAGCACCGGTTTCGCGCGCAGTTTGAAGATGGCCACACCTTCACGCATTTCGCCCAGCTTGAGCTGCGGTTTGCCGTCGCCGACGATTTCGAGACCGGGCGATGTATCCAGTGCAAGAACGACGGGAATTTCCTTGCCGCCAAGGCCGGTGAGATTGTTGGCGACGCCGACGCTGATTTCGAATTCGTCGCCGGGTGCGACGAGTCCGGGAACATTCGGCGACAATACGAAATCGCCGCGCACCGTAGTCGAGTTCTGCGTAATGCCGATCTTGTCGTTGCGCACGGCAACGGCCATCAGGCGCAGCTTGCCGTTGAAGTCGTCCGGCACGTTGTAGCTGACTTCTTTTTCGTCTTTGATATCGATGATGCCGGACCAGAATGCAACCGGATCCTGATGTTTCTTCTTGAATGGATTCAGGTGACGCGCGAGCAGATCGTCAGCATCGCCGCCCGGCGCCGTCATGCCGGCGAGCTTGGAGAATTCCGGCAGAATGAGATCGAGAATCTGGCTCGTATGTACTTCAAGCATGCGTTTGCGGAAGAAAAAATCCAGCGGATCGCCGAGTTTGTAGCGCGCGACTTGCAGAATGCCCTCGTCGATCGCGAAGACGACAGCTCGTGTCGGCTGCGCTGCCGTCACTTTCATCTTCAGTGTTTCGCCGGGCTTGATCATCGCCGGCGCGGAAATCGTCAGTCCTTCACGCCGCGCATCGCGATTTACCGAGAACGGCACGACGCCATAACTCAACGGACTCATGAAAATTTCATCCGAAGCCGGATCGCGCACGAACTGCACGTTGACGTAACCGTTGCCTTCGAAGTCGGCAGGCACTTTGATCTTCTGCACCGAGCCTGTGGTCGCGCTATGAAACCATGCGTGCGCGTAAACTTTGTCGCGCTCCAACGTGATCAGACCGCTGCCTGCGTACGGCGCGCGAATCGCAACCTCGATATCCTCGTTCGGCGCGAAATCGTGTTTCGACAACGCAAGCTGCAATTCCGCATTGCGTTCCAGTGAACGCGACACGTTCGCTTCGCCCGCGACGGTGTATTCGACGCGATTGAGTTCGTCGCCATGCGCGTCACGCACGACCAGCGCGTAGTTACCGGGCGTGTTCGTCGGCAAATCATAGTCGACGCCGGACGCCGTCATCGCCAATGGTTTTTCCGATACGGGAACTTCTTTCGACTTCGATTCGTATTTATAGACGCCTGAATCCTGTTTGGTCAGGATCGATACGAAACGCCGTTCGATGATCGCCGCCTTCAACCCGTCTACGGCGATTTTCTTCGTATCCGGCGCGATGGCGATGATGTTGACGGTGCGCTTCGCGTCGCGCGTGACGAATTCGAGATTGTCCGTCGCTTTCGCGCCGATCAGATAATCGCGTGACGAAACAAGCGCGTGAGCTTCCGCGGCGACATTGCGCCCGCCTTCGGCTTCGTATCCTTTGCCGAAGAAACGCAGCTGATAAGACGACGTTCCGTATTTTGAAAGATCGAGCGGAAATTCCGCTTCGCCCTTGTCATCCGTCGTGCGGTCGCCGAGAGGTTCGGAATAACCTTCTTTCGCGTGTTGCGGATCGAAGAACTTGTAATCGGGATACGCATGGAAGCTGGGGAAATACGGTTGCAGACTCAGCGTCGCTTCGACACGTCGGTTCTGCGCAGGCGTCCCAAAAAGATTCTGCAGTGTGAACAAAGCTTTCAATCCATCGGGCTTGATCCAGCCATCGACGACGTTTTGCGACAAACGCGCTTCGGCCTTCATGCTGTCTGGTGTGAATTCCTTGATCTGCAACGCGACCGAGCCGATCTGCACATCGGTCTTGCCGTCTTTGACGATATACAGGTTGACGTTCCAGCCGCCGGTCGGAGCGCTTTCCTGCGTGGTGTAATTCAATTCTTCAAACCCCGCCGCACTCAACCGCAATTTGCGGGACTCGACGACGATGCCGCGCGCGTCGGTGATGTCGGCTTGCAATGGAATTCCGGTGAGCGGTTTGGCCCAGTCGGCCGCGCGAACGATCATGCCGACATGGAAGGTATCGCCCGGTCGATAGATACCGCGATCGCTGAATAGATAACCGCTCAGTTTGCTCGCGTTTTTTGCGTTGCGTTCGCCGCCGATATCGAAGCGCGAGTAATCGAGATTGCGATCGTATTCGCCGATCGGTAAAAAGGATTCATCGTCTGCTTTGTGAACCACATATATCGCGGGCGTTTTTTCGCGCGTGAATCCGGCTAGCGAATCGAAGTGGACGCGACCGTCGCTCGCCGTTGTCTTCGTCAACAACGCTTGGCCGTTCTTTCCGATGACATCGACGATTACGTCGGAAACCGGCGAACCTGTTTTAATCGATTGGACGAAAACGTCCTGGCTACCGTCCAGCGATTTTTTTGCGATGACGCCGAGATCGGTAACGACGATCAGACGCGAATCGCCGACCGGCGTGCCGTCGTCGTTCGAATCGGCGGTGCTGTCGCCTTCTCCTTCGTCGGATTCGTCGGCCGAGGACGTGTCGCCTTCCGCGTCGTCGGATGCTTGATCGTCGCTATCGTCATCCGTTTTCGCCTTCTCATCGGGTTTGAGTTTGCTGAGTTTCAATAAAAAGATGCCGCGTTTCGCCGACGCACCTGAACTCAAATATTGCGCAAGATCGACGCCTTCGAAATGTGCTTTGCCGGGATCGGTTTCGGCGAACGGTACTTTTTGCACAAAGCGCTCAGTGATCTGATCGGGATTAAGCGAAGAAAGCTCGGGTTTCGCATACGTGCCGTGATTGAATCCGACCAAGTGCTGCAACTGATCCGGCAACACGCGCGCGATTTCCAGCTCCATCCCCGGCACGTTGCGCGCGACCACGGAGATGCGCTTCTCGCCGTTCAACGACAGCAACGCGCCATCGGCCATGAACTTGAGCATGCGCGGATATTCAGGGACCTGCACGAGCGTCGTGTTCGTTTTTCCAAGCACATAACCACCGAACGAACGCAGATTTTTCTCGACGCGCACGAAAATGAATCGACTCGGATCGGCGTGGAATTTGAAACTGTGCAGCGCATCGAATTCGCGCTCGGTCGGCACGGCTTCCAGCGCAAGCTTTTCGGATTGACGCAAAACATCCTCACCGACTTCGCTCATGTTCCAGCTGTACGGCTCGGTGCGATCGGCGACCGGCGTTTTCGGATTGAATTCGGGTAGTAGCCAGGCCGTCGTCGACTTTGCCGCATCTTTTTCGGAGACCGCTTGCGACGTTTCGACGATGAGCACCTGCTCCGGCTCGAACTTCGCGTTGTCGACCAGCGTCGGCGAGACGGAACTTACCTGCAGGCTATACAAACCCGGCACGACGACGGAACTGTCGATCGCCTTGTCGATGGTCGGGCCGCCACGTGCGGCGTGGACACCTTTGTCCACCGTCACGGCGAGATTCGCGTCGTCCTTCGGAATCGCCAGCGGTTCGGAATGAACGAACGCGTTGAGTTTGCGCTCGTCGTAAGTGACGACGAATTTCTTCTTGCCCGAATCGCTCGGCGTGCCTTCCAGTTTCACCGAGACGTTTTTTTCGAAACTCGCCGTATCGACCGGATGATTGAACATAAAAGTGACGACC
>CAZZWP010000153.1:0-5905 GCA_964657965.1 uncultured Rudaea sp. | reverse complement strand
TTGTTTTTGTATAGTTTTTCGATTTTGTCGTGCGCGATATCCCAGCGTTTGGAATCCTCGCGCAGATATTTTTCGATCGATTGATCGATGGCCGTGTTCATGAACATGGCCAGGATGATCGGCGCCGGTCCGTTGATCGTCATCGATACCGACGTGGTCGGCGACGACAGATCGAAACCGGAATACAGTTTTTTCATGTCGTCGAGCGTGGGAATGTTCACGCCGGAGTTGCCGATCTTGCCGTAGATGTCCGGGCGCGGACCGGGATCTTCGCCGTACAGCGTGACGGAATCGAACGCGGTGGAAAGGCGCGTCGCCTTCTGTCCGGCCGACAAATAATGGAAGCGGCGATTCGTGCGCTCGGGCGTGCCCTCGCCTGCGAACATGCGCAGCGGATCTTCGCCGGTGCGGCGATACGGATAAATGCCGCCGGTGTACGGATACGCGCCAGGCAGATTTTCCTTCATCAGGAACGTGAGCAGCTCGCCCCAACTTTTGTACGTGGGCGCGGCGATCTTGGGCACTTTCTGATGCGATAAAGATTCGACGTAATTGTTGCCGTCGACGGCCTTACCGCGCACTTCGTACGTGTAGTGTTCGTCGGTGATGGATTTCAGGCGCGTCGGCCATTCGCGCAACAGGCTGATGGCTTCGGTCGATAGCGCCTTCAACGCATCGTTATATTTCTGACGCAGCACATGCAGGCTGCGGTCGTTCGATCCCGCGCCCGTGCCGATTTGCGCGAGCAGGTCGGATGCGTCGTACGGCTCGAGTTGTTTCGGCAATTTCGGGTCGGCGATTTCGTGTAGCGCCTGCCACAACGCTTGCGCGCGATCCGCCGCCTCGGCCTGTTTGCCGATGCCGTTGTTGATGCCGCGACCTTGCTCGGCGATTTCCGCGAGATAGCGAACGCGTGCGCCGGGAATCAAAACCGTGGCGCGCGGTTCCTTCAGCGACGTGTCGACTTGCGGATTCCAGTCGCACCGGGGGGAAAAAGAAATGGGGTCAGGTTCATTTTTTTCCGCGTCGGTCGGCTTGGAGGAATTCGGATCAGGAAAATGAACCTGACCCCATTTCTTTTTTTCTCGCATCAGCCGGCAGAGGTTCACGAACATCCACGTGACGCCCGGATCGTTGAACTGGCTCGCGATGGTCGGATAAACGGGAACCTGTTCGTCCGTCAATTTGAACGCGACGCGATTGCGCTTCCATTGTTTGCGCACGTCGCGCAGCGCGTCTTCCGCACCGCGTTTGTCGAATTTGTTGAGCACGACGAGTTCAGCGAAATCGAGCATGTCGATTTTTTCGAGCTGGCTCGCCGCGCCGTAATCGCTCGTCATCACGTAGACGGGAAAATCGACGAGATCGACGATTTCGGAATCCGATTGACCGATGCCGGCCGTTTCGACGATGACGAGGTCGTAACCCTGCCCTTTCAGAAACGCGATGCAGTCTTTCAGCACGATGCTCGTCGCCGCGTGCTGACGGCGCGTCGCCATCGAACGCATGAACACGTGTTTGCTGCGCAGCGAATTCATGCGGATGCGATCGCCGAGCAACGCACCGCCGCTGCGGCGGCGTGTGGGATCGACGGCGAGCACGGCAATGCGCATGTCGGGGAACGATTGCAGGAAGCGCAAGAGCAATTCGTCGACGACCGACGATTTGCCCGCGCCGCCCGTGCCGGTGAGACCGAGCACCGGCGTCTTGCCGCCCGCGAGTTGCCATTCCTTGCGCAGGCGCGCGAGTTCGGTTTCGTCGAGCGCGCCCTCTTCGATCGTCGTGAGCATTTTTCCGACGGAAATTTCGTCGTCGACGGAAATCTTCGACGGACGTTCGGTCTTGACGCGATGTTCGCCGGCGCGGCGCACGACGTCTTCGATCATCGCCGTCAAACCCATGTGCATGCCGTCGTTCGGGTGATAGATGCGCTCGACGCCGTACTCCTCGAGTTCGCGAATTTCTTCCGGCGTGATCGTCCCGCCGCCGCCGCCGAACACGCGGATGTGTCCCGCGCCGCGTTCCTTCAACATGTCGACCATGTACTTGAAATATTCGACGTGGCCGCCCTGATACGACGACAACGCGATGCCATCCGCATCTTCCTGCAACGCCGCGCGCACGACGTCTTCGACACTGCGGTTGTGGCCGAGATGCACGACTTCCGCACCTTGCGCCTGGATCAATCGGCGCATGATGTTGATGGCGGCGTCGTGGCCGTCGAACAGGCTGGCGGCGGTGACGAAACGCAGCGGCGTCGATTCGGCTGGCGATTCGTGGACGGGGATGTTTTTGGCGGTCGTGCTCATAGTGCGGTCGCAGCGATGGCTGGACCGCTATTGTACGCCGATGGGCCAAAAAACCCGTCGCGCGATGCCTATTCGAAATCGCCGGAAAAGATCTCGTTCGTCGGCGTGGTGACGAGCCGAGCAGCCGCGAATTCATTGGGCGTCGATGATGTCGGATCGCCCATCAATGCCGCGATGTAGAGGCGACCGCTCGGATCGAGTGCGCTGCCGATCCCGCCGTAATCGCCGTTGAGCACGTCGATCGTCGCCTGCCCGTTCGCGCCGAACGTTGGGATCAAGGTTCCCGCGATACCGTCGATACACATGACTTCCGTATAGGCATTGTTGCTGATCACGCCGATGCCTTCGACATAAAGATTGCCGTCTTTATCGATCTGCACACTGTTCGCGACGGCGTTGCCGCCGCTCAGCGCAAACGAGACTTTGCCAGCTGTTCCGAAAGCGGTGACGAAATTTCCGTTCTTGTCGATCTTTGCGACACCGAAACTTTGCGACATAAAATTGGCGCTCGCCGCTTCGCCGACCACAAAAAAGTTTCCGTTCGCATCGCGCGCGATCGATCCGCCGATGTTGACCGCGCCGATATCGATCAGCAGCGCACCGTTCGTGCCGAAACCGGTGACGACACCGCCCGACGCATCCAGATGCATCAACGCCATATGAAACGACGCCGAGCCGCCGTCGATCGTCACGACGCTGCCTTCGACGAACACACTGCCGTCGCTGTCGATGACGGCGGCGTTGCCCGTCGACGAATGTCCGAATTGCGCCACGGTGTATCCCATCGCCCCGAAATTCGCATCGAGGACGCCGGTACTCAACAGCTTGGCGACTTTCAGATTTTGCGTGCCACCTGGATACGACGCGCCGGTCAAATAAATCCCGCCAGCAGAGTCGAGCGTGATGCCGCAACACGAATCGTTGGCCGTCGCGACCGGATTCGGAACATACGCACGACCGTTGACGCCGAAGCCCGTATCGACAGCGCCGGTGTGCGTCAGTTTGACGACAGCGAATTGCGCCGTGCCGCCGTTGGCATTGCTCGCGCCCGCCATGAATACGTTGCCGACGGCGTCGACCGCGATGCCGCCGAGAACATCGTCACTCATCGCACCAAGATCGACGACCACGTTGCCGCCGCTGCCGAATGTCGTGTCGAGCGTTCCGTTCGGCAGGATTTTTATGACGGAAAAATCATCGCTGGCGCCGACGGTCTCTGCGCCGACGTAAATGTTGCCACCCGCGTCCGTGGCGATTGCTTTCGGTGCGCTGGACGTGGTGCCGGCAATGCTCGCGAAAAACTTGCCGGCCGCGCCGAACGTCGTGTCTAAATCGCCCGGCGCCGCGTGCGACGAAATTGCGAACGCGAAATTAGCCGCGAACGCTAGAACTGTGAACTTGCCGCGCATCGCTTACTTCTCCGCCGGTGATTATTGGAGACATGCGTAAAACGATGCAGAGAAGTCTCACATCATGCAGGGACTGCCCAAGACGCGATCGCCGACAACGTCGCCGCGAGCAAACGCGAGTGCCGCGTCGATCACCTGCGCGTTGTCGAGAATGCGGTTGTGGCCGAGTCCCTGCGTCGTGAGCAATCGCGCGTTGGGCCAGTGCAGTGCATAGCGCTCGCCCTCGCCCCACGGTACGTCGCGGTCGTCGAGATCGTGCACGATCAAGCCGGGCCGTCCGAGTTTTCGTACTTCGTGTTCGACATGCAGCGTGCGCGCATCAATCCCGGTACGGCGCTGATGCCACGCGTAAAACGCATCGCGCAGATGATCGCCGAGACGCACGAAACGAAAGAAGCGATCGACGGCGGCGATCATGTCCGCGCTCGGCGCGACAAGAACGAGACGTTCGGCACGCCACGTTTCGTCCTGCGCCATCACGAGCGCCGCGCCGCCGAGCGAATGGCCGACAGCGAGCGCCGCATTGCCGTAACGAAAGCCGACCGTGCGCACGGCATTGGCGAACTCGGGCAACGTCGCGAGTTTGCCGGGACTCTTTCCGTGCCCCGGTTGATCGAACGTGACGACCGTATAACCGGCAGCGCGCAGTCGCGCCATCCACGGCAGATACCGCAAACCGAAACTCGACCAGCCGTGCACAAGCAATGCATACGGTTGGCGCGACGGGTCGCCCCACACATAAACGGTGAGATGACGCCCGCCGACGTCGACCGTTTCCGTTCGCATGTGTGCGTCGGGCGTGACCGATGCGGCGCGACGACGGGTGCTCGCGAAGGGTGTGGCGAAAAGTCGCGCCGCGTGATCGGCGGTTGTCGTCGGGAACAGCCGTCCGCCGATGGCGAAGGCGGCGCGAATCGCCGACAACGTGGCGAATTTACGAACGGTCGTGCTATTTAATCGCGAAGTCATTTCCATGATGAAAACCTCATCGGATTTCAGGAACGATAAGAGTCGAGAAGTCGCTGCATCGAGCGTTCGGCACGCACCATCGAGTCGTTGCGCTTGAACAACCGCGAGTCGTGATGAAGCGCCAGTTCGACCGCGAAAATCTCGAACGCGAGTTGTTCGGGATCGCAATCGGATTTCAGTTCGCCCGTGTCGATCGCCATCTGCACCGCGCGCGCGAGTTCACGACGCAAACGGCTTTGATATTCGACGACACGATCGCGAATGGCCCCGGGCCGATCGTCGTATTCCACCGCCGCAGCCACCATCGGGCAACCTTCGTTACGCATCCAGATCACCCAGTGACGCATGATCGCGCGCAATCGCGGCAAGCCGCGCTTCTCGCGCATGGCCGGCATGAAGACGTTGTCGGTGAAACGCTGCGCGGCCGCGTCGAGCACGGCCAATTGCAAATCTTCGCGCGATCCGAAATGCGCGAAGACGCCACTTTTCGACATGCCGACCGCTTGTGCGATGTTGCCGATGGTCAAACCTTCGAAGCCATCGGTAAGCGCGATCGATAAGGCGTGTCCGACAACGCTTTCGCGCGTCGCCGCGCCTTTGTTGATGGCTACGACTGGACTCATGTCCTCAAAATAGCACGACCGTTCGTATTTGTCGAACGATGGCCAAGCGACGTGTTAGTCGCCCATCTGCTTCTGGCGATGTTCCCAACGCTCCTGCGCATCGAGGCACAACGTCGCAATCGGCCGCGCTTCGAGGCGCTCGATCCCGATCTCTTCGTCCGTTTCTTCGCAGAATCCATAACGGCCTTCTTCGATCCGCTTCAGCGCCTTGTCGATCTTGGCGATGAGTTTGCGATACCGATCGCGCGTGCGCAGTTCGAGCGAATTTTCGGTTTCGCGTGTCGCGCGTTCGGCTTCGTCGCCCACGTCGCGGACTTCTTCACGCAGATTGTCGATCGTCTGTTTGGATTCTTCGACCAGATCGTCGCGCCACTTCTGCAACTTCGCGCGGAAATACGCGAGGTGCTTCGGATTCATGTATTCCTCGCGCGCGGCCGGATGGTAATTCGCCGGCAGATTGACGACGACCGTCGTCGGCAATGCGTAACGTCCGTCTTCGCGCGTGATGCTGTCTTTGGTTTTTTCTTTTTTTACTGCTGATGCCATGCCAATCTTTTTTCCGGATGCTGTCGATGCAGACGACGCGGTCGCTTTT
>CAZZWP010000152.1:0-5982 GCA_964657965.1 uncultured Rudaea sp. | reverse complement strand
CATGCGTTTGCAAAGCAGAGCTTTCACTCGCTGCGCGAGCGAGTCACTTCTTTGCTGGTGCAAAGAATTAACCAAGAAAGCACCCTTATTTTTCACGTACGGTGTGTTTGCCGACGCGACATCCCTGTCGCGGCGGCGAACGGCGCACTTCCTGTGCGCTCTCACGGGCGCGGTGTGCTGTGCGCAAAAGCGCGCGTGCTTATTTTTCGATTCTGTAGTTGATGCCGGCGCGGCTCGACAGTGTTCCGTTTTGGATTTCGATGTTGAAAAGTCTGGTTAGGCGATATCGAAGCGTGACTACTTCGCCCGGTGTAAATAGGCCGACGCCGTAGCTTAGATACAGACGTGGCGACAGGTATTTGCCGATGGTGAGCGCAGCGCCGCCGACGGCAGTGTTATCGGCGACGCCGACATCGTCGAGGCCGACTTTTCTGCCAACACTTTTTGCCAGCAAATCGCCACCGGCCGTTCCCAACGCGCGCGCCGCGCTGCCGACCGCGTCGCCTTCGCCGCTCTTTAATTGGTTGAGCGGTTTGCCTGCGACGAGATAGGACAACGCGTCGGATTGCTCCATCGCGGGATCGGAAAATACGGTAAGGATCGGAACCTGCGCCGTGCCGCGCACTTGCAAGCCGACGGTGACGTCGGGATCGGTGAACGCGCGCGTGGCACGCAAATCCAATCCCGGGTTGTCGACAGGCGTGCCGGCAAAGAGCAGGCGGCCTTGCTCGATCGTCAGATCCTGTCCGTACGCTTTGTACGTTCCGTTGACGACGATTTGTCCGCGTCCGACCGTTGCGCGCCCGGGATAATCCTGCACGGCAAGTTGGCCGCTGAGATAGCCATTCAATCCGAAGCCGAGCAAATGCACTTCTTGACCTTGGCGCAAATCCAGATCGAGCTTTTCGCCGACGCCGAACTTCACGGTGATGTCCGCGCTGACCGGCACCGTATTTTCCACGGGTGAACGTTGCGCATCGGTCACGACGACATCGGGTGACGCCGCCGCGATACCGCCGCCGGGCAGTTTGCTCAAATCGACATCGGCCTTCGGAACCGTCATCGTTCCGTTGAGGACGAGGTTGCCGGTCTTGCGACTCAGCGTGAGGTCCGGCGAAATCTGCACACGCGCGCCGGGAATGTCGGCGGCGACGAAGTTTTCGCCGCTCACGTTGATTTCGATCGGCGCGTCTTTGCTAACCCCCAGCGTTCCGCTCACCGATAATTTTCCATCGCCCGACGCGATATTGCCCGATACCGAAAATGCCGAACCGTTGTCCGAATGCAGCTTGATGTCGCCGTCGTGGAGTTTCAAACCGGCTGCCGGAATTTCCGTTGCGAACGTCGCCAATGAAACGTCGCCGGCGACATTCGGTTTCGACGTCGTTCCGGAGACCGTGATTTTCGCATCGACCTTTCCCTTCGTCGTGGCGGTTTGATTCGACAGCAAATCGATGAAGCCGAGATTGTTGAGCGTTGCGGTGATCGTGCCGGCGAGTGGAGCACTCGTGCCGTCGCTTGCTCCGATCGTGATATGGCCGTCTAGACGTCCACCGTCGTCGAACGTGCTGCGCACGTCGATGGCACTGCGTTGCGCATCGAGCTTCGCGGTGATCGCGAAGTCTTTGTAAGAAACGAGCGGTTGGGCTTCCGAATCCGGATAAGCGATCGATCCCGACACCGAACGGATGTCGGCATCGCCGCTCAGCGCACCGGCGCCCGTGCGCGCCACATTGCCGCTGCCGTTGATTTCGCCATCGAGACGCAGCGGTGCCTCGGGATCGGCGAATCGCGCGATCGATTTCAACTGCAGATGCGCGATCGAAAATTTCGCCTGCATCGATTCGTCGGGCGCCTGCGATGCCGTAGCGCAAATGCTCGACGCATCCGCGCCGAAACACAATTCTCCCAATCGCACGCCGTCCGGCCCGTACGACATCGGCGCCGGTTTCGTCAGTTTCCACGCATCCGCGTCTTTCGGCGCCAGCGACAGCGCAGTGAGCGAACCCTGCCATCCGGTCTGATCTTTCGCCGAATGCGTCAACGCACCATTAAGCGCGAGTGATGCGCTGAGCTCCGGTCCTTTCGCATCGAGTGTCGCGGCGTGCGCGTTCTGATCACCGTGCGCATCTAATCTGACGGTGTCGAAGGCGAAATTTCCGCCGGAAACTTTTTGTGCGTCGACAAGGATCGAGCCGCTGGGCGTCTTGATGTCGCGCACGTTGGCGGTGACGACGACGTTGTCCACATGCAGTTCGCCGGATACGATTTTTGTTCCCGTCACATTCGCTTGCGCATCCAGATCGGGCCACTTGCCCTTCAACGCCACGGTCCCGCGCACGCTGCCACCGGTCGAGGGAATCCAGTCGCCGAGGCTGGCGATCGATAGAGTAGCCGTGATATCGGTTTGCTCCGCAGTCTTGCCCTTCAACCCGATGGAACTGTTGCCGGATTTTAGATCGAGTGTCCCGTTGACGGCGAGAGGCGAGGCGAATGTCAGGTCGGCCTGTCCGCTGATCGGCCTTTGTCGCAACGTTCCCGACAAGGTCTCGAGTTTCAGCTGACCGGCCGGTCCGTCTTTCTCCACTTTTCCACTTGTGGACAATGCCAGATCGATCGATCCAGGCCATTCCTTCGCAAACGCGCCGGGGTCGAAATGATGCGCCGTCGATTGCAGACGCCATTGCACCTGTGGCTGCAGTTGCACGTCGCCGGTAATGCCGAGGCTGCCTTGCGGTTGTTTGAGATCGAGGTGCTGCAAAACGATGGCTTGCGGCGTGCCCTCCAGCGCGACCGAAATATTCGCCGGTTTGCCAGGCGGGCCAAGGACGAAATTTCCGTCCGCTTCGAACTGCGCCGCGCTGCCTCCCGCGTGCAATGTGCCGTGCGTGGCCAATGCTTGACCGACGAGATCGGCAGGCAATTCGACATCGTTCCAAGAAAGTGACGCGTCGCCGGAAATGGGATTCGCGTCGAGCTGAACTTTTCCGGTCGCCGACAAAATGCCTTTCGCTTCCGGCGAATGAATTCGAACGGTGTCGACGATCAGCGTTTTTCCTTGCAACTGATATTGCAGCGGATCCAGCGCCATCTTGTGTGTGTTGAGTTCTAGATTCGCATTGACCGCGCCGTGCGTGCGATCGCCACGACCGGTCAGGTCGAGCGCCATCGACTGCAACGTGTCACTGCCCGACAATGTGCGCGGGTCGAATCGCGGCACGTGCAACGTCGCAGTCCACGGAAATGCATCATCCTGCGATGCGAGCGTTCCATTCAACGAAGCAACAAGCGGCTGCGTGAGTTGGAGCGCGATCGACGCATTTTTTCCATCGTTGCCGACATCGATGAAACCTGCGGCGCGCTGGTCCTGAATTTTCCAGTCAAAACTTCCTTTCGCGCTGCCGCGATAATCCGCGTATGACGATAGTCCGCCCGTAAAGTCGACGTGGCCATCGGGCGCACGCAGCGCAAGTTTCTGGACGGTGAGCGCGGCGGCTGTCCACGTGGCGGCGGCGTCGAGGCTGTCCGCGACGAAAACCGGTTTTCCGTCTTGGGCGATGTTGATGTGCGTGATGTCGGCGCGATCGAGCAGGATCGCCAGCGGCGGCGTCAGCAGCGATTGGATCGATGGCGGTGGTAATGCGGGCGTCGGCGTGGGCACGGTGGTCAGAGTTACATCGACGCCGTCCACGGCAAGATCGCTGATACGCAACGTGCGGGAAAACAATCCGAATAACGCATAATCTACTTTTACACTTTTTATTAGAACATCGATGCCGGATTCGGCATCGCGATAGTGCAATCCCTCCAGCACCAGCGGGCTGACCAGTGCGCCGCGTGACTGCTCGACGGTCAACTTGTTCGCCAGCGCGGACTTTACGCGTTCCAGCGCAAATCGCGCCCCCGATTCGGCTTCCAGCAACCAAGTGGCGAACAACACGATCGCAACGATCACGATCGCCAGTCCGATGCCGACCCATTTCAGCCACCGCTTCATAGATCCGGTCCGATGGTCACGTGAAGTTGCACGCCGGTGATGCCGTCGGGATCGTGAATGGGCGTGCCGAGATCGACGCGCACCATGCCGACGGGCGAGCGCCAGCGCGCGCCGATTCCGGTACCGATGCGTGTTTTATAAGTCGAGAAGCCGGTGAACGCATCGCCCGCGTCGGTGAAGACGGCGATGCCCCAATCGTGCGTGAAATAGTATTCGTATTCGGCGCTGCCGACGACGAGATCCTGTCCGCCGATGATGAGTCCGCTGGGATTCATCGGTCCGATGTCCTGATACGAATAGCCGCGGATCGATCGATCGCCGCCCGCGAAAAAACGAAGTTCGGGCGGGAGCTTGTCGAAGTCGCCGACTTGGGTTGCACCCACGGTGCCGCGAATGATCAGGCGCTGGTTCTTGCCGACTCCTCTGATCCACTTCGCGTCGGCGCGCACCTGCGCGAATTCGGTAGCGGAAATAAGTTTAGGTCCGCCGCGCGCGGTAACCGTCAGCGAGTAGCCGTCGCGCACGAAGAGCGGATCGTCGGCGCTCTTTCTTTCCAGCCCCCATTCCGGGTAAAGCAACGTCGTGTTGCCGTGTTCTTCCAGCGCCTGATTGCCGTTCGGATCGAGAATGTCGAACGTGCCGGTCAGCAAATGCAAGCCGAGCGTGCTGGTGAAACCCATCCATTGCCGCGTTTCGTTCGCGACGAGGGATTCCGTGTGCGACACCGTCGTGTCGGTATTTTCGTTTAAATAGTTGACGCCGAAGTTGTAGCTGCGATTATTCGGTCCCGGCAGCGGAATCGAATAAACCACCGATGCCGTGCGCAACTTCTGTGCGACTTGTACGTCGACTTTCAGTTTGTGACCTTTGTCGTTGAGCCAGCGCCGCGTCAATCCGCCGCGCACCCCAAAGCCGATATCGGTGTCGAGGAAAACGCCCGCGGTATAAATGTTGCGTTTGGCCGGTCCGAGTGTGACGACGATGGGCACGATGCCGTCGTGCGCTTGCGACGGCTCGGGCTGCACTTCGACGACGGCGAAATAGTCCGCATCGATGAGTTGCTGTTGCAACTGGAGCAAACTGTCCTGCGAATAGAAATCGCCCTCGTGCCATGGAATGTAGCGATCGAGAAAACCGTCGTAGAACTGACTGCCGTTGAATGTGGTTTTGCCGTAGCGATACCGCTGTCCGACGTCCCAGGCTAAATGAATGATCGCGCGGTTGTCGCTGCGCGAGACCTCGACGGTTTTCTTCGTCAATTTCGCATCGAGATAACCACTGGCCAATAGCGCGGCTTGCACCGCGGCCTTGCTCTTTTCGTAGTTCGCATGATCAAGGCGATCACCGAGTTTAGGCGTGAACAGGGCGAATGCCTTGCGCACGATTTTTTCGTCGCGCGCAGGCTCCGGAACGGTGACGTCGAATGTCGAGACGATCGTCGGTTCGCCGAGGTGAACGTGCATCGTCGCGACGAATCCCGTCGGCGTTTCCTTTAAGTCGCCATCCGTCGTCGCGTTGTAGTAGCCGTAGGGTTCGAGCGCCGATGCCATATTCGGCCCAGCGCGATCGTAAAGCCGATGCGCCTGCGCGGCGGTGATGTCGCGGCTGGCATAGTCCGCCATTCCGGCCGCGGTGACGACGGCGGTTTTCAGGGGGCCTTCGACACCATCGACCTGCAGCTCCAGATGTGCCGCCAACGCCGGGCACGCGGCCGCCAACAATACGGTGAAAAGCGCGAGGCAAAAGCGCCGCGATGCCGAACGGCGGCGACGTAGGTCGATAGGCGTATCCATGCGCCGTGATTTATAGCAGGACTTGCGCCGTTTGAGTGTTAGCGGCGCGTGGAGGTGTGCGGTCAACCGCTTTTCTCACCGGCGCGCCACGCAATCCAGGCACTGACGATGGCCGAAAAATACGGAATCGCCTGCGCGCACAAAATCGCGATCCACAATTTGCCCTCGATGTAATAAATGCCGAGCGCGTGC
>CAZZWP010000151.1:0-6115 GCA_964657965.1 uncultured Rudaea sp. | reverse complement strand
ATCGGTGAATTCGCGAAAAGTGGATTAGTAAACTTTGTCGGCGGCTGCTGCGGTACTACACCCGCCCATATCCGCGCCATCGCCGACGCGGTGCGCGGCGCGAAGCCGCGCGAGCTTCCGTCGGAACGCGAACTCGCCGCATGACGACGCGCTACACAAGCCTTTCAGGCCTCGAACCACTCGTCATCACGCCGGAACTGCTGTTCGTCAACATCGGCGAGCGCACGAACGTCACCGGCTCGGCGCAGTTCAAGAAGTTGATCAAGGACGATCGGTATGACGAGGCCGTCGAAGTCGCGCGTCAGCAGGTCGCCAACGGCGCACAGATCCTTGACGTGAACATGGACGAAGGTCTCATCGATTCCGAAATGGCGATGGCGAAATTCCTCAATCTCATCGCCGCCGAACCCGATATCGCGCGTGTGCCGGTGATGGTCGATTCGTCGAAATGGACGGTGATCGAAGCCGGATTGCGCTGCCTGCAAGGCAAAGGCGTCGTCAATTCGATTTCGCTGAAAGAAGGCGAAGCGGTTTTCTTCGAGCATGCGCGAAAAGTGTTGGCGTACGGCGCGGCGGTTGTCGTGATGGCGTTCGATGAACAAGGCCAAGCCGATACCAAAGCGCGCAAAGTGGAAATTTGTACGCGCGCGTATAAATTTCTGACCGAGGAAATCGGATTTCCACCGGAAGACATTATTTTCGATCCGAATATTTTCGCGATTGCGACCGGCATCGAGGAACACAATAACTACGCCGTCGACTTCATCGAGGCGACGCGCGAGATCAAAGCCACATTGCCGTACTGCCACATCTCCGGCGGCGTATCGAATGTGTCGTTCTCGTTTCGCGGCAACGAACTCGTGCGTCAGGCGATTCACGCCGTATTTCTCTATCACGCGATCAAAGCCGGCATGGATATGGGCATCGTCAACGCCGGCGCGCTGCCGATCTATGACGATCTCGATCCGGAATTGCGCGAGCGCGTCGAGGATGTCGTGCTCAATCGCCGCGCCGATGGCACGGAACGCTTGCTCGAAATCGCCGAACGCTCTCGAGGGAAAAAAGGCGAAGCCATCGTCGAGAATCATGCATGGCGCGATTTGCCGGTTCGCGCGCGTCTGAGTCACGCGCTCGTGCACGGCATCGATCAGTATGTCGAAGGCGATACCGAAGAGGCGCGACAACTTTCGTCGCGGCCGCTCGACGTGATCGAAGGCCCGCTGATGGATGGCATGAACGTCGTCGGCGATCTGTTCGGCGCGGGCAAGATGTTTTTGCCGCAGGTCGTGAAGTCCGCGCGCGTGATGAAAAAAGCCGTTGCCTATCTCATTCCGTATATCGAAGAAGAAAAATTGCGAACGGGCGAAGTGCATAAGTCCAACGGCAAGATTGTCATCGCAACGGTAAAAGGCGACGTGCACGACATTGGTAAAAACATTGTCGGCGTGGTGTTGCGCTGTAATAACTTCGATGTGGTCGATCTCGGCGTGATGGTTCCCGCGCAGAAAATTCTCGACGCCGCCAAGCATGAGAAAGCCGACATGATCGGATTGTCGGGACTGATCACACCATCGCTCGAAGAGATGAGTCATCTCGCGAAAGAAATGCAACGTCAGGAATTCCACGTGCCGTTACTGATCGGCGGCGCGACGACCTCGCGTGCGCACACGGCGCTCAAGATCGAACCGCACTACAAATCGCCGACGGTGTGGGTCAAAGACGCGTCGCGCGCCGTCGGCGTGGCGCAATCGTTGATCAGCAAAGAACTCGTCGACGATTTCATGGTGAAGATTCGCGCAGAATATGCGGATATCCGCGAACGGCACAAAGATCGCGGACCGTCCAAGCGACTTATTTCTCTCCCTCACGCGCGTGGCCAAGCATTCGATGGCGGATGGCAGACTTACACGCCTCCCGTTCCCCATCGGACCGGCATCACCGTATTCGACGACTATCCACTTGATGAACTCGTTGAGCGCATCGACTGGACGCCGTTTTTCAACACGTGGGAATTATCGGGCCACTATCCGCAGATTCTCGACGATGCCATCGTCGGCTCGCAGGCGCGCGAACTCTTCGCCGACGCGCAGGCCATGCTAAAGAAAATCGTCGATGAAAAATGGCTGACGGCGAAAGGCGTGATCGGATTCTGGCCGGCCCATCGCGTCGGCGATGACATCGTCGTCAGCGTGGATGACGCGAAAACGACGCTGCACTGTTTGCGGCAACAGGTCGACAAACCGCCGGGCCGTCCTGATTTTTGCCTGGCCGATTTCATCGCGCCAAAAGAAAGCGGCGTCGCTGACTGGATCGGCGGATTCGCCGTTACCGCAGGTCTTGGAATCGAATCGAAGCTCGCCGAATTCGAGCGTTCGCTCGACGACTATTCGTCGATCCTGCTCAAAGCGCTCGCCGACCGTCTCGCCGAAGCATTCGCCGAGCGCATGCACGAACGTGTGCGCAAGGAATTCTGGGGCTACGCGCCGGATGAAGCGCTATCGAACGAGGATCTCGTCGGCGAGAAGTATCGCGGCATTCGCCCCGCTCCCGGTTATCCGGCGTGTCCCGATCACACCGAGAAAGCCACGCTATTCGATTTGCTCGATGCGACAAAAAATACCGGCGTCGAATTGACGGAGAGTTTCGCGATGTATCCAGCGTCATCCGTTTCGGGTTTGTATTTCAGCCATCCGGACAGTCAGTATTTCGTCGTCGGCCGCGTGACGAAAGAACAAGTCGAAGATTATTCGAAGCGCAAGAACTGGACGCTCCAGGTCGCCGAGCGCTGGCTCGCGCCGAATCTGGATTACGACCCGGAGTAACGTTTCAGGATTCTTCCGCACCGCCCGCGTCGATTTCCTCGGGCTTGTGATGCCGGATGTGCGTGTACAAGTTATATACCGACACGAACGCCGGAAACAGGTTCGACATGACGCCCACCGAATCGTTTTTTCCGAACGTGAAGTACGCGAGCAGCAAGATGCTCCCGGTGATCGACAGCCACCAGAACGACATCGGCATCACGACTTTTTTCATTTTCTTCGTCGCATAAAGTTGCACGAACCAGCGCGCGGTGAACAAAAAGACGCCGACATAACCAACCAGCTTCCACGGCGTAACGCCGATGTTGTGTATGTGGAAAAGAATATCGTTCATGCACGATTCCCTAGGGCGGCGTCCGTCGAATACGGCATTTTACTCGCTTGCGCGTCGGCGTATTTGGCTATGATGGCGCACGTCTAAAAAGACTCAACGATGCCGGAAAAAAATCTACCCAATGCCGAGACCATCGATTTCGCGACGCTGGCAGAGCAGCGCGGTTATCTGCTGAAAATCGCGCGCATGGAATTGCGCGATGGAACCGCGGCCGAGGACATGGTTTCCGATGTGATTACGCAGGCGTTCGAGCGACGCGACACGTTTCGCGGAACCAGCTCGCTGCGCACGTGGCTTACCTCGATCCTGAAAAACCGCATCATCGATCTGCTGCGCAAGCAATGGCGCGAACAGCCGCTCGAATCCAATCCGGACGACGAAAATGAGATCGACAGGCTATTCGACGCGTCCGGCCATTACGTGCATATGCCGAGCGACGTGCGCGATCCGGCGGAACTGTCGCAGCAGGACGATTTTCTGGCGGCCGTGCAAAAATGCGTCGACCTGCTGCCCAAGCGGATTGGGCAGATTTTCGTCCTCCGCGAGGTATTCGGCTCCGACACGCGCGAACTGTGTAAGGAATTGAGCATTACGACGTCCAACGTGTGGGTACAACTCTACCGTGCGCGAACGATGCTAAGGATTTGTCTCGAAAAAGGCGGCTTTGGTCCGCCGCAGGCTACATGATGGTGATGATCACGTGTCAGCACGCATCGCGATTGTTGTCGCAGCAGCAGGACGAGCCGCTCCCGTTGGGAAAGCGGCTGCGCTTGCGTTTACATCTGATGATTTGTGACGCGTGCACGAATGTGTCGCGTCAATTCGCCGCATTACGGATGGCTATGCACACCATCCGCGAGCGCGACTGATTACTTGCCTTTCGATTTGGATTTCGATTTCGACTTCTTGTCTTCGCCGCCCGATTCGATCCCGGCATGGCCGAGATTTTCCAGCAGGGTGCTCAAGTCTTCGGCGTGTTCTTCCTCGTTGGCGAGGATGCCTTCCATCATGCGGCGCGTGGTCGGGTCGTCGTTGCCGAGGTAGATGATGATGTCGCGGTACGTATCGATGGCGATGCGTTCGGCGATCAGGTCTTCCTTGAGCATTTCGGCGAGATCATCGCCGTCGTGGTACTGAGAATGCGAGCGTGACGCCAGACCATCCGGATTCAAGTTCGGCGCGCCGCCGAGCTGCACGATGCGTGCGGCGATTTCATCCGCATGACCTTGCTCCTCGCCCGCGTGTTCGAGAAACTCCGCCGCGACGCTCTTGGCGTGAATGCCTTTCGCCATGTAGTAATGACGCTTATAGCGCAGTACGCACACGATTTCGGTGGCGAGCGCTTCGTTGAGAATCTCGACGACCTGCTTGCGGTTCGCTAGATAACCGCCGGTGACAGCACCCTTCTGAATCTGCTCCCGGGCGCGTTTCTGGATAGCTTTTATATCGCTGACGAATGGCTTGGCGGACATCGTGACAACTCCGTGTTTGACGTTGGCTGAGCGGGTACTGCCTTACTTATCGATGGTCGCACGCGACCGGCCGTGACGCAACGATTCGGCTTTAGGCATGCAGAATTCGTTCAAATGTGCGCGCTGGATCCAGTTCGGCTATTTGCCGAGCCAGTTATGGATCGCGCTCGGCACCTCGCGCTGCGCCCGTCCGGACACATAAATGCCTATATGGCCACCTTTGAACGCGAGTTCCGTGTAGTCGTCCGTGCCGATGACATTTTTCAGCGGCCGCGACGACGAGGGTGGCACGAGATGATCCTGCTCGGCGAAGATGTTCAGCACGGGCATCGTGATGTTCTTGAGATCGACCGCCTTGTCGCCGATCATCAACCCGCCTTCGATCAGCTTGTTGCCCTGATAGAAATCCTTCACGAATTGGCGAAACGCTTCGCCGGCCTGATCAGGACTGTCGAAAATCCATTTTTCCATGCGCAAGAAATTTTCCAGTTCGGCTTTGTCGTCGAGAATATCGACGAGACCGACATATTTCTGCTGAAACAATCGCACGGGTTTCAAGGTGAGGTAGCACCAGTTCATCAAATCCGCCGGCACGTTGCCGAGCGTGTCGATGAACAAATCGACGTCCATGCCGCGCGTCCAATGCGAGAGCATGTTGTCTTTCGTGTGGAAATCGACCGGTGTGACCATCGTGATCAGATGCTCGATCTTTTCCGGATAGATCGACGCAAAGCACAGACTGAACGCGCCGCCCTGGCAGATGCCGAGCACGTTGATTTTTTCCACTTTGTGGCGTTTTGCAACCACGTCGACGCAGCGTTTGATGTAACCGTTGATGTAATCGTCGAGCGTCAGATAGCGATCGGACTGATCGGGATAACCCCAGTCGATGATATAGACATCCTCACCGAGCGCGAGCAGATGTTTCACGAGCGAACGGTCATCCTGCAGATCGACCATGTACGGACGATTCACGAGCGCGTAGACGATCAGCAACGGCACTTTCGACGTGGGTTTGCTGTTGCCTTTGAATCGATAGAGCACCAGTTTGTCTTCGCGATAGATTTCTTCGCGTTCGGTCGCGCCGTAGTCGACATCGTCGAGCGTGCGCAGCGTCTTTAATCCTGCCAAAAGTTTGTTGTTGAACTGCGTCGCTTCTTCCATCGCACGGCGCGGATCGATACGAATCGGTTCCATGATCAACCTCTCCTCGCGCGGCGACGCGTGCGCACGTTGATGTTCGATGTCTTGACGGCAACACTCATGCGCGCCGTCGCGGATCTGCGTTTCGCGGTTTTCTTCGCGACGGAACGACGCATGGCGTTAATCGCGTCGGCAAACGACAGTGGCGCATGAATCGTCGCCGACGGTCGTTTCGCGCGCTCGGCGGCCGGTCGGCGTTTCTTCACACGGGACTGACCCGGACGTTTCTTTTGCAAACTCGTCGCTTGAACGCGCTCGATCGGTTTAGCCACGCGCGCGGCGGC
>CAZZWP010000150.1:0-6161 GCA_964657965.1 uncultured Rudaea sp. | reverse complement strand
TTGGTCAGCGTGTAGATATCGACGCCCGCGTCATCGCCGCCGATTTCGGCTTCGTTGGCGCGCACCACGATACGGCCCGCGTCGACCTGATCGATCACGCCGCCGCGACGGGCCACAGCGGTCACGCCGGAGTCGCGTGCGACAGGACGTTCGATACCGGTGCCGACGAGCGGAGTCTGCGCACGCAAGGTCGGAACGGCCTGGCGTTGCATGTTGGCGCCCATCAACGCGCGGTTGGCGTCATCGTGTTCGAGGAACGGGACGAGCGCCGCGGCGACGGAAACCGTCTGCATCGGCGAGACGTCCATGTATTGAATCTCGGCCGAGGCGCGCAATTCGGATTCGCCCTTGAAACGGCACGCGACGAAATCTTCCGCGAAGCCACCATCCTTGGTCATGATGGAATTGGCCTGCGCGATGACGAATTCGCCTTCTTCGATCGCGGAGAGGAACTCCACTTTATCCGTGACTTTTCCGTTCGTCACTTTACGGTACGGCGTTTCCAAAAAGCCGTAGGAATTCGTGCGCGCATAAACCGCGAGCGAATTGATCAGGCCGATGTTCGGACCTTCCGGCGTTTCGATGGTGCAGACGCGGCCGTAATGGGTCGGATGTACGTCGCGCACTTCGAAGCCGGCGCGTTCGCGGGTCAAGCCGCCCGGTCCAAGCGCGGAGACGCGACGCTTATGTGTCACTTCCGACAACGGATTATTTTGGTCCATGAACTGCGACAGCTGGGACGAGCCGAAGAATTCCTTCACCGCGGCCGCGACGGGCTTGGCGTTGATGAGGTCTTGCGGGGTCAGGCCATCGGCTTCCGCCATCGACAGACGCTCACGCACCGCGCGCTCGACGCGCACGAGACCGATGCGGAACACGTTCTCGGCCATTTCGCCGACCGAACGCACGCGACGGTTGCCCAGGTGATCGATATCGTCGACCGTGCCGCGACCATTACGGATTTCGATCAGCACTTTCATCACGTCGAGAATGTCCGACGTGCCGCCCAGCTTCTTTACGAGATTCTTGGAATCCTCGTCGTTGCGCGCGCCAAAGTACTGAGAATCGTAAAGCACGCCTGGTCCGGTGATTTCCTTGCGGCCCACGCGGCGGTTGAACTTCATGCGGCCAACGCCCGACAAATCGTAGCGCTCGAACGTGAAGAACAGATTGTGGAACAGGTTCTGCGCCGCGTCTTTCGTCGGCGGTTCGCCCGGACGCATCATGCGATAGATTTCGACCAGCGCTTCGAGTGGCGTTTTGGTCGGATCGATGCGCAGCGTGTTCGAGATGTACGGACCGCGATCGAGATCGTTCACGAACAGCGTGCCCATCTGATCGACGCCCGCTTTGCGGAAGTTTTCCAGATGCGTGAGATCGAGCTCGGTGTTCGCCGCGGCGAGCAGTTCACCCGTCTTCTTGTCGACGATGTCGTGCGCGAGGATGCGGCCGACGAGATAATCGTCCGGTACTTCGAGATTTTTGATCTTGGCGTTCTGCAACGCACGCACGTGACGCGCGGTGATGCGCTTGCCGGCCTCGACGATAACTTCGCTACCTGCACGCAGGTCGAAGTTCAGCGTTTCGCCGCGCAGACGCTCGGCGACGAGTTCGAGACGCGCGCCGGCTTTCTTGTCGAGATGGAACACGTTTTTCTCGAAGAAGATGTCGAGCATCTTTTCGTTGTTGTAGCCGAGCGCGCGCAGCAGCATCGTCACCGGCAACTTGCGGCGACGGTCGATACGTGTGAACAGCGCGTCTTTCGGATCGAATTCGAAATCGAGCCAAGAACCGCGATAAGGAATGATGCGCGCGGAATACAGCAGCTTGCCCGACGAATGCGTCTTGCCGCGATCGTGATCGAAGAACACGCCCGGCGAACGGTGCAGCTGCGACACGATGACGCGCTCGGTGCCGTTGATGATGAACGTGCCGGTGTCGGTCATGAGCGGCAATTCGCCCATGTAGACTTCCTGTTCTTTCACGTACTTCACGGCTTTGTTCGACGCCGGAGAATCCTTGTCGTAAATCACGAGGCGAACGAGCACGCGCAACGGCGCGCCATAGCTCATGCCACGCGAACGGCACTCACGCTCGTCGAACGGCGGCTCGCCGAGGCGATAGCTGACGTATTCGAGCGCGGCATTGCCGGAATAGCTGGTGATCGGGAAAACGGATTTCAGGGCGGCGTGCAGACCATGGTCGTCGCGGTTGCTTTCCGGCTTCGAGACCTGGAGGAATTCGCGATAAGAATCGGTTTGAATGGCCAGCAAAGGCGGCACATCGAGCACCTGGGGGCGCTTGCCGAATCCTTTGCGGATGCGTTTCTTTTCGGTGAAGGAATAGGTAGCTGTTGATGACATGGCGTACAAACCTCAACTGCGTGCGGCGATCGAAAACATCCGCCTGGGTGGAGAAGCGAAAATCTGGAATTGCGAATCGGCGATTCTCAATTCCACATGCTCGATGAATTTTCCGAACGACAACTATCTAAACAACAACGGGCGAAGCCCGGGCACTTTCGCACCCAGGCTCGCCAACAACTTTTAAAAAACTGATTGCAGCAAATTATCCTTACTTGACCTCGACGGTCGCTCCTGCAGCTTCGAGTTCTTTCTTGAACTTCGCGGCGTCGTCCTTGTTCACGCCTTCCTTCACGGTGGCGGGAGCGGACTCGACCAGATCTTTCGCTTCCTTCAGACCCAGGCCAGTGATCGCGCGAACCGCCTTGATCACTTCGACCTTCTTCTCACCGGTTGCCTTGAGGGCGACGGTGAATTCGGTCTTCTCTTCCGCCGGAGCGGCGGCGGCAGCACCACCGCCGACAGCGGCCGCAGCCACCGGAGCAGCAGCGGAAACGCCGAACTTCTCTTCCATCATCTTCACGAGATCCGTGACATCGATGAGGCTCATGTTGCCAATTGCGTCCAGGATTTCTTCTTTAGAAACGGCCATTTCAAATCACCTTTAAATAGATTGATAAATGCCAAATAACGAATGGGTTGAATTAAGCAGCCGCTTTTTGATCGCGTACCGCCGCCACCGCGCGCGCCGTTTTGGCGGCGGGTTCGGCCAGCGTGCGCACCAGCTTGGTGATCGGCGCCAACATCACGCCCATCAACATCGACAGTGCCTGCTCACGGGTCGGCAGCGACGCGAGTTTCTCGACGTGAGAACCCGGATACATCTGCCCACCGATCGCAACGACCTTTGCAACCAGCTTTTCATTCGCCTTGGAAAACTCTTTGACCAACCGACCCGCAGCACCCGGATCTTCCTGTGAGAAGGCATACAGCATCGGGCCGACCAATGCGTCTTTCACGCATTCGTAATCGGTACCTTCCACTGCACGCGAGACCAACGTGTTCTTCGCAACTTTGACGAACACCTTGCCCTGACGCGCCTTCTTGCGCAGCTCCGTGAGCTGCTCGACAGTAAGACCTGCGTACTCGGCGGCGACCAACGAGTGAGCCTTGGCGGCCACATTCGCCAGTTCGGCAACGACGACTTTCTTTTGCTCAAGATTGAGTGCCATTGCATACCTTCCGAACTGGACCGGCTTTGCGTCATGCTATGCCGGACCGAAATTCCTCGAAGCGAAAATCCGTCTTCACTTCGCCGACGCCTTTCGGCATCGATTTGGTGGCCGTCCAGAAAAAATCCTGTCGGGCATCACCATCTGCGCAGGTTGAATTCCTTGTCGATTAAGGCCTCGCGCTTTTAATGCAGTGCATCTGCACGGCAACGCTCGACCACCTGCGGTCTTTGACGGCTTCCGCGCACTTGCGATTGCGGATGCCCTCAAATTCGTTTGAGACAATGAAGGGACCGAATTGGACCGCGAATCGCGCGGAGAATTTCGATCCCGACATTAATCTTCGTTAATTACACCGGCAGCGTGGATTGATCCACGGCAACGCCGACGCCCATCGTGCTCGACAGCGACACCTTCTGAAGGAAGATGCCCTTCGACGAAGCCGGTTTCGCCTTCGCCAAATCTGCCAGAACCGCTTGCAGATTTTCCTTGAGCGCGCTGACTTCGAAATTCGCTTTGCCGATCGAACAATGAACGATGCCCGCTTTGTCGTTGCGGTATTTGACCTGACCCGCCTTCGCGTTCTTCACTGCGTTGACGACGTCGGCCGTGACCGAACCGTCTTTCGGATTGGGCATGAGTCCGCGTGGACCCAAGAGCTGGCCCAATTTACCGACAACGCGCATAGCATCAGGAGTGGCGATGATGCGGCCGAAATTCAAGTCTCCGGCCTGCATTTTCTCGGCGAGATCTTCCATGCCCACGGCGTCGGCGCCGGCTGCCTTCGCAGCCTCGGCCTTTTCGCCGGCGGGACAGAACACCGCGACGCGGACCGTCTTGCCCGTGCCGTGCGGGAGCAGCGTCGAGCCGCGCACGCCCTGGTCGGACTTCTTCGCATCGATGCCGAGGCGAATCGCGACGTCGACAGATTCCACGAATTTCGTCTTCGCGTTTTCCTTGACGATCTTCAACGCTTCGTCGACACCGTAGGTTTTACCCAGGGTGACTTTGCTCTGCATGGCCTTGTAACGTTTGCTGATTTTCATGATCAAATCTCCGTCACCAGGCCCATGCTGCGCGCACTGCCTGCGATGGTACGCACGGCGGCGTCCATGTCGGCGGCGGTCAGATCGGGCATTTTTGCCTTGGCGATGTCTTCGAGCTGTTTGCGCGTGACCTTGCCGACTTTTTCGGTATTCGGACGCTTACTACCGGATTCGATGCCGGCGGCTTTCTTCAACAGGATCGACGCGGGCGGCGTCTTCATGATGAAGGTGAACGTACGGTCCGAATACGCGGTGATGATCACTGGAATCGGCAGACCGGGTTCCATTTTCTGCGTGGCGGCATTGAACGCCTTGCAGAATTCCATGATGTTCAGTCCGCGCTGACCCAGCGCAGGACCGACCGGCGGCGAGGGGTTGGCCTGACCGGCCTTCACCTGCAGCTTGATGTAACCAACTACCTTCTTTGCCATTTCAATTACCTCTCGAGTTCAAACGCCTGCTCGTTACTGCGGCAGGCTCCTCGTCTAGTTGAGCGAAGACCGAAGTCTTCGCCGGATTAGGCTTTCTCGACCTGACCGAATTCGAGTTCGACCGGCGTTGAACGCCCGAAAATCAGCACAGCCACACGTAGGCGATTCTTTTCGTAATTCACTTCTTCCACGACGCCGTTGAAGTCGTTGAACGGACCATCGGTCACGCGCACCATTTCTCCTGGCTCGAACAACACCTTCGGACGCGGCTTCTCGACGCCTTCCTGCACGCGTTGCAGGATCGCATCGGCTTCCGAGTCCTTGATTGGCAGCGGACGATCGGCGGTGCCGCCGATGAAGCCCATCACCTTCGGCGTTTCCTTGATCAGATGCCACGACTCGTCGTCGATCTTCTGCGCCTTGCCCTGATCGTGCGTTTCGATCTGCACGAGCACGTAGCCGGGGAAGAACTTGCGCTCGCTGCGGCGCTTCTGACCGCCGCGCATTTCGATTACTTCTTCCGTCGGCACTAATACGTCGCCGAACTTCGATTCCATTCCGGCCCGCGCGATGCGTTCTTTCAGCGCGCGCGACACCTGATGCTCGAAGCCCGAGTACGCATGAACCACATACCAGCGCTTTGGCGATTCCGTCGTCATGATCAGCGTCCCATCTTTAGCAGGTGTTGCAGGATCGCCCAGTTCAGGAACAGGTCGATCAGGCCCAGCAAAATGCTGAGGATCACTACGACCACCATGATGACCAGCGTGGTTTGCAACGTTTCCTGACGCGTCGGCCAAACGACCTTGCGCAGTTCGAACACTGATTCGCTTAGATAATCGCGCAGCGCGTGTCCGGACCGCGTGAAGTAACAGATCGCCCCGCCGACGATGAAGCCGCCGAGCAGAATGAACAACCGCTGCCACGAGGCAAGATCGTTGTACCAGTAATACGCGACGACACCCGCCGCGATCACCAGCAGTCCGAGGACCAGCTTGGCGATATCAGCGGCGGAGTTGCCGCCCGTTCCGGTTACTTCAGCTTTTGCGTTCATAAAACCTTTTCAAAAAACTTTGTCACGCCCAGCTTTCAGATGGCACGCCAGGAGGGACTCGAACCCCCAACCTGCGGTTTTGGAGACCGCTGCTC
>CAZZWP010000149.1:0-6178 GCA_964657965.1 uncultured Rudaea sp. | reverse complement strand
AATTGCCGACTGTAAACGCCCGCATCGCACCGGTTGCGGGGATGGACATTCTTTCACGCAACGAAGTGACGCGGCTGCGCGACGCGAGTCACGGTGGACTGCACGCGCTGCTGCAACGCTGCGCGCTTGCCGTGCTCACGTCGGGCAGCGAAAACGACGATGCGATGGACATCTTCCAGCGCTATCCGGATTTCGATATCCAAGTGTTGCAACAAGATCGCGGTATCAAGCTTGAATTGAAAAATGCGCCGACGGGTGCGTTCGTCGAAAGCAAGATCATCCGCGGCATCAACGAGTTGCTCTTCGCCGTCGTGCGCGACATCGCGTACATCGCGACGCAGATCGAAGCCGGGCGCTTCCAGCTCGACGATTCGCATGGCATCACGCATGCCGTCTTCGAAATTTTACGCAACGCGCGATTGCTGAAACCCAATGTCGAACCGAACATCGTCGTGTGCTGGGGCGGCCATTCCATCTCGCGCGTCGAATACGACTACACGAAAGATGTCGGCTATCAATTGGGTTTACGCGGCTTCGACATCTGCACCGGCTGCGGTCCGGGCGCGATGAAAGGCCCGATGAAAGGTGCGGCGATCGCGCATGCGAAACAGCGTCTGCGCTCCAAACGCTACATCGGGATCACCGAGCCCGGCATCATCGCCGCCGAATCGCCGAATGCGATCGTCAACAATCTCGTGATAATGCCGGACATCGAAAAGCGCCTCGAAGCGTTCGTGCGCACCGGACATGGCATTATCGTTTTCCCGGGCGGCGTCGGCACGGCAGAAGAAATCCTTTATCTGCTCGGCATCTTGCTGCATCCGAAGAACGCGGGAATTCCGTTCCCGCTGATTTTCTCCGGGCCGAAGCAATCGGCGTCGTACTTCGAGCAGATCGACTCGTTCCTCAAACTGGCATTGGGCGATTCAGTGTCGCAGTACTATCGCATCGTCGTCGGCGATCCGGAGCAGACCGCGCGCCTCATCGACAAGGGCATTCACGACGTGCGCCAGTATCGTCTGCACAATCAGGACGCGTTCTTCTTCAATTGGGCGCTGACGATCGAGCACGCGTTCCAACAACCGTTTCGTCCCACGCATGCCAACATGGCGGCATTGAATCTTCATCGCGACCAACCGCATCATTTGCTCGCCGCCGATTTGCGGCGTGCGTTCTCGGGCATCGTTGCGGGCAACGTGAAAGAAGAGGGTGTGCGCGCCATCGCCGCGCATGGCCCATTCGTCATCGACGGCGATCACGAAATCATGCGCGCACTCGACAAACTGCTCGCCAGTTTCGTCGCTCAACAGCGCATGAAATTGCCCGGCAGCGACTACGTGCCGTGCTATCGCATCAAAACCTGATGGGATGGCGACCGGTCGAGCATTCGGCCGGTCGCGCAGAAATTATTCGAAATGGGCTGCGCGCGACTCGTCACGATGATGATTCGTCAATTTCTCTTTATGCTTTTTCACTTGACGATCCATCTTGTCCGCCAGCGCATCGATGGCGGCGTACATGTCGGTCGCTTGCGCATCGGCATGGATCGTTTTGTTTGCCGCGCAATGCAAGGTCGCTTCGACTTTTTGAAGAAGTTTTTCGACGCTCAACGTAACGGTGGCGTCATGCAGCTGGTCGAAGTGCCGGACGATGCGCTCGAATTTGGCGATGACGTAATCGCGCAATGCGTCGGTGACAACAACTTGATGGCCGGTAACGATGATCTGCATGACAACCTCCTGGTTTCGGTTTTCAGTCGTCGCGCGCCGGGAATCAACGTCGCGACATTGATTAGACTCGCGTGGGCAGCGCTGGTTCCCGAAGCCCCCTAGCCGAGTCGGCTGCGTTCGTTGGATGAAGGAATGTGCAGCGCCTCGCGATATTTCGCGACCGTGCGCCGCGCCACTTCGATACCGCGTTTGTTCAACTCAGCCGCCAGCGCCTGATCCGACAACGGTTTGACCGGTTTTTCCTCGTCGATCAATTTGCGGATCATCGCCTGGATCGCCGTTGCCGATGCCGCGCCGCCGTCGATCGTCGACACGCCGGACGAAAAGAAATATTTGAACTCGAACGTGCCGCGCGGCGTATGCAGATACTTGCGCGTAGTCACGCGCGAAACCGTCGATTCGTGCATGCCGATTTCTTCGGCGATATCGCGCAGCACCAGCGGACGCATCGCTTCCGCGCCGAATTCGAGAAATGCGCTTTGCGCACGAACGATGGCCGTGGCGGTTTTCAGCAACGTTTCGGCGCGCGTCTGCAAACTTTTGATAAGCCAGCGCGCTTCCTGCATTTGACCGCGCAAATATGTCGCGTCATCACGGCGCGCACGCGCGATCAGCGAGCTGTAATGCTGATTGATGGCCAGCTTCGGCTGACAGTGTGGGCTCAAGCTGACGATCCACTTGCCGCCCACACGATGCGCATAGGCGTCGGGCGCCACGAATTCGGTTTTGCTCGGGTTGATCTGCGCGCCCGGCTTCGGATCGAGCGAGCGAATCAGCGAAATCGCCGCGTTCAAATCGTCGAGTTCGGTATTGAGCGTCTTGCACAATCGCGCGCGGTCGTTGCGCGCGAGCGCTTCGAGATGTTCTTTCGCCAGCAACCGCGCCGTCGTCCAGCCCGGCGTGTCGTGGTCGAATGCATCGATCTGGACGATCAGGCATTCGCTCAATGTGCGGCTGGCGATGCCGATCGGATCGAAATGCTGGATACGATGGCGCATCGCTTCGATCTCATCGAGATCCGCCTGATGATCGATGCTGGCTAAAATTCCCTGCAGCACTTCGCCGCTTTCGTGAAGGTAACCATCGTCGTCGATCGCTTCGATGATCGCCGCGCCGATCGCGCGATCGCGCGGCGAAAGTTGAGTGAGATTGAGCTGCCACAGCAAATGATCGCGCAGGTCTTCAGTTTCCTGATCCTGCGATTCCATGTTGTCGGCATCGTCCGGCGCCGGACCGCCGCCGTAATCGAAGCGCTCGCCCATATCCATTTGCTCGCCATATTCGATATCGGCGGCAACGACTTCCGGCGCGGCGGGCGTGTCTTCGTTCGGCGCATCGTTCGCGGGCACGTGGACGTCTTCATTGCCGTTGACGCCATCGGCCGAATCGATCGCATTTGTCGATTCTTCCGCCAGCTCGAGCAACGGATTGGATTCCAGCGCCTCCTGCAATTCCATCTCCAGCTCGACACTCGACAATTGCAACAGACGGATGGCCTGCTGCAATTGCGGCGTGAGTGCTAACGACTGATTGAGACGAAGATGAAGCGCGGGTTTCACGAGCGATTTCCGATCCTGCGATGGGCGGCCTTAGGCAAGGATAATGCCGGATCGGGGCGCTGCGTCAATCGCTAAAAACAATATATACTCACGCGGTCGACGAATTCCTCAGCGTAAGTTCATTTTGCATTCGTCACGGGATAAACGCGCATGCGTTGTCGGCGCGAGATGAGAGATTTTCTCTCGGAAAATTTTTCCGCAACACGCTCGCTACATCCGAAATTCTTTGCCCAGATAGACTTCGCGAACGCGTTCGTTTGCGAGCACGGCGGCGGGCGGACCCTTCGCCAACACCGCACCGTCGCTCATGATGTAGGCGTGGTCGCAAATGCCCAAGGTTTCACGCACGTTGTGATCGGTGATCAAGATACCGATGCCGCGCGCTTTCAGTTGTCGCACGATGCGCTGAATTTCCACGACTGAAATCGGATCGATACCCGCGAACGGTTCGTCGAGCAGCATGAAGCGTGGACGCGCCGCAAGCGCACGTGTGATTTCGACGCGTCGCCGTTCGCCGCCGGATAAGCTCAATCCTTTGCTGTCGGCGATGTGCGCGATCTGCAGTTCGTCGAGCAGCGATTCGAGTTCGGCGCGGCGTCCAGCGGCATCCAGATCATCGCGCAGTTCGAGAATCGCGAGCACGTTTTCGGCGACGGACAAACGCCGGAAAACCGATGGCTCCTGCGGCAGATAGCCGACCCCGAGTTTCGCCCGCGAATGCATCGGCGTTTGCGTGATGTCGTGCTGATCGAGCGTGATGCGGCCCGCATCGGCGCCGATAAGACCCACGACCATGTAGAACGTCGTCGTTTTGCCTGCGCCATTGGGTCCGAGCAATCCGACGACTTCGCCCTGTTCGAGCTGGAAGTCGAAATCGCGAACGACGGTGCGGCCGCGAAAACTTTTTTGCAATCCAGTGGCTTTGAGCATCAGTGTTTCGTCGCCGACTTTTCGGTCTTCGGCTTCGGCGTGCCAGGGAATCCGCAATTGTTCGTCGTCGCCGGAACGGCTGTCTGCGTTTTCGGTTCGATCACCATATGCACGCGATTGGCGGGCGAGTTGTCGCCGCTTTCCATCTCACCGGTGTTGGTGTTGTAGACCATGTTCTCGCCGTGGAATTCGCTTTTGCCTTTTTGAATGACGATGACGTGCTTGGTAAGTATCGCAATCCCGGTAATGTTGTTGTAGTCGATATTGAGCGCATCGGCCGTCATCAGGCTGCAGTCGATATCGTGAACTTGCTCGATGTGCGCCGGTTTGCCGGTCAGCACGAGTCGCCGAATGCCGCCGATATCGCCGCCTTCGTCGGCGACCCCGCTGGGATTTTTATAGATGACGGCGTGATCGCCGTGCGATTTCAACGAACCCTGCGTAATGACGACATTGCCGTCGAGATAGGTGATGTCCGGGTCGTTTTCCGTATTGGTTTGGCTTTGCGTGGTGCGTTGATGATCCGCGTCGATCAGCATCTGCTGCTGGCGATCGGTCTCCAGCGCGAACGCGGATGCGGACAACGCCACTCCTGCGCACACAACGATCGATCGCAATGAATTATTTTTTTGCATTGGCAGGGTTACTCAACGGTAGCGTTATCCAGTGCACATCAGCCAGCAGCTCCGTATCTTTCATCGCCAGATCGGATTTCATGCCGATGCCGTGCACGACATGGTCCGGATCCGTGATCGTCGTCAGCGCCGCCGTCTCCAGCTTCTTTTCGTTCGATTTCGGTGACGTCGAGCCTTTCACTTTCGGCGGTGTAGTGACGGTCAGATCCGTTGTCTCCAATCTTACCGGAGGAACCTTCGGTGTCGGAATGCGGTGCATCTCGACCTTGCCTTCCAGCTTCATGATCGTGCCGTCTTTGTTCACCCAGGCCGAGTCCGATGTGCCTTTCCACACATTGCCGTTGCCGTCGAGAATTTCGTAATGCGGCAACGTGACGTACATCGAGCCGTCTTCTTCTTTGCGAACCATCCATGGCGCGACGATCGTGAACGAATGTTGGCCATATTCGTCCAGCGAATCGACAGTGAAATTCGTGAGCGTGTAATCCGAACGGGGCGGGCCGACGAAATCCTGAGACTGATCGCGCGGCACGAAAACCCAAACTGCGATCTGCGTCAGCAACGCCAACGTCGCCATCGCCAAAATAGTGACGATCAGCTTGCGTTCCATCAAAGGAATCTCGCAAGTTCTTCTTCGATTTTTCCCTGCGAGGCAAGAAGTAAGTCGCACACTTCGCGCGCGGCGCCGTCGCCGCCGTGATGCTGCGTGCGCCAGTGCGCGTGCTCGCGCACCCACGGATGCGCGTTGGCGACGGCGATGCCGAGGCCGACATGTCGCATTACACGCAAATCGGGCACGTCGTCGCCGCAGTAACTGCATTGCTCGGGCGTGAGATGCAAGGCGGCGATGATTTGTTCGAAGCAGGCGAGTTTGTCGCCCTGATCCTGATAGACGTGGGCGATACCCAGTTCAGCCGTGCGTTCGGTCACGATGTGGCTGATGCGTCCGGTGATGATGGCGACTTCGATACCGTTTGCCATGAGGCGTTTTAGACCGAGGCCATCTTGAACGTGAAATGCTTTGAGCTCGCGACCGTCATCGGAATACCAAAGTTTGCCGTCGGTGAGAACGCCGTCCACGTCGAATACCGCAAGCTTCACGCGCGAGGCGCGAGCGCGGATGTCCGCGGGAAGATCGTTGAAATGTGAGTGGGACATGACGGGTGCCGCGCGGAGGCGCGGTGGCTTCTGAGGTGGGTATTCTCGCTTGTTGGGGTTAATAAACGCAAAAAGACGCATGCTTTGGCGTTTGTTGGGGGGCGTTTTGAGAGCTTTCGCTCGCAAGCGAGCGAGTCACTTCTTTGCTGGTGCAAAGAAGTAACCA
>CAZZWP010000148.1:0-6272 GCA_964657965.1 uncultured Rudaea sp. | reverse complement strand
CAAGCGTATGAAGGATCTGGAACGCGAGAACGCACGGCTCAAGCGCGTCGTGGCCGATCTGTCGCTGGAGAAAGCCATGCTGCAAGAGGTGGCCTCGGGAAACTTCTAAGCCCGGAGCGACGCCGTCAGGCCGTGATCCGATTGCAGCAGCGCTTTGCGGTTTCCGAAGGTGCGGCGTGCCGTGTGGTGAGACAACCGCGCGGCACCCAGCGCTACGCGGCGCTGCTGCGATCCGATGAAGATGCGTTGACCCGCGACATCGTGACCTTCGCCAGTCAATAGGGTCGGTACGGATATCGACGCATCACTGCGTTGTTGAACCAAGATGGCTGGCATGTCGGCAAAGATCGCGTGCAACGCATCTGGCGTCGTGAAGGGCTGAAGGTTCCTAAGAAACAGCCACCCCGTGGCCGACTCTGGTTAGCCGACGGCTCGTGTCTGCGGCTCAGGCCGGAATATCCCGTCCACGTGTGGAGCTATGACTTCGTATCCGCCAGAACGTACGATCGGCGAACGCTACGCTTGCTCACCCTGATCGATGAGTACACGCGGCAATGTCTAGCGATCAACGTGGCGCGACGACAAAATAGCTTCACGGTCATCGAGCAGCTGGCCGAGGTGATGGTCCAGCATGGTGTGCCGACGCATATCCGTTACGACAACGGTGCGGAGTTCACGTCTAAACCCATCCGCGAATGGCTGCAGCGCATCGGTGCAAAGACGCTTTACATCGAACCGGGCAGTCCGTGGGAGAACGGCTACTGCGAAAGCTTCAACGGCAAGCTCCGCGATGAACTACTCAATGGAGAAATCTTCTACAGCCTAAAAGAAGCCACCGTCGTCATCGAGCAATGGCGACATCACTACAACCAACGTCGACCACACAGCTCACTCGGTTATCGGCCGCCGGCACCGCAGGCGATCTACGCAAAAACCATAGAACTGCAAACAGAACAAATGATCCACTAAACTCTCTGTCAACCTGGATCAAATCCACGGTCAGGTCAACGACGAAAAAATAGTTTTTTCGTCTCGTTAAACCGTCCGCAGTGCCGATCACCGCAATCTCCCTATTAGGTTTATTAACGCAACAATCGCTAGAAAAGCGACCGCACTAATTCTCGAAGAAGCCCTGCGGCGATTTGGGCACGTCTATCGCAGCGACGCCATGCAAGGATGACTCCGTAATGGTCGCATCATTTGAGACGCGCTCAGGTTATCGATGCGTTTGTAACGGAGACACCTTCATGAATGAACTTGCCATCCGCGCCGCGCAGCGCGCGGATCTCAATGTCCGCACGGCCGATGGATTGGTCGAGCGTTTAGCGCACAAATATTCCGATCGCATCACCGGCTATTTTACGCTCGAGCCAACGCCTGCGCAGTATGCCGAGTTTCCGTCGAGTCTTTCGGATGCGACACGTGCGGCATTGGCAACGCGCGGCATTACGCAACTGTATTCACACCAGAGCACAGCTTACGACGCGGCGGCTCGCGGCGAGAACGTCGTGGTGGTTACACCGACGGCGTCTGGCAAATCGATCTGCTACCACGTGCCGGTGATTGAAGCGGTACGAACGCAACGTGCCAAAGCGCTGTATCTATTCCCGACCAAGGCGCTGGCCCAGGATCAGGTTGCCGAGTTGTTGGAATTGAACCGTGCCGGTGATTTGGGCGTGCGCGCTTACACCTTCGATGGCGACACACCGGCCGATGCACGCCAAGCCATTCGCGTACACGGCGACATCGTCGTCAGCAACCCCGATATGCTGCATCAAGCGATCTTGCCGCATCACACCAAGTGGGCACAGTTCTTCGAGAATTTGCGCTATGTCGTGATCGATGAGTTGCATACATACCGCGGCGTGTTTGGTTCCCACGTCGCTAATGTCTTGCGTCGACTCAAACGCATATGTGCGTTCTACGGCGTGTCGCCGCAATTCATCTGCTGCTCGGCAACGATCGGCAACCCCAAAGAACATGCTGAGAATCTCATCGGTGCCGAGGTGACGCTTATTAATGAGAGTGGTGCGCCGCGCGGCGAGCGCCACGTCCTGTTATGGAATCCGCCGGTCATCAATCCGGACTTGGGCATTCGCGCCTCGGCCCGGTCGCAGACCAGTCGCATTGCACGCCATGCGATCCGCGCGAAGCTAAAGACGATTGTCTTCGCCTCCTCGCGCCTTATGGTGGAAATTCTCACCAAGTATTTGAAAGACGTATTCGATTCGGATCCGCGTCATCCCGAGCGCATTCGCGCCTACCGCGGCGGTTACTTGCCAACCGAGCGCCGGGCCACGGAGCGCGCGTTACGCGCGGCGGCAATCGATGGCGTCGTCACGACTTCCGCACTCGAACTGGGCGTCGACATCGGTTCACTGGATGTCGCCATTCTCAATGGTTATCCTGGATCGATCGCAGCGACTTGGCAGCGCCTGGGTCGTGCCGGACGACGGCAGCGGCCTTCACTCGGCATTTTAGTCGCGTCGAGTCAGGCACTCGATCAATACATCATTCGGCATCCGGAATTTTTCGAACACGCGCCACCCGAAACAGCGCGCATCGCGCCGGATCAATTGCTGATCCTGCTCGATCACATCCGGTGTGCCGCATTCGAACTGCCGTTCATGAAAGGCGATCGCTTCGGCCCCACACCGGTGATCGACTTCTTGGAGATTCTCTCTGAGTCCGGTGTTCTCCATCGCGAAGGCGAACGCTGGGACTGGATTGCAGATAGTTATCCCGCGCAAGCGGTGAGCCTGCGGTCGGTGGCTGATGGCAATTTCGTTGTGGTTGATCGCACGGACGGGCGGCAAACGATCATCGGCGAGGTCGATTATGCGGCCGCTACCGTGACGCTCTACGAGGGCGCGATATACATGATCCAGTCGCAACCGTTTCAAGTCGAGACACTCGACTGGGAGGGACGCAAAGCATTCGTCACGCGCACCACGGCTGACTACTACACCGACGCCATTGATCAGACCAAGTTAAAGGTGCTCGAACGGTTTGATGGTGCCAAGTCGGGGCAGGGCGTCTGTCATCACGGTGAAGTTCACGTCGTGCGCCACGTCTCCGGTTACAAGAAAATCCGGTTTTATTCACACGAGAACATCGGGTACGGACCCGTCTCACTCCCGGATGCAGAACTCCATACGACGGCGCTGTGGTGGCAATTGGAACACGGCTTATTGGAAAAAGCCTTCCGAAGCCGGCAAGACGCACTCGATGGATTCTTAGGGGCTGCTTACGCGTTACATACGGTCGCGTCGGTGAGCGTGATGGCCGACGCGCGCGACTTGCAGAAAGCGGTCGGCTCCGCTGATGCGGCGTACTTTGCAACCCAGGACAACACAGGCCGAGGTCAGTGGCGGGCGGCAGACGGCAAGCCCGTGGATCCTGATGGCGTGCAAGGCTTTGCACCGACCGTCTATCTTTATGACAGCTATCCCGGCGGTATCGGATTGAGTGAACCGCTGTTTCGTCGCGCAGCCGATATCGTGCGGGATGCGCGCGCGCTTATTAGTGCATGTGCATGTGCCGTTGGTTGTCCGGCATGCGTAGGTCCCGTGCTCGCCAGCGACGAAGACGACGCACGATCGGCCAAGGCACTCGCAAACGCGGTGCTGGATTTGTTGGCATGAGTTCCATTCGCGATCGACTGCGCATCTTGCAAAAGCAAATGGGGCAAGCGCCCGTCGCACCGGTGTCACTGCCCGTGTTTCACGAACGCGATCTGCGCGGCGAACTGCGGCGGCTGCTGCGAGGGCGCGAACGATCAGGCGCGAAACAGTTGATCCCGCCGGCGGGGCGCGAGATGGCTTACGGTGTCTATCTTGTCGAGCATTGCATTCCTGACACGTCGCCGTCGCACGTCCCGATGCCGTGGGGTGATCCGGCCGACGTCGCGCGCGAACAACTGGTGTGCTTCGATACGGAAACGACGGGACTTGCCGGTGGCGTTGGCACCAAAGCGTTCATGATCGGAAGCGCGCAATGGAAAGACAGGTACCTTTGTCTGCAGCAGTGGTATCTCACCGCACTGGCGGGGGAAGAGCACATGCTCCGGCTATTCGCAGACTCGTTGCCGCGGTCACCCGTCTTTGTGTCGTATAACGGACGCTCTTACGATGCGCCACTCCTAAAAGTACGGTACCGCATGCACCGACAATCGCATCCGTTCGACGAACGACGGCATGTCGACTTGTTGTACCCAACACGTCGCCGCTATCGCGGACGATGGGAGAATTGTCGACTGCAGACGATCGAACGAAACGCGTTGGGCGTTGTGCGCGAGGACGATCTTCCTGGAAGTGAGGCGCCCGGCGCATGGTTGGCCTTTTTGCGCGGGCAGAGTGCCAAGAATCTGGCGCGCGTGCTTGAACACAATCGACAAGACCTAGTCAGTCTCACCACATTGCTAATGCACTTATCGATTCGCGATTAAGCGTTCTGGCAACTTACACGTAGGACCCACACACGCTGCAACTGGAAGCAGCTCACGAAAAAAAGCCCTGACGTGGCAGGGCTTTTTCTTACAGCGATTAACACACGATCATTTCGATTGTGCGTTATGCGTTCCACGATCCCATGCATCACGAATAGCTGGCGATGCCGCGTCCCATTCAAGGTGACGTGATGCCGGATGCTCGTTCCACTGTTTGCGAAGTGCGTCTTGCGATTGATCCCAGGACGCGGCACCGTGCCGTGCACGCGATTCCCATCCGTATCGATAGGCGGGCTGATAGTGGTCATACGTCTTGCCTGCAGCTACATACGGGCGCGACGAATAATTTTTGCTCCAGTACGTGTCTTCAACTGTAGGGTCCATTCCTTCGGCGACACCTTTGCCGACAATGCCGCCAATTATCGCGCCGGCTGCCGCACCGACGGCTGTCCCCACCGGGCCGACGACAGTACCAAGCGCCGCACCTGCGGCAGCACCGCCGGCCGCCGCACCGACGCCGGTGCCGACGGGATGAGCGCCGGTGGCGCCCGAGATGGGATCACGATGTTCTGATGCAACCTTCCTTTCGTTGGTCATGTGTTACTCCTTCCTTTGGGACGCAGAGCATGCATGCAAGGAGTTGGACTGAATATGAACGTCGCAACGAACCATCGAGCTTTCAATCCTGCGAGTACGAAATAAAAAATGGCTGCACGAGTCGTCGTTAGGAATTGAGACACGATTCTTGATGCAACCTGCATCACCCGTTGCAACTTATCGTGCCGTTTGCCGCGACGAGCCGCAGAAAGATTTAAGGGGACCCAGCTCCCCTGAGGCGGCATGCCCCTTGCTGACGTTGTGTGTCGTCATTAAACCCAAGGAAGAAAGTGATGCGCGCGTTGTGCTGGCATGGTAAGGAAGATATTCGATGCGAAACCGTTCCCGACCCTGAGATTCAGGATAGTCGCGACGCGATTATTAAGGTAACCAGCTGTGCGATCTGCGGATCGGATCTTCATCTGATGGGTGGATTCGTACCTAACATGCGGCGCGGTGATGTTCTCGGTCACGAGACGATGGGTGAAGTGGTCGCCGTCGGAAAAGACAATAAAAAGCTCAAAGTCGGCGATCGCGTCGTCGTACCTTTTACAATCAGCTGCGGCGACTGCGAGATGTGCAAGGCCGGCAATTTTTCTTGTTGCGAACGGAGTAATCCCGCCGGTGCTGAACAGGCTAAACAAGTCGGGTATGCGACCGCCGGTCTTTTCGGATACTCGCACACGTACGGCGGGTTTCCCGGCGGACAAGCCGAGTATCTGCGCGTGCCGTACGCGGATGTCGGACCGATAAAGGTTCCGAACGGATTGACTGACGAGCAAGTACTTTTCTTGTCGGATATTTTCCCCACCGGCTACATGGCTGCTGAAAACTGCGACATCCAGCGCGGTCAAACGATTCTGGTTTTTGGGTGCGGACCGGTCGGGCAGTTTGCGATCAAATCAGCATTTCTACTGGGTGCGGAACGCGTCATTGCCGTCGACACGATTCCCGAACGTATGGCGCTAGCTAAACAATCAGGCGCGGAAGTTCTCGACTACACGGACAAGGATTTGCAAAACAACATCAAGCAACTCACCCACGGCCCCGGGCCGGATGCGGTGATTGAAGCGGTTGGATTGGAAAGTCACGGTCTCGGCGGCGTAGCAGAAACATTGAAGACAAAGGCGACACACATGGAGCGTCCATATGCGTTGGAACAGGCGATCAAAGCGTGCCGTCCTTGCGGGATCGTGTCACTGCCCGGCGTTTTCATTAATGAAGTCAG
>CAZZWP010000147.1:0-6366 GCA_964657965.1 uncultured Rudaea sp. | reverse complement strand
AGATGCGAACGCCCACATTTCAGGATTGTCGGAGCCGATTTTCGTGAACGTCACACCGAAAACGGATGCGTAGAATTTTCGCGCGCGCGGCATGTCCTGAACGTAAATTTCGAACCAGCCAACGGGATTTTTCATGAGCGCCTTCTTTGCCGAAATTTAGAATAGCATTTGACGTTTGTCTTTAACTGCTCAACGAGTGCGACGGCAACAAACCAAAACGCCGACGCGATTTCTCGACGTCGGCGTTGGTTCACTCCACGTTTTTGGTTAGTGGTGCGGGCCGCCGCCATGGCCACCGCCGCCACCCGAATGACCGCGCGACGGGATGGAGGGTGCCGAATGTCCGGACGGTGCCGGGTGATACGAATGCGAGCCGCCGCCATGGCCGTGGTCGTCATGGTGATCGTCGTGACCGCCGCGACCGGGTCCGACGCGATAACCGCGACCCCAACCGCCGTAATAACCGCCGGTGTCGTAATAATCGAAACCGACACCGACATCGACGTCCGGTCCATAGCCATAACCGCCACCGCCATCGACGGCGCAGCTCGATAACGCGAACGAACCCGCGGCGATCGTCAGTGCGATCGCGGCCGTACGAATTGTGCGCGAGATACTCATTGCGTCACCTCCTTGTCGCCTTTCCCGTCGGGCGCGTTTTCATTCCAATCCATCAGGCCGAAATAAGCGCCTTGCGGATCGGTCACGACGGCGAGTTTGCCGCCTTGACGATCCGGGCGAGGCTCCACGACGACGCGTCCACCGAGCGACGTCACCTTCGCTGCGGCTTGGTCGACATCCGTCACGCGCACGAAGCTGATCCAATGCGGGCGCGCGTCGGGCCGTTTCTCAGGCAACGAGTTCGCGCTGGCGCGCGCATAATTTTCGCTGGCGAACACGGCGTGATCGGAATTGCCATCGCCATCATCGTCGACGGGATAGACTTCGTAGTTGAACAGCGTCTGATAGAACGCCGCACCGGCATCGACGTTGCTCGTAATCAAGGAACTCCATATCCATTCGCCGGGATCTGCCAATTCATCCGGCGGATCGCCGCTGCTCGACGCGACGACAGCGAACACCGCGCCTTGTGGATCGGCGAGCACCGCTTCTCTGCCACGGTCCGGCAATGCGTGTGTATCGAACAACACTTTCGCGCCGTGCGACACCGCGGCGCTTTTTGCCTTGTCCACATCGTTCACGGAAATGAAATTCAGCCACGCCGGTTTGCGTTGATCGCCCGGCGGCAAATCTTTATGGACAAGACCGGCAACGGGTCGGCCGTCCAGCATCGCCTCGGCATAGTCGAGTTTGCCGGCCTGCACGTCGCGGAATGTCCAGTTGAACAATCCGCCATAAAAACGCTTCGACGCGTCGAGATCGGGTGTCACGAGCTCGACGAAAACGATCTTGCCCGGGTGATGTTCGTGAGTGGCCGGTTCGCTGATCGACGGAAGATGAGACGGTGCGGCGAAGGCGCTACTGCACGCCAGAACCAGGCTGGTGGTCAGCAAGGTGGGAACCATACTTTTTATTTTTCGATGCGCGCGATCCAATGACACGCGCGGTTGAGATTGCGAATGCATCGTGAATCTCCTTTACGTTTGATTACGTGCGAGGCAGCCGGATTGACGCTGCGCCGAACGACGCATCGCAACCGCCGTGCCATCGGTTGTGCATGGTATGGCACATAAGCGAGCCCGGTTTGGATGGACATCATTCCGTGCAAATCACTTCCCGCCGGCGAGCGTTGTATGCAATCTGAGCGACGTCAGTGCGCAAGCGATTGTTTGCGACGTTGCAGAAACTTACGAATGGCCGGGTCATGTTCGAGACCACAAGCGATATCGTAGGCGCGTCGCGCTTCATCAATCGCACCCGTGCGCGCGAGTAGCGACGCGCGCGCTGCCCAGTAAGGCTGGTATTCCAAAAGTCCCGGTTCGGTTTCCGCATCCGGCATGACAGCGAGCCCCGCCGGAGCGCCTTCGATTTCCGCAACTGCAATCGCTCGATTGATCGCGATGACGGGCGAGTCCGACAATCGATGGAGTGCATCGTATAAAACCACGACATCTTTCCAGTTCGACTCGCCGGTTGTCCGGCGATGCACGTGCGCCGATTGCAACGCCGCTTCGAGCTGATAGCGCCCGGGCGCGCGAAATTCGCCGGCGCGTCTTACCAAGTTTTCGGCCGCTGCGATTTTCGATGCATCCCAGCGCGACGCGTCCTGTTCGTCGAGCGGCACGTAGTCGCCGTCACTGTTACGGCGCGTGTCGCGACGGGCTTCCGTGTACAACATCAGCGCGAGCAGACCGAGCGCTTCCGGTTCGTCGAACGCCAGCTCGACCAGGATGGTGCCGAGAAACATCGCTTCGTCGGCAAGTTCACGCCGCGCCGCTTCGGTGCCGATGGGATCGTTCCAACCTTCGCTATACGCCGCGTAGATGGCGTCGAGCACACAATCCAGACGTCCTTCGAGTTCGTCACGCTGAGGAATGGCGAACGAAATGCCGGCGCGACGAATCTTTTCTTTCGCGCGCACGAGACGTTTGCCCATTGTCTCGGCTGACACGAGGAATGCCGACGCGATCGTTGCGGCGTCAACGCCTAACACCGTCTGCAACATCAGCGGCGCGCGGATCGCCGCGTCGATGGCCGGGTGCGCGCAGGCGAACATCAAACCGAGACGCTGATCGGGAATTTCGCTATCGGGCATCGGCGACGAATCGAGCGCATCGTCGCGATAGCGTAATTCGCCGATCGCCGCGTCGTTCGTGCGTTGACGGCGCGACGCGTCGATGGATTTGCGACGCGCAACGGTCAACAACCACGCTTCCGGATTGGCCGGACATCCGCTGAGCGGCCAATCCGTGAGCGCGGCGGCGAAGGCCTCGGACAGCGCATCTTCCGCCGCGGCAACGTCACGCAGACGTGCGGCAAGAAACGCCACGAGCTTGCCGTAACTGCGCCGCGCGATGGTCGCCGCCGTCGCGCGTGCGCGGGTGTCGATATTCATCGGGTAAGCGAGACCGGTTTTATTCTCACATCGGCCAGACGGGCCGTACTTCGATGATGCCGTGACCCGAACCGGGACAGCGATTCGCCCATGAGATCGCCGTATCGAGATTCGGTACGTCGATCAGGTAATAACCGCCCAGCTGCTCCTTTGTATCGGCGTAAGGACCATCGAGCACGCGTGATTTACCGTTTTGTTGCGTGACGGTCGTCGCGTCGGATACCGAACGCAGACGATTGCTGCCGACATAGACCTTGGCCTCATGCAACGCCTGCGTATACGCCGTGTAGGCCGCCTCGCCTTCCTTCTGCTGTTGCGGCGTCAGTTGGCTCCAGCCTTTCTCTTCCGAATACAACAAAAGTAGATACTGCATTTCGATCTCCATCGGATTTCTTGAGCGGGCACTATGCGCCGCTAGTCGTATGACGCTCAAGCGAGCGCCATTTGGACAAGCATCGGAACGATCGACCAAAAAAAGCCCGCACGAGGCGGGCTTGGACTGAACGTATCGCGGTATCTCAATGATGATGACTCTCGCCACCTCCGCCGGAACGACCGCCGCCACCGGACGAATGCGCGGCCGGTGCCGCGTTATGGCTCGCAACGTTGGAGCGCGCGTAGGTCGTCGACCGCCCGCCGTTACCGGCATAGTGCGAATAACCGGCCGATCCGTAGTGCTGTGACGAAACGCCGTAGCCGCCACGTTGCGCGTTCGCACCATACGAACGATTGACCGATCCATTCGTGCGAATGCTTTGCGTCGCATAGCCACGGCTAGGCATCGCGCCGACGTGCGGATTTGCGTTCAATCCACGATTGTTCGTCGCGAACGAACCGCTGCGTGCGTTCATAGCGCCGCTCGAGCGATTGAACGATTGCGAATTGCCGACACCACGCGCGTTCGAATAGTACGAAGACGAACGCAACGCCGTGCGATTTCCGCCGACCGCCTGCGAAGTACCTACGCCGCGATTGAAGTTCTGATTGTTGAACGAACGTCCGCCGGCGAAATTCGACGACGCGGTATGGCCGGCAAATCCACGACCGTCCGCACCAAATCCGCGTCCGTTGAAACCGCGATCGTTGTGTGCGAAGGCACCATGGTTATCCCAATAATGGCCGTGCCCGTCGTAACGCCACGGACCATGGAAATGATCGTGGAATCCGAAACCAAAACCGAATCCAAAGCTGAGGCCGATTCCAAATCCGTAATAGGGATAACCGTAACCCCAGCCGCCCCACGCATAGCCCGGCCAGTAACCGTAGCCGCCGTAGGGCCACAAACTCACGCCGGCGTAAAACGGCGGAAAGTACTGGTAATCCTGGTATGCATAATAATCCGGCGCAAATGCAGAATCGTTGTCGCTCGCATACATTTGGTTGTCGTCGGCGTACTGCACGTCACCCTGACACGGCAACGGACGCCCATTGTTATCCAGGCCGCAATCCACCGGTGCATTCGATCCATTGCCATTGTCGTATTGAACCGGCGCGACGGCCTGCGGATCGTTGGTAACCTGCGTCTGAGCCGTCGCCGCGGTGGCCACGGCGAACATGGCAACGGACGTCATCATCAGAAACAACTTAGTGCGTAACACGGTAGTGACCTCGCTATGTTGACGCCCGCCATACTGCGCGAATTGGTCTGAAGCGGCGCTAAATTCCTAGCGTTTCAGCAGGCCAATTTGCAAAGTAACGTAAAGCCCGGCAGCGCGTGTTAAGCGCGTCACTTAGCGTCGTTGAACACGTACTCGAAAGCGTAGGAATGCGCGCCGTCGGCGGCGATGGTGACGACCATCGATCCGCTCAAGCCGGTCAGTTCCCCGGTGCCGGAACCCGGCGCGACGAGGATGCTCTGAGTGGGCTGCCCACGGGTCATCGTCGAGCTGTGCTGAAAAACGAAACTGCCTTTTTTCCCGGCCAGCGTGCCGGTCACTCGCTCGATCGCGACGTAGCCGCCGGACTGGGTCGCTGTGTCCATCGTCGCGAGCATTTCGCCTTTGCTTGTCGCATCCAGCTCACCGTGGAATTGTTTGTCGATCGACATGCGGCTGAGCGCGGCACTGTCGTCCTTGTTATACGGATCGAGCGGATTGATCTTGACGTCGAAAGGTCCGTGAGCGTGCATGAGATGAACTCCCGTTTGTGCAGTCGTGGAAGAAGACGCGAACGCGCCGGCCGCCGAAATTATCCCGATGGCGAGCATCGCGCCGAGTATGATGTAACGTCGAGGTTGCATAAATCGTCTCCGCGTTTCGTGCGAGTAATGCTAATGCGCGGTGCCGAACCGGGATTGAAAAAACGCGACATGGCGCGCCCAAAACTCGAAAAGCCACGCGGTATTTTGAACCTCCGCGCCAACGAACCCATGCCCGGCATGTGGCGTTATTGGCCGTCGGACGATCTGGCACCTTTCGTTGAACATTACTGGACGATCGAATGGGATGTGCCCGAACCGATCGTGCGCGAAACGCTGCCGCATCCATCGGTACATCTGGTTCTTGAGCAAGGACGCGGGGAAGAACTCGCCGGGGTCGCAACGAGCAAGTTCACGCGCGTCATCGAAGGCAAAAGCCGCGTATTCAGCGTCAAATTTTATCCTGGCGGTTTTCGCCCTTTCATCGGTGCGCCGGTTTCGTCGTTGTCCAATCGCGTGTTCGATTTGTCCGACATTCTCGGCGCAGCGGCGCGCGGGTTGTGCGAACGAGCCCTCGCACACACCGATCATCAGGCGACCATCGGCGTCATCGAAAACTTTTTGCGCCAATTCGATCCGCGGGCGGACGACTCGCTCGATCTGGTCCAGCGCATCGCCAATCGCGTAATCGACGACCGAACGATCACGCGCGTCGAACAGATCGTCGACGAATTCGACATCGGAAAACGATCGCTGCAGCGCGTGTTCGACGATTACGTCGGCGTCAGTCCAAAATGGATGATTCAACGCTTCCGGCTGCACGAAGCATCCGAACGCATCGCGGCGTCGGCGCACGTGCGGTGGAGCGATATCGCGCTCGAACTCGGCTACGCCGATCAAGCGCATTTCATTCGCGATTTCAAAAAATTGATCGGAAAATCGCCTGCCGATTACGCCAGAACGCTGTATCCGGAACGCGGCGGCCGCTAACATGATCGCCCTCCACGTCGCCGCAGGAAATTTCGCGTGACACTCACCGAACTCAAACACGCGCTGCGCGCGGAATCCGGATCGATCACATCGCGCGTCGACGACGATTGGCTGCAAGGTCGCAGCGCGTTCGGCGGTTTGCAGGGTGCGTTCGCGATCTGGGCGATGCGCACGCTCGTTCCGGAAACGATGCCGCTGCGCACATTTCAGATGACGTTTGTCG
>CAZZWP010000146.1:0-6413 GCA_964657965.1 uncultured Rudaea sp. | reverse complement strand
CGCCGCGCGCGCGGCCGCTTCGTTTTTGATGCGATCGCGGCCACCGGCCGTGATGAGCATGGAAATCGATGACAAATCCAGCATCGTCTACTCCGAATCAATCGGGCAGCGTGCCGGGAGAATGTGACAGATTTGAGACTGGGCTTCGTTTTCGAAGCGGGCCTGCTTCCGCCTGCGCGGAAAGCGACCGGTTAGATGGTCTTCCGCGGATTCAACCTGACAGCGCTGCAGTGTTTACTGCAAGGGTCCACGGAGGACGGCCTCGTTCTATAAAGTTGCGCGCACGGTAGTCGCGGCGGCGACGCTTGTCAATCGTTGTTTTTCGCGTCAGCGATCGCTATGCAGAGACTGCTGCACATCATCGAAAAAAGAAACCGGCAGTTCGGTTCGAACCGGCACGCGCCACCGGTTGGCCGATGCAAACTTTCCGCACTTCACCGCGTCTTTGTCCGTCATCAGCACCGGCACGTCGTCGCCGAAATCGAGATCGGCCCGGACGAACGCGTGATGATCGGGGAATGGACGTTCGATCACCTCCAACCCCAACGTGCGCAAACTCGCGAAAAATCGCGACGGGTTTCCGATACCTGCGACGGCGTGCACGCGTTGACCGGCAAACTCGCTCAACGGTTGCTCCGACATCTCGTCGCCGAGCGCGACCGCTCGATCGACGATTAACCGCATCGGCACTTCGCCGTTCTGCGGCGAACCACCATTGCACACGCGAAAATCGAACTGAGCGAGACGATCTGGTTTTTCTCGCAACGGTCCCGCCGGCAGCAGACGGCCGTTGCCGCAGCGGCGCTGTCCGTCGATGACGCAAATTTCCACATCGCGCCCGAGTCGGTAGTGCTGAAGGCCATCGTCGGCAATGACGACATCGACAGCGGCGGTGTCGATCAACGCTCGCCCCGCCGCGACGCGATCGCGACCGACCATGATCGGCACGTTCGCTGATTCAAAGATCAGTTTCGCCTCGTCGCCGACAATCGCAGGATCGCTGTCCCGATTCACCTGCACGATCGCATGCGACGCGCCCGCATAACCGCGCGACACGACACCGGGTTTCCACCCGCGTTCCCGCAAAGCGGCGACCAGTGCGATGACCAACGGCGTTTTACCCGTGCCGCCGACGGTAATGTTGCCGACGACGATAACCGGCACGCTCAATCGAATACTGCGAAAAATCTTCCAGCCGTATAGACGTCTACGCAAACCGGAAACCGCACCGAAAGCAATTGCGAGCAACCGAAGCGAAATTCCCGGCGCTCGTCCGCCGTACCAGATTTCTTGCAGCGCACGCTCGTCGGGCATCGCGGTCGTCAACCGCCCGTGTCGCGGAACTGCATGCGATGCAACAGCGCGTATTGACCGTTTCGCGCGAGCAATTCAGCGTGCTTGCCGATCTCGATGATGCGACCTTCGTCGAGCACGGCGATCTGATCGGCGTGTTCGATCGTCGATAGTCGGTGCGCGATCACCAGAACCGTGCGATTGCTGAGAAGATTTTTCAATGCGTCTTGAATGAGACGTTCCGATTCACTGTCCAGCGCGCTGGTCGCTTCGTCGAGAATCAGAATCGGCGCGTCTTTGAGAATCGCACGGGCGATCGCGATGCGTTGACGCTGTCCACCGGACAACAACGCGCCGGAATCGCCGATGCGGCTCTGCAACCCATCGGGCAAACGTCGGACGAACTCCATCGCATTGGCCGCTTCCGCCGCCGCGACAATTTCCGGTTCACTCGCGCGCGCCAACGAGCCGTAGGCGATGTTGCGTGCAATCGTGTCGTTGAACAGGACGACTTGCTGACTCACCAGCGCGATCTGCGCGCGCAAACTCGCCAGTGAGTATGTCGACAGCGGACGACCGTCCAACGAAATGGATCCGGATTCCGGATCGTAAAACCGTGGCAGCAATCCGGCGAGACTCGATTTGCCGCTGCCGGAACGGCCAACCAATGCCGTCACCGTTCCCGGCGCGCAGTGCAGCGTGATGTCGTGCAAAACCGAGTTGGGAGAATCGGGATATTGGAACGAGACGTCCTTGAATTCGATATCGCCCGTGCAACGTTCGAGCGGCTCGGTCCCGGTGTCGTGTTCCTCGCGGCTGTCGAGCACTTCGAACACGTCGGCCGCGGCGACCACACCGCGTTGCAGGTTGGCCTGCACCGTTGTCAGCCGTTTCAGCGATGGCAACATCACCAGCATAGCGGTGATAACGGACATGAATGTACCGGATGAAATCTCGTGCATGCCCGGTCGCGTCGCGAGAAAAATCACGAGCGCCAACGCCGCCGCCGCGACGAACTGAATCAACGCCGTCGAAAACGCGCTCGTCGCGGACACTTTCATGTTGAGTTTGCGAATGGCGCGATTCACGCTTTCGAAGCGCGTTTGCTCATAGCGGTGACCGCCGTAAATCTTGATCTCGCGCTGACCTGTCACCGCTTCGTCGATGATGCTCGTGATCGAGCCGACGGACTGCTGAATATTCTTGCTGATGCGGCGATAGCGTTTGCCGACGAAATACACCACGGCCGCCACCAACGGGGCCATGACGAGCAGCACCAGCGTCAATCGCGGACTGCGATACAACATCACGCACGCTTGGCCGATCACCATGAATCCATCCATCAAGGCGATTTTCACCGCGTCGGTGCTGGCGTTCGCGACCTGTTCGACGGTGTACGTCATGCGCGAGATGAGCGCGCCACCCGTTTCACGATGGAAAAACGCCGCCGGCATGCGCAGGTATTTGTGGAAAACCTGCTCGCGCATCGTCTGCACGACGCCCCGACCGATGCGCGCCACGCCGTAATCGGCAGCGAACGTGGCCACGCCGCGCACGACGAACAACACGATAATCATGATCGGCATCCAGAAAATCATGACGGGATCGCGTTCGGTGAACAGATCGTCGAGCATCGGCGCGATCAGATACGTGAACATCGCCCCGCACGCGGCGTCGAATATCATGCCGATGAACGCGACGATCCCGATCGCCCAATAATGCGCGGAGTAGCCGAGCAATCGCCGATACGTCGCCCACGGCGAAACCAGTGTCACGAGCGGCGCGCCCATGAACGCACTTTTCACCGGCTTTCGGTTTCCTTGCTGCGCACGGTGGCGATGGACAGATGTGTGAAACCGAGTTGGCCCAGCGCGTCCATCGCGGTGACGACGGCTTGATGCGGCGTCATGCCATCGGCGCGAAGAATCACCGGACGCTCGCGATCTTCACCGGCGACCTTACCGATCGCTTCCTTCAACGTATCGACGTTCGGATTCAGCACTTCGCTGTTGTCGATATAGAAACGACTGTCGCTGCCGATCATCACGGTGAGCGGATCACGCGGCGCCGTTTCGGGATTATCGGACGCCTGCGGCAGACTCACCTTCATCGCCGAGTGCTGGACGAATGTCGTCGTCATGACGAAGAACATGAGCAGCGTCAGCATCACGTCGATCAGCGAGATCACGTTGATCTCGAAATCGTCCTGACGGGTATTGCCCAACTTCATGATTAGGGCGCCGCGCGGACCGCGCGTGTCGCCGGCGGCGGCGCGACGGCAACCGGTTCGCTGTGCGCGGACAATTCGTCGATCAGCAAAATCGTCTGCTGTTCCATATCGACGACGTAATCGGCGACACGCCCGCGAAAATAACGGTGGAAAAAATACGCAGGAATCGCGACGCACAAACCCGTCGCCGTGCACACCAGCGCCTGGCCGATACCACCCGCCATTTTCAGCGGATCGCCGACGCCGCTCACCATCACGGAAAAAAACATCTCGATCAATCCAAACACCGTGCCGAGCAATCCGAGCAACGGTGAAATAAGTGCGATCGTTCCCAGCGTATTCAAGAACCGTTCGAGCCGATGCACGACGTGGCGACCGGTATCTTCAACGCGTTCCTTGATGATCTCGCGCGAACGATTGCGCACGCTCAGCGCACCCGCGAGAATTTCGCCGAGCGGCGAGTTGCTGCGCAACGTTTCGATATGTTCCGGATCGAGCTTGCGCGTTCGCGCCCACTGCAACACTTCGGCGCCGAGGCCTTTCGGGATCACCGCGCTGCGGCGCAGCGACCAGAACCGTTCCAAGATGATGGCCAGCGCAATCGCTGAACACAACAGGATGGGCACCATCGCCCAGCCGCCCGCGATCAGAATCTCTAACACGCACGAACTCCCGCACAGGTCAGGGCCGAATCATACCAGCCTTCGCGAAAACTCTGGCGTGATCGGCGTGGCGTTTAGCGCAGGCGTCGGCGCAGTCCGCCGCGTCGCTGCACCGGCCGTGCGGCGGCGGCACGCAACGAATCGGCGGACGTCCAAAGCTCAACGTTTCGTGTCGCGCGCGACACCGCCGTATACAGCAGCTCGCGACTCAGAATGCGCTGGTCGGCCTGCGGCGGCATCACGACGGCGACCGCACCATATTCCGAACCCTGACTGCGATGAATCGTGATTGCCCATGCCGGTTCGTGTGCCGGCAGCGTGCGCGTGGAAAAACTCCGCAGCGACGCGCCGTCGCGATCCAGCGATTCGAACCACACGCGCAGATGCGAACCTTCGCGCAACACAATGCCGACGTCGCCGTTATACAAATCACGCGCGTAGTCGTTGCGCGTGACGATGACGGGACGGCCGTGATACCACTCGCCCGTCACGTCGACATCGAAACGTTTCGAAAGCCAATCGAGAACGAGCGCATTGATGCCGTGCGAGCCGAACGCGCCTTCGCGCAAGGCGCACAATATCTGGTTCGATCGTAGCGCGCGAAATGCTGCGGCCGGATGCGGCACGTCGCTCATCACCGTGGCGAATGCGTCGGCGTGCAGTTCCATCCACGCGGCGACAGCCGCGCGCAGCGACGCTTCGTCCGTGCACGATCGCCAGCGCACCGCGTCAACGTTACCATTCGCAACCAATGCCTCGCACCACGCGGCATCTCCGTCGCGCAATGCATCGAGACTGCGATTCAGATCGTCCTGCGCGCGCCAGACATGACGCAGCGTCACCACCTCGTTCTGTAACGACGAACCTGCCGCCACGATATCGCCAAGTACCGATCCCGCCTCCACCGCGTAGAGCTGCGCAGGATCGCCGAGCAGGATGATGACGGCATCGGCGCGGACGGCGTCGAATAGCTGACGCATCATCGCCAGATCGACCATCGACGTTTCGTCGACAACCACAATATCGGCCGCCAGCGGCGAATCGACGTCGCGCCCGAATGTGTTTTCGCGTGGGCGATAATCGAGAAGTCGATGCAACGTCTGGGCTTGTGCATGCGGCACATAATCGAGCAACGATAAAAACGGCGACGATTCACCGAGATTTCGTTGTAGCTCGACTTTGCCCGCCGCAACCGATTGCGCCATGCGCTGCGCGGCCTTGCCCGTCGGCGCGGCGAGCGCGACGGTCGGCGCATGTTCCCAGCCGCAGGCTTCGGCGTGTCGCAACAGCATCAACACCATGCGCAACACAGTCGCCGTCTTGCCGGTGCCGGGTCCGCCGGTGAGCACGAACAGCCGCGCGCCGGGAACGGCCGCGACAGCGTCGCGTTGCGCGGCCGTCGCTGTTGCATCGGTGCCGCGAAAAAGTTCGGCGACATCCGATGCGAGCTGTGCGGCGTTGACCGGCGTTCGTCGCGCGTCGGTGCGCGCGAGAATCGCTTGCGCCAATCGTGTCTCATGTCGCCAGTTGCGCCACAGATAGAATTTTTCGTCATCGGTCAGCACGAAGGGCGTGAACGTTTTTCCATCGCCGACCCACGCGTGCGATCGCAACATCGATAGCGCTATGTCATCGCTCGACAGCACCGCGCACGAATGTCCCTGCCCTTCATCGCGCAACGCCTCGAAGGCGGCATGCGCAAGCAAATCCGATCCGCTTCGAGCGCGCACCCAGCGTGCGAAGGTGTGATCCACGATGCGTTCGGTCGGCTCGTTCATGCGAGCACGCCGGAGAACGCGGCATCGATCGCTTCGATCAACGCACTCGGCCAGCGGCGGCGCCATACGCCGCTGCCATCGGCGAGTCCCACCGCGCGAACGAACAGATACCAGCTGTCGCCCAGGTGACGTTCGGACGTATAGCCGTCCAGACGTCCGCGCAAATAACGATGCAGTGCGACGCTATAAACGAGCGCCTGTAGCGGATAGTGATGTTGTGCCATCGCCGCATCGAGCGCTGCCGCGTCGTAATTCCCAATCCGATTGCCGAGCCAGTTCGTCTTGTAATCGAGCACGTGATAGCGGCCGTTGTATGCCGACGTACGCTCGAGCGCATAGATGTCTTTCGCTTCCGCGACGACGCAGAGCATCTTCGGATCGCGCCGCGTGTCGCTGCAGATCGAGCACGGGTCTTCTTCGGTCAGGTTGTAGCAGACCGAGCAGTGGCGA
>CAZZWP010000145.1:3548-6538 GCA_964657965.1 uncultured Rudaea sp. | reverse complement strand
TCCTTGTGGAAAAAGGAACACCCGGCTTCGCGGCGCAGGAGATTCACAAGAAAATGAGTTTGCGCGCGTCGGTGACGTCCGCACTGTTCTTCGACAACGTGCGCGTTCCGGATTCCAGCCGATTGCCGAACGTGAAAGGTTTGAAGGGGCCGCTCGGTTGTCTGACGCAAGCGCGTTACGGCATCACGTGGGGACCGATCGGCGCGGCCATCGCCTGTTTTACGGAAGCGACCGAATACGCCAAACAGCGACACCTGTTCCAAAAGCCGATTGCCGCCACGCAGGCTGTGCAGCTGAAACTCGCCGATATGGCGCGCCGCATCACGCTCGCGCAATTGTTGTCGCTGCAACTCGGTCGCCTCAAAGACGCCGGCAAGATGCAGCCGACGCAAGTCTCGCTGGCGAAGTGGAACAACGTGCGTATGGCGATCGATATCGCCAGGGAAGCGCGCGACATTCTCGGCGGCGCAGGCATTACGACGGAACATTGCCCGATCCGGCATGCGCTGAATCTCGAATCCGTCATCACCTACGAAGGAACGGAAACGGTGCATCAGCTCGTCGTCGGCCGTGAAGTGACGGGCATCAACGCGTTTTGATCCGAATGATTGCACGCGATCTAACATTAGAAACGCAACGTATGATTCTTCGTCTGCCCGAGCCCGGCGATTTCGACGCGTACGCGGAAATGATGGGCGATCCGGAAGCCGCACAGCACATCGGCGGCCTGCTCTCACGAACCGCGGCGTGGCGGAAATTCCTGCAAATGCCGGGCGCGTGGTGGATGCAGGGTTACGCGATGTTTTCGCTCGTCGAGAAATCGAGCGGACGCTGGATCGGTCAATGCGGGCCGTGGCAACCGGAAGGCTGGCCCGGCACGGAAGTCGGCTGGGCGTTGAAGCGTGACGCGTGGGGCAAAGGTTATGCGCGCGAAGCCGCCATCGCGAGCGTCGACTGGGCATTCGAGAATCTCGGATGGACCGAGGTGATCCATTCGATCAATCCCGACAACAAACCGTCGCAGTTACTCGCGCAGCGATTGGGTTCACGAATTTTGCGCCAGTCAAGTTTGCCCTCGCCGTACGAGCATGTCGTCGTCGACATCTGGGGCCAATCGCGCGACGAGTGGATGTCGCGTCGTAAGGAACTCGCCGCATGATCACCGTCTACGGATTTTCGCCGTCTGGCAATTGCCACAAACTGCGTTTGCTGTTGACGCAGCTCGGTCGCGATTTTCGCTGGATCGAAGTCGACAGCGTACACGGCGAAACGCGCACCGCCGAGTATCTGCGAAAGAATCCGAACGGCCGCGTGCCGATGATCGAGCTCGACGACGGACGGATCATGGTCGAGTCGAACGCCATTCTGTATTGGCTCGCGGAGGGAACGGACTATTTTTCCGGCGATTCGTGGCAGCGCGCACAGACGCTGTCGTGGATGTTTTTTGAACAGTACAGTCACGAACCGTACATTGCCGTCGCGCGTTTCATCTGCGGTTGGACAGCGCTGGATTCGCCGCGACGCGAGGAATTGCCGCGTCTGCGCGAACGTGGACATCAGGCGCTGGCCGTCATGGAAAAATATTTGACTGAGCATGATTGGTTCAGCGGCTCAGCCTATGGCATCGCCGATATCGCATTGTTCGCTTACACGCATTGCGCCGACGACGGCGGTTTCGATGTGGCGATGTATCCGGCGATCTCGCGCTGGTTGATGCGCGTCAAAGGCACGCCGAAATTCGTGGCGATGCGGCCGTTCGACGACGAAGCACGCGCGCGCATTGCGCAATCTCGCTGAGCCAACCGATGAATGTTCTCGCGACACCCATTCCTGCCCGACACAAAAACGTCAATCGCGCCGAAGTGTGCGATCAGAACTTCGTCGAGTACGTGCAAAACTGGAACGGCGACGTCGCTAACGTTGCGTCCGACGATGAACCGGTTTTGCCGGGCAGTTTGTGCACGCGCAACGATTTCATCGAGCTATTCGATTCGCAACTGATCAGCCGTCATCTGGATTTGATGGCGCGCGTTCTTCGCGTGAAAAACAAAGTGTTCTACACGATCGGCTCGAGTGGTCACGAAGGCAACGCGATGGTCGCGCGGCTGACGCGTCACACCGACCCCGCGTTCCTGCATTACCGCTCCGGTGCGTTCATGGCCGAACGTTTCCGCAAGTTGCCGGGCATGGATCCGATCATGGATTCCGCATTGAGTTTCGCCGCGAGCAAGGACGATCCCGCATCCGGCGGTCGCCATAAGGTATGGGGCAGCAAGCCGTTGTGGGTGCTGCCGCAGACATCGACGATCGCATCGCACTTGCCGAAAGCGCTCGGCACGGCGGTCGCGATCGAGCAAGCCAAGCGCATCGCGCACAAACTGCCGATTCCTGACGATTCGATCGCTGTCTGCTCGTTCGGCGATGCGTCGTCGAATCACGCCACGGCGCAGACCGCGTTCAACACCGCCGCGTGGACGGCGTATCAGAAATTGCCCGCGCCCGTTTTATTCGTGTGCGAGGACAATGGCATCGGAATTTCCGTCAAGACGCCGGCCGATTGGATCAGCGCGAATTTCGGCAGCCGTCGCGATCTCGACTATTTTTACGCCGATGGACTCGATCTGGCGGCCGGTTACGAAGAGGTAGCGCGTGCGGTTTTTCATTGCCGCACGACACGCCGCCCGACGTTTCTGCATTTGCGCACCACGCGCATCATGGGCCACGCCGGCACGGATTTCGAAATCGAATGGCGGTCGATCGAAGAACTGGTGCGCGTCGAGGCGGGCGATCCCTTATTGCGCTCTGCCGCGATCGCGCTCGAAGCCGGTTTGTATACAAAGCAACAATTGCTGGATCGCTACGAAACGATCCGCCAGCGTTGCTTTGCGGCAGCCGAAGAGGCCGACCGCCGACCTAAGCTGACGGATCTTGCCGAAGTCATCGCACCGCTGGCGCCTTATCACGCCGAAAGTACGGTTGTTGCACACATC
>CAZZWP010000145.1:0-3538 GCA_964657965.1 uncultured Rudaea sp. | reverse complement strand
CCTTATCACGCCGATGAGGTGAAGAAAGAAGCGGCTCGCTCGGACTACCAATTGAAGCGAATCGCGATATTTGGCAGTGAAGAGAAATTGCCAGAGAAACAACCGCCGCGTCATCTGGCGATTTTGATCAACAATGCGCTGCACGATCTAATGTGCAAATACCCCGAATCGCTCTTGTTCGGCGAAGACGTCGCGCAAAAAGGCGGCGTGTATACGCTGACCAAGGGATTGCACAAATCATTCAAGAACGCGCGCGTTTTCAACACGCTGCTGGACGAAACGATGATCCTCGGCCTGGCGCAAGGTTTCGGCAACATGGGCATGTTGCCGCTGCCGGAAATTCAATATTTGGCGTATTTCCACAATTCGTGCGATCAGATTCGTGGCGAAGCCGCGTCGCTGCAATTCTTCTCGAACGGGCAGTATCGCAATCCGATGGTCATGCGCATCGCCAGCCTCGGTTATCAGCGCGGATTCGGTGGACATTTCCACAATGATAATTCTATAACCGCGCTGCGCGATATTCCGGGCCTGGTCGTCGGATGCCCGTCGCGCGGCGACGACGCGGCGACCATGCTGCGCACGTTGATGGCGCTGGCGAAAGTCGATGGACGCGTGTGCGCGTTTCTCGAACCGATCGCGCTGTACATGACCAAGGATTTGTACGCTTCCGGCGATGGGCAATGGCAGTTTTCGTATCCGGCGCTCGACCAGACGATGACGTTGGGCGAAGAACGCACCTATTCGCCGGACGCACAAGACCTGGTCATTTTTACCTTCGGCAACGGCGTGCCGATGAGTCTGAGGGCGGCGCGCGACATCGAAAAAGCGCGCGGCTGGAAAGTCCGCGTGGTCGACTTGCGCTGGTTACAGCCGATCAACGCAGAGGCGATCGGGAAACATGCCGGCGAATGCACGCGAATTCTGGTCGTCGACGAGGGTCGCAAATCGGCGGGCGTCGGCGAAGGTGTAATAACGGCCGTTGTCGAGGCGGGCCACGGCGCGAAACCGATCAGACGTGTCGTTGGCGTCGACACCTACACGCCGCTCGCGGGTGCGGCGTTCCTCGTCCTGCCATCCGAAGGCGATATCGTCTCGGCAGCGCTGCAGTTTTCCGAGTAGTCTGTCCCATTCAACGGAGTCGGAACGATGAAACGAATTGCAATCGTCCTGGTTGTCGCTTTCGCTACCGCGCCATCGGTTCAGGCAGTTGAGACCAGCTCGCTGAAAGTGCCCGATAATCTTCAAGTGCCGGCTGGCAACAAACAATTCCTCGTCGCACGCGCCGAAGGTGCGCAGGATTATGTGTGTCTCCCGAAGACGGATTCGTTCGCATGGGCGTTGTACGGTCCGCAGGCGACACTGTTCGCGGGCAAAGGAAATGCGGAACCTATTGGCACTCACTTTTTGAGCCCCGATGCCGCGGGAGCCGGACATCCGACGTGGCAAGCCAATGATTTGAGCCGTGCGCAGGGAACGCTGGTCGCGTCGTCATCGGATAATGCATTCGTCGCGGCCGGCTCGATTCCGTGGCTGTTGTTGAAGACGACGGCGGACGCCGGAAAATCGAGCGGCGCGCGATTCGCGCACGTCACCTTCGTTCAGCGCATCGATACATCGGGCGGCGTCGCACCGGCGAACGGTTGCCAGGCCGCAGCGGACGTCGGCGCAAAAGCGCTTGTACCGTACAGCGCGACGTATATTTTCTACGAGTCAAAGTAGCCGCTGAGCGCCGGGTTTGGCGTAGGGACTGGGGAAGTTGCGCATCGCACGTTGTTTCGGCGTCGCATTACTGGAGCTTGGGCGGGTTAATCGCCTATCATTCGCCTAATGACCGAAAGCCATGCCTTGACCATCCTGTTCGCTGATGTCAGCGGCAGCACCAAGCTGTTCGAGACGCGCGGCGATGTGGAAGCGCGGCGGCTGGTTGCCGCTATCCTTAGCGCGTTGGCGGATGTCTGCGCACGGCACGGCGGGCGCGTCATCAAGACGATCGGCGATGAAATCATGTGCACGTTTCCCGGGCCGATGCAGGGTTTGCTCGGTTCCGTCGACATGCAAAAGCGCATCGCGCACGATGTCGACTTCGCCAAAGACAAACTCGCCATCCGCATCGGCCTGCATCACGGCGACGCGTTGATGGAAGACAACGACGTCTACGGCGATGCCGTCAACACCGCCGCGCGCATGGCCTCGCTCGCCAAACGCGAGCAGATCATCGCCACCGGCAGCACGCTGAAGATGCTGACGAACGCAGGCATGTTGCGCACGCGATCGGTGGGTCAGGCGCGCGTGGCCGGGAAGCTGCAGCCGATCGATATCGTCGATGTGCAGTGGCAGGAAGATACGTCTAACGTGACGATGGTGCAGCGAGCGATCCGCATCGACGCCACCGGGGCGGACAAGATCAAGCTGATTCTGCGGTATCGGGGTCAGGTGCTCGAGCTTGATGCGTCAACGCATCCGTTTACGCTGGGTCGCGATGCGACGAGCAGTTTGATCGTGGATGCGGAGTGGGTGTCGCGCAATCACGCACTGATCGAATACAAACGCGGCTATTTCGTGATTTCGGATCGTTCGACGAACGGCACATATGTGAAACTCGGCGAAGAAGACGAATTGCGCCTGCATCGCGACGAAGTATTTTTGCGCAAGAGTGGCGCCATCAGTCTGGGACAGACGATCGCGCTGAATCCCGATCACGTGCTGTATTTTCAGTGCGACTGAAACCAACCCTCAAACGATGATTGGCTCCGGTTCCAGCATTACGCCGAACCGCTGAAAAACCCCTTCCCGAATTCGCTGCGCCAATGCCCAAATCTGCGCGCCGGTTGCCTTGCCGTAGTTCACGAGCACGAGCGCGTGCTGTGTAGAAACACCTGCATCACCTTCGCGCAAGCCTTTGAATCCGCTCACTTCAATGAGCCAACCTGCGGAAAGTTTTAGGTTGTCCGCAGTTGTTTTCCAATCGGGCAATGTCGGATTTTCTTTGCGCAAATCGTCTGCGATCGCAGCCGTCACGATCGGATTTTTGAAGAAGCTGCCGGCGTTGCCGATCAGCGCCGGGTTCGGCAATTTGCGCGTGCGCAGCCGGCAGACCGCTTCGGCCACCATCGGCGCAGTTGGCTGTTCCACGCTCATCGTCGCGAGCTCTTCGCGAACACCGGCGTAGTCGAGTTTTAAATCACGGCGACGTGGCAGAAAAAACTCAACCGCAGTCACCAGATATCGCGAAGGATCGCGCTTGAAGATCGAGTCGCGATAACCGAATCCACAATCGGCATTCGCGATGCGAGCGAATGCGCGCGAGCGCCAGTCGAACACTTCAACGGTGCGCACGAACTCGCTGACTTCGACACCGTACGCGCCAATGTTTTGAATCGGCGCGGCGCCGACGGTTCCCGGGATCAGCGCGAGATTTTCCAGGCCGACGAACCCTTGCGCGAGCGACCAGTGGACCAGATCGTTCCAGTTTTCGCCGGCTTCGACGCGAATCAGAGCGCCATTATTGTTGTTTTCGAGAATGCGGATTCCGGTC
>CAZZWP010000144.1:0-6695 GCA_964657965.1 uncultured Rudaea sp. | reverse complement strand
GGTGCTACCCAAATCCAGCGCCCAAACGTTTCGTCCGGGGAGCCGCGTATTATACGAGGTATCCGAAGACGGTCAACACCTTTACAGATTAGTTTTTACTATCGGCGACCAGATTTACACGTGCGAAGCCGCGCTTGCCAATCTGCAACAGATGTTCGCTGCCATGATGCAAAGTCAACTCGCGATCTTCAACGACAGAACCGTCGACTCGCACCGCACGCTCGTTGAGTTTTCGCATCGCCTCGGATGTGCTCGGCGCGAGTCCTGAAGCTTTAAGTAAAGCCGCAACACGAATCCCGCTTGAGGGCACAGCGACATCGACGGTTTTCAAATCGTGCGGCACGCCGCCGCCCTGGATCACGTCATTCCAGTGCTTGATTGCGGAATCCGCGGCCGCTTTGTCGTGGAAACGCGCGGTCAGCTCCGCGGCAAGAGCCATTTTGTAGTCGCGCGGATTAGCGCCGGCGGCGATTTCTTCGCGCATAGTTTTAATGTCGGCAAGCGATTTCTCGAACGATAAAAGTTCGTAGTAGCGCCACATCAATTCGTCGGAAACGCGCATCACTTTGCCGAAGATTTCGTTGGCGGGCTCATTGATGCCGATGTAGTTGCCAAGCGACTTGGACATCTTGTTGACGCCATCCGTGCCCTCCAGCAAGGGCATCGTCAGAACAATCTGCGGGGGTTGCCCTTCTTGTTCTTGCAGTTGGCGGCCCACGAGCAAATTAAATTTCTGATCCGTACCGCCAAGCTCAACGTCGGCCTTGAGCGCGACGGAATCGTAGCCTTGCACTAACGGATACAGAAATTCGTGAATGGCGATCGGCTGTCCACTTTTATACCTTTTGTCGAAATCATCCCGCTCGAGCATGCGCGCGACCGTATGTTTCGCGGCGAGACTGATCATGCCGACCGCGTCCATCTTGCCGAACCACTCGGAATTGAAACGCAATTCGGTGCGTTCGCGATCAAGGACTTTGTAAACCTGTGCGGCGTACGTTTCGGCGTTAGCCAGTACATCCTCGCGCGTCAGCGGTTTGCGCGTGACGTTCTTGCCACTCGGATCGCCGATCATCCCCGTGAAATCGCCGATCAAGAAAATCACCTGATGGCCGAGATCCTGAAATTGGCGCATCTTGTTCAGCAACACGGTATGGCCTAGATGCAAGTCAGGCGCGGTCGGATCGAACCCCGCCTTCACGCGCAGCGGCCGACCCAGCTTCAGCCGCGTTTCCAAATCCTCGCGCTTGATGATTTCATCCGCGCCGCGACCGATGAGTTCGATCGCTTCCTCTACGCCAGCCATTCAACACCTCAACTAATCGAACAAAAAGCCGTTTGGACGGCCAAATGGGGTACCGCGGTTAATTATTCGTTAACCGCGACTTTCCTGCAAATTCGAGGCCTTGCGACATGTTTGACGTGGAAGTTTTCCCTCGCTACTTTACGGCGGTCGTCGGGGAGATTAATCCGTGTCGAGGCGAATCGATTAACGCATTCTATACGTCTTCGGATTTTTCGTGTGCTCGCTAGTCTGTCGGTGATATTCCACATGTATACATTTTCAATTGTGCGCAGCGCTGCAGACCGGATTCGTTCCCTGCGCCGACATCACTGGCTGGCGATGGGAGTCGTCGTTGCCGTCTTGGCAGTTGTCGGCATCATCACGCCGAGATTTGCCAACGCCACACGCGATTCATCTGAAACAGCGATGACGAGCCTGGATCTCGTCGTTCCGCCACTGACGGTAGATTTCGTCGACGGTACTTCTGCCGACGCACAGGCCGGCACTTCGTCACCGGACGAAGATATCGATTGGAAGGTTGTCACTGTCCATTCGGGTCAAACCGTCGGCGACATTTTTAAGCAGCAAGGGATCAGTGCGACCGATCTGCAAAAAATCATCGACGATCACAATAACGCCAACTCCCTGCGCAATATCCATCCGGGTGAGGAATTCGCGTTCGGGCGGACCAGCGATGGCAGTTTGCACGCCATCCGTTTTGATCGCGACGAACACACGCGCGTCACCGAAACGCTAGTCAGTGGCAGTTTTCGTGAGAGTTTGCAGAACCGAGGCTTCGAGCGCCGCACGCACGTCGGGCACGGTGTAGTCGAGCATTCACTCTTCGAGGCCGGAAACCAGGCGGGCCTCAGCGATGCGATGGTATTGAAACTCGCTGCCGCGTTCGGTTACGACATCGATTTTTATCAAGACCTCCACCCGGGCGACAGCTTCACCGTCATTTACGACGACGTTTATTGCGAAGGTGAACGCAAACACGACGGCGACATCATCGCCGCAACCTTCATCAATCGTGGCAAGCGCTTCTCGGCGTTTCGCTATACCGATGCCGGCGGCAACACGATGTTCTACAGTGCCGATGGCCGCCCGTTGCGCAAAGAGTTCCTGCGCACACCGGTAGACTTTACGCGCATTTCGTCCACGTTCTCGGCCGGACGCTTGCATCCGATCCTCGGCACCATGCGCGCGCATCGCGGCGTCGATTACGCGGCGCCGACCGGTACGCCAATTCATGCGGCGGGCGAAGGCAAAATTGTCTTTCGCGGCTGGCAGGGCGGTTACGGCAATGTCGTCGTCATCCAACACGGCGGCCACTACAGCACACTGTACGGCCATATGTCGAAGATCGCCGCCCTGAATGTCGGGCAGCGCGTTTCGCAGGGTCAGACGATCGGTTTCGTCGGCATGACCGGCCTCGCGACCGGTCCGCATCTGCACTACGAGTTCCGGATAGACGGCGTGCATCGCGATCCGCTTACCGTGACGCTGCCGAAGGCGGAGCCTCTGCCGGCGATTGAGCTGGCGAAATTCCAGGGTCAAACGACGCCAATGCTGGCCAAATTGAAGGCGCTGGAAGCGACGCAGACGCTTGTCGCGAAAAAATAATCGCGCGTGACGTCGCTTTTTCTTGGACTGATCTCCGGAACCAGCGCGGATGGCATTGATGTCGCGCTGGTGAGCTTTGATCCTGCGCCGCGATTGCATGCATCGGCGATGGTTGCGTACCCTGAATCGTTGCGGCGGCGCATTCTCGATTTGGCGCAAGGCGATGGGCGGATAGCGCTCGATGAGTTCGCGTCGCTGGACATCGAGATCGCACGCGCTTTCGCCGACGCCGCCCAACAACTTCTTGATCGCAGCGGCGTCGCCGCCCGCAGCGTGACGGCGCTCGGCTCGCATGGGCAAACCGTGCGTCATCGTCCGTTGCACGATCCGCCTTACACGATTCAGCTCGGCGACCCGAACGAAATCGCCGAACGCACGGGCATTCTTACTGTCGCCGATTTTCGACGCCGCGATATGTCGGCCGGTGGACAAGGCGCGCCGCTTGCCCCCGCTTTTCATGCAGCGATGCTCGGACAAAACGGTGTGCCGCGTGTGGTGCTGAATCTCGGTGGCATCGCAAACATCACCGTCATCGCGGGCGACGATTCGTTACCGTTGAACGGCTTCGACACCGGACCGGCAAGTTGTTTGCTCGATGCATGGGCGCAAGAAAAAATCGGCGCGCGTTACGATGCGAACGGGGCGTTCGCTTTGCGCGGCAAGAAGAACGACGCATTGCTCGCACGCCTGCTCGACTATCCGTATTTTTCCGCCGCGCCGCCGAAAAGCACGGGGCGCGAAGAATTTCATCTGACGTGGTTGCATGAACGTTTGCGTGACTTCACTTTGTCCGCTGAAGACGTTCAAGCGACGTTACTTTCGTTCAGCGCTCGCACCATCGCCGACGCGATTCGCCGCTATGCTCCGGCGACGCAGGACGTCCTGGTATGCGGCGGCGGCGTTCACAACCCGGCGCTGATGTCGGCCATTGCAGCGGAATTGACACCGATCGGCGTTCGCAGTATCGGCGAGTTGGGTATCGATCCTGATTTCGTCGAAGCCATGACATTCGCTTGGCTGGCGCGCGAGCGGCTCGCCAATCGTGCCGCACCGAACGTTGACACAGTGACCGGAGCCCGCGGGCCGCGCGTGCTGGGTGGCGTTTATTTTGGGTCGTGAGTCGGTTTCGTTTCGACGAATAACGGCTTGCCGTCGATTCGCTCGAACGCTTCGAGCGCTGTCCGGAACGCTGCGCTCTCGCCCGCGTCCCACGTGCCGGTCAACGTGGCGACGTCGTGGATTTCACGATTCGCCATATCGTCGCCGCCAAAACCCAAACTGTGCCGCAGGATGTGCAGGACGACGTCGTTGATCGACCAGTTGCGCTCGCGCGCGATGGATTTGATGCGTTCGGCAACCGATTCTTCGATATTGCGTACAAGGATGTCAGGCACAGCAACCACTCAACGTTGATCGACCCCCTGACGCGGGATTCTGTCAGCAATCGAAAACTATTTCACGTGCGTCGTCACGCAATCGTCGCGCGGCGATTCATTTGAGACCTGACGACAAAGCACAACACGACGGCGGGCGGTATGGCCAAGGTTGTGATGATGAAATATGTGGAGTAGCCGGTTGCGGTAACGATGGCGCCGGCGAAGATGCCGAGAATTTTGCCCGTGACATTGACCAACGATGTCAACAACGAATATTGCGTCGCCGTATGTTCACGATTGACGAGCGACGAAAGAAACACCACCGTCGGTGGGCCGAGAAATCCGAGCGTAAGATTTTCGGCGGAAATCACGACAGTCAACGCTGCCACGCTACCTTGATGCGTCGGCAAAATCAGATACGCGAGATTGGCACTGCCGCAGATGATAATGGCGGCGAGCAACGGTCCCCAAATGCCCCATCGCGCAACGGCCGCGCCGCCGAGGAAGGTACCGAGTATGCCGATCGCCACGCCGTAAATTTTAGTGACTGCGCCGATTTCGGTTTGCGTGAATCCCATGTCGAGATAGAACGGACTCATGATTCCGCCAATCGTCGCCTGCTCAGGAATCTTGAAAATAAGAACAAACACCAGCGTGACTAGCGCGAGTGCAACGCCATACCGGCGAAAGAAATCGGTGAATGGATCGACGACGCTTGCGCGCATCGCGTCGCGCCAGGACTTAGATGTTTGTATTTGAACGTCCGGTTCGCGAGCGAGCAGATTGGCGACAACGGGAACGAGCATCGCCGCCGCCATCACCGCGTAGACGGCGCGCCACGGCATATGATCGGCCATGATCAACGCTAAAGCACCGGCCGCCAACAATCCGCACCGGTAGCCTAGTGAATAGGTGGCGACGAGTGCGCCTTGCGTTTCCAGTGGGGCGATTTCAATGCGATAGGCGTCGACGGCCGTATCCTGCGTCGCGCCGAAAAATGCCGCAGCAAGCGTTGCGATGATGAATAACGGCAGATTGTCCGGCGTCACCGCGGCCATCACCAAGAGCGCCGCGATAACGCCGCATTGCGCAAACAACAACCAGCCTCGCCGCCGTCCCAATCGCTCGAAACCGGGAAGCCTCCAATGGTCGAGCAAAGGTGCCCAAAGAAACTTGAGCACGTACGTCAACCCCGCGCTGGCGATCACCGTGATTTCTGAAAGTGAAATCCCAGATTTCTTCAGCCAAAACGCCAGCGTTCCGGCAACCAATAAAAACGGCAAGCCCGATGAGAAACCGAAAAAAACCATCGTCCACGCCGATGGTTGCGCGAACGCGCGCCACACGGACGGCGGCTTGCGCGCATTCGTTTCGATCACGTGTAATCCACGGTGTATGGCGCGTGATCGGAGAAGCGAGGCTCAGCCGTGACGAAGCAATTTTTCACGCGATCGCGCAACGACGGCGTGATGATCTGATAGTCGATGCGCCAGCCGACGTTGTTCGCGCGCGCCGCACCACGATTCGACCACCACGTATATTCAACCGCATCCGGTTTGGCGACGCGGAAACTATCCAGCCAGCCGTTTTTCGGCGCTGGCGTTTCATCGCCGCAGGCGTCGGCGATCTGTCCATTCAACCAGGCCCGCTCAGCGGGCAGGCAACCGGAGTTTTTCTGATTGGACGTCCAATTCTTGATGTCGTTGCGCGAGCGTACGATGTTCCAATCGCCGCACAAGACATAGTCGCGCCCGCTTTTTAACCACGTGTCGAGAATCGGCTTGAGCCACTTCATCGCCTCGAACTTGAACTGCTGGCGTTCTTCGCCCGATGAGCCCGACGGTATGTACATCGATACGACACTCAAATTGCCAAACCGCGCTTCGATGTAGCGGCCCTCCTCGTCGAACGATGGCCGACCGAGCTTGGTCAGAACGTCGTCCGGTTCTTTGCGCGCGTAGATGGCGACGCCGCTATAACCTTTCTTGGTCGTGGCGTCGCGATAAAAACAATGATGGCCGTCCGGACGAAACATTGGATCGGTCAGTTGATCCTCTTGAGCTTTCGTTTCTTGAAGGCAGACGACATCCGCCTTTTGCGTTTTGAGCCACTCCAAAAAACCCTTGTTGGCGGCCGAACGAATGCCGTTGGCGTTGAAGCTGATAATGCGCATGAGAGCCGCCGTTTGAAATTCAGAATAGGTTTGATGATACCAATAGCGGCTGTCGGTTATGCTTTCGCTCTCGCCCGGAATCCGTGACGTCATGAAATCCCATCAACGCGATTTCCTCGATTTGGCGCTACGCCGCGACGCACTGCGCTTCGGTGAATTCAAACTGAAATCTGGGCGCATCAGTCCGTATTTTTTCAACGCCGGCCTGTTCAGCACCGGTGAGGCGATCGCAGCG